>JAUNCS010000001.1 GCA_030526485.1 Erysipelotrichaceae bacterium | reverse complement strand
AATAATTCTTCTGTCCAATTGCTGTAATCAGCGTAAAAATCTAAACTCATTATTTCTCCTTTTTAGTAGAATCAGCAGTATTGCTACTGCTGATCAATTATTATGTGTTGTTTATTATTTGTTTTCTTCTTTTGCTAAAGTCTGTCTGTGCTTGATAACTAGTAATACATCAAGAGCAATTACAACTGCTAGACCAACATACTTTAACTTGAATGCCCAATGAAGTATGAATGCGAATAAGTTACCAGCTGATAATGCAGTGATAGAAGCAGCGCCTTCAGGGATTGCTACAGCACCAGAAGCTGCGAATGCAGTAATCTGTGGAGCGAAGAATGAAGCTACTACTAATACGATGCCCATCATAACTGTACCTGATACTAATGTTCTACCAAACTTACCGTTATGGATAACAGAAGCCATAGATACGAAGTATGCTGTAGAAGCTAAGTCACCTAATGGAAGAGTTGTATTTCCAGGAAGAATCATAGCTAATACTAGAGTGATAGGGATTAATAATAGAGCAACTGCTAATGTTGTAGGATGACCTAATAAGATAGCTGAATCCATACCAATTAAGAATTCAGAACCTTCATACTTCTTAGACATGAAGTCTTTTGCAGCAGTAGAGATAGGTAATAAGCCTTCCATTAATACCTTAACCATTCTTGGTAATAAGAACATTAATGCTGACATTGACATACCTACTGTTAATGCGGACTTGATATCATAACCTACTAATAATGCTAGTAATACACCAAGGATTAAACCAAGATATACTGGATCTTTTAATACATTTAATACTTTATTATTAGAAACTTTTTCAATTGTAGATGAGCTGTCGCCTTCCTTAGACTTAGGAGCTACCATGTCGTATAGCTTATCTAATAATGTGAATACTGGATATTCAGTAACTGCGAAACCTTGAGGGATAGATACGCCTGGAAGACCCATAACTTTATGAACCTGATCAGCTGTTCTATCGGCGATTACTAAGGCAACGATACAGTGAGTAGCTGCTGCCACGAATGCGAATAAGATATTCTTAGTTAGTAAGTAAACTACAGCACCTGAGAAAGCATAATGCCAGTAGTTCCAGATATCGATGTTGATAGTCTTTGTAGCCTTTAAGCTAATCATTGCAACATTCACAACAATAATGAATGGGATAATGAAAGATCCAACTGTTGTTGAGAATGCTAATGCAGCTGCTGTAGCCCAACCTGTATCGATTGTATTTAAGTTTAAGTTGAAGTTTTCAACTAATAGGTTAGCTACTGGGCTGATGTGTGTCCAAACAAGACCCATAACTAGATCCAAACCAATTAAACCAATACCAACTGTAATACCAGCTTTTAAGGCTTTGCCTGGCTTACATCTGACGATTAATCCTACTATGAAGATCATAACAGGAACCATGATGTAGTTTCCTAAACCACTAATCACAGAGAAAATAGATTGTAAGAATTCCATAATTATCTCCTTTAAATTCTTTTTATATTATTATTTTTTATCCCCTTACTTTAATGCATCTAGAATCTGCTGATTCAATGCGTCTTCACCGATTCCAGTCAGATATGCAATACCCGTAATTTTAGGAATTGGATATTGTTTCATAATCTGCATGGAACTAATTATGAGATCGGCTTCGCCAACATAGGAATCAATTTCATTGATACTGCACTGAATTAGGCTGTATTCAATTCCATTACTGTCCAACAATTCCGATAGCTTAGAGTTAACTATCGTTGAAGTTGCGATACCTGATCCACAAGCTACAATTATTGTTTTCACCCTTAAGTTCCTTTCTAACCCTTTAATCGTTTCAGTAACATTTCGTGCATTAGATTATAGAGTTGCACAATGTCCCCTACTGAAGCAATTTCAAATGGTGTATGTGTATACCTGGTTGGTATTGATAAGTTTCCAACCTTAATACCTTCTTCGTTTTCGAATAAGCCAAATGCATTTTCAGTAATTACACCAGGAGAAATCTCCTTCTGCAATGGAATATTCATTTCCTTGGCTGTTTCTTCAAAATCTTTAACTAATTTCATATTTGGTAGTACACCAGCCAATGTACCTCCACCATGGAAGTTCATATATGCAATTGCTGGACCACCATCCATCTTTACATCGTTGTAATCCATATCTGGTGTATCGCAACTGCAAGTGATATCTAAACCGATAGCAATATCTGGTTTGACTTTTCTTATTACTGGCATTAAGCCACGAATATTGAATTCTTCTTGTACTGGGAAGGCAAAAATCAGATTTACATCAGGATTTTTCTTTTCCATTTCAAGTGCCAGTTCAACAAGGATACCAACTGCGGCACGGTTATCAATAGCCTTACCTCTTAGATACTTGTTGTTGATAAGTTCACACTTTTGACTGAAAGTAGCCATTGTACCAACATCAATTCCCATATCCAGCACTTCCTGCTTGCTTGATGCACAAACATCTACATACATTTTCTTTATTGGATATACAGAGAACTTGTTTTCCTGATCCATAAAATGATGACCCTGAACACCGATAACACCATCCACAAAGCCATTAGGTGTATCAAATTCAAAGTGTTGGCCAGGCATGATGGTTGTAGTTACGCCTCCCATTCTTTCAATGTAGATGAAACCATCTTCACTGATTTTTCTAACGATGATACCTATTTCATCGATATGTGCAAACACCAATACTTTCTGTTTGCCTTCTTCCTGTTTTGGATGATATGCAGTAATATTGCCAATATTATCTACAGTTACTGTATAAGAAGTATCTTTAAAGACTTCTTTCAGGTAATCAATCATTCTTTCTTCTCTTGAAGAAATGGCCTGAATATTAGATAGTTCAATAATTCTATCAATTAAGTTTTCACGTATTGTCATGATTCAATTCCCTTTACAATCTCAACGATTTCTTCTTTTGTGCTTGTAGTAAGTTCTTTCAAAATTTCATCATTCTGCCAGATCTTAGTTAAATCCTGTAATGTCTTGATATGAACAGTAGGATCAGTAATCAGTAAGACGAAGGCTAATTCAACTCCGATAAAACTATCAAAGTCATCCATTCGTCTGAAATCAACCGGTTTCTTGAACCTGCAAAGAATCAAAGCATTCTTATATACATATTCCGATTCGACATGTGGTACAGCTACCGCCATGCTTCTAGTCATTAGACCAGTAGGGAACTCGTATTCGCGAATCTTTATTGCTGATAGGAAATCTTCATTTACATACTCATCTTTCAAAGTCTCATATAGTGTGTTGAAGAATGTTTCCTGATTATCACATTCAAAATCTAGCACTAATCCATTTTTAATTAATTCTGATAATGCCATATTTATCTACCTCTAATTTCATTCTCTCAGCGAATCTAATATTGCTCAAATAAACTTTTGCATAGCTTACTGTGCAATTGCCTGTTTCATTTTTGCACAGTAACAAGCTAATATTATTTATAAGGACTGTATATGCAAAAAGAACAACTAATTCTTCAATACTTGCTGGACAATAACGACTGGGTTAAATCAGATCTGATTTGTCGTTTTTTAAACGTATCAACCAGAACATTAAGAACGCTGATTAAAACAATCAATACAAATAACCCTTATGTTCTTTCTTCTAGCAAGGGGTACAAAATTAATAACGAATTAGCTGATGAAATAAAATTGAAGTTAAACTCTTTTAATCCTGAAAGCAATGTGACTTCACCAATGAGGCAGCAGCACATTATAAAAGAATTGCTGTTAAAAGAAGAAGGCATCAACTTCTATGATTTGATTGACGAATTATATGTCAGCGAATCTACTTTAAATAATGATTTGGCTCAAATAAGAAATACTCTTGATAAATACAATCTCATTCTTTCCAAAAAGAAAGATATGATCTCTATCATTGGTAAAGAAAAAGATATTCGTACATTAATGACAGAAACAATCTACAGCGAAGTTGACGAAGGTCTTTTAAGTTTTGATACGCTTATCAAAACTTTCCCTGAATTCGATGTGGTAAGAATTAAAAATATTCTGCTTGAGACAATCATGAAGCATCGCCTAACAATTGATGACTTTGGTTTAATTGATATCACTCTTCATGTCTGTATTATGCTTGAAAGAGTTATTGCTAATTATCGCGTTGAAAATACCAGCTACATCGATTCTATTTATACAGAAGTAGCCAAGGAAGTATTCAATAAACTTGAAGAATTGATGGATGTTAGGATTGATTCTTCCGAATTAATAAACATTGTTCCATTAATTGAACTGAATACTAAACAGGTTCTGGACGTAAATATGTATTTAATGGAACTAAGAAACTATGTAGAACAGGAAATTATTGATTTTGTAGATTACATTACTTCTAAGGTTTATGAAAACTATTCAATACAACTGGATAATAATAACTTTAAGGTTCGTTTCTCATTACATCTAAGCAAGACGCTTAGAATCTTCAATAAGACTGCACATAACCCTCTTTTGAAGAGTATAAAAGATGAATATCCATTAGTTTTTGATGTATCGGTTTATATATCTAAATTAATCAACGAAAGATACAATCACATTCACTTAAATGAAAGTGAAATATCTTATATAGCCTTACATGTCGGATTATCCATCGATAGAAACACCAGACTTAAAGTTAATACCTTACTGGTTATTCCTGATTACTACAGTTTGAAAGAAACTATTACCAATAATCTTTTATATAACTTTCAGCAGTTTGTAGAAATCAAAGGTATTTATACTTCATTTGATGATCTGGAATTAAATGATTCAATCGACTTAGTCTTATCCACTCAAAGGGGATAATTAGAAAAAGATATACCTTTAGTAAAGATTACTCCTTTTATCAATGATAATGATTTCGCAAACATTCAATATATCGTTGAAACAATATTACTGAAAAAGAAGATTGATAAAAACAAGAATCTTTACAGATTATTCTCAGAAGACTGTTTCACAATCATCAACGATCAATCTTTAAGTAAAGAAGAAATTATTCATATATTATGTAACAGCGCATATCTAAAAGGATATGTTGAAGAAGGCTTTGAAACACAAGTTTTGGAAAGAGAAAAACTATCAGCTACTGCCTTCCATAACATCGCTATGCCACACACTTTAAACACCACCAATAAAGAAACTCGAATTCTGGTTGGAGTATGTCCAAAAGGGCTTAAATGGGATATGAACACTGTTGATATAGTACTGGTATTGGTTGTTAATTCTAATGACAGAAATGAATTTAAAAACTTATTCCAAAATGTAGTTTCAATCTTCACTTCCAAGACCTGGTCCGAATCACATAAAAAGATTAATGATTATAACTATTTCATTAATCTTGTTCAAAACACTTTTGTAAAAGGATAAAACAGAGACCTTATGATCTCTGTTTTTTAATTAATAAACCAATTGCTAAACCAATAATTGCTGGTACTACCCAGCCTAAGTTCATACCGTAGAAAGGTAAGAACTTGTCAGCAAAGTTAATAAAGATGTTTAAATTAAATTTATCTATCATGCTATTTGGTAAAGTTTTAAATAAATCAAATAGTGCTGCAATAAAAGTAAATACTGTTACTGTCTGATATACATACTTTGAATGATCAAATAAGTTACCAACTAATGCCAAGATTATTAATGTGATTGTTAATGGATAAATAAACATTAAAGCCGGAATAGAATATTCGATAATTCTTGATAAACCAACATTTGATACCAGGAAGGCAAAGATGGTAATACCAATAGCCCAGGCCTTGTAAGAGATCTTTGACTTAAACATTCTTTCAAATGCTTCACCACAACTTGTAACTAAACCAATAGAAGTCTTTAAACAAGCAAAGGTAATGGTTAGAGCCAGAACAATTGAGCCAATAGGCCCTAAGTATAATTTAGAAATTTCTCTTAAAGCTACACCACCATTTTCCAGTAAACCAAAGTCACCTTTTGATTTAGCACCAACAATAATGATCAAGATATAGATTACAGCCATCATTGTCGCAGTAATAATACCTGACTTAATTACTTCCTTAGCTGTATCAGAATCATTACTAATTCCCCAAGATCTGATAATATCGATAACAACAATGCCAAATGCCAAACCAGCAATCGCATCCATAGTGCCATAGCCTTCAATAAATGAAGAGAAGAAAGCACCGCTTTCATAAGCTGCTTCGGGATTTAGTGTATTTATACTTACAGTTGATTTAGTCAAAACAACAGTAATTAGAATAAATAAGAATAATAAGAATAATGGATTAATAATCTTACCAATCCATACTGTAATCTTCTGTGGTTTTAAAGAAAAGAATAAGACTAGCGCAAAAAAGATAAGTGAGAAGATAAATAAAGCTATTTTCTCATTAGCTCCTGCAAATAAAGGGGCTACACCAGTAGTAAACGATACAGTCGCACATCTTGGAATCGCGAAGAATGGACCAATAGTCAAATATAATAAGCAGGTAAAAAAGATACTGTATGGTTTAGATACCTTTTCTGATAGTTCCTGCAGATTACTGGAATGTGTATTACCAATAGCAGCTACACCAAGCAAAGGAATTCCTACAGCAGTAATGCAGAAACCGATAGTAGCCATAATAATGTTTCTACCAGCCAACTGGCCCAGAAATACCGGGAAGATTAGATTACCGGCACCAAAGAACATGCCAAATAAAGTAGTAGCTAAAAGTAGTCTTTGTGAGAATGATAGTTTAGTCTTATTCATATTGTTATATTTCCTTTTCTATCATTCTATTAATTAAGCTTTATTTTGAATAACGCTTATTATTAATAGGTATATTACATTTTGTCATATTTCTTTCATATCCATGTCATTAACATTTTTTCGCAACATTAACATAAAAAATGTTAATGATATCAATTTATGTTAATGACGCTCATTTAGTTAAAGTTCTTTAACGCATAAAACATAGAAAAACCCTCATATCAAGGGTAATTCTAAAGGTATATTTTATTGCCAAACACAAAGATTAATCTAAATCGTTTCCATTAGAAGCAATCATTTTCTGATACCAGAAATAGCTGTCTTTTAAATAACGTTTACCAGTACCGTTATGATAATTGTCATAATCAACATAAATGAAACCATAACGTTTTTCCATTTCACTTGATGAACAAGAAACGATATCGATAGGACCCCAAGGGAAGTATCCCAATAAATCAACACCATCATAAATGGATTCTCTAATTGATTTAATGTTTCCACGATACGCTTCAATGCGGTATTCATCGTGGATCTTACCATCTTCACCAAGTTTCTCTGTAAATGCAATACCGTTTTCAGCAATCATTAATGGTTTCTGGTAACGATCCCAATATCGATTTAGTGCAATACGCAAGCCATCTGGGTCAGTAGCCCAACCCCACGCATTTCTAGAGCGAATATACGGATTGGTAATTTGTCCCTTTTCAGCTGAAATACAAGCCGTGCTATAGAAAGAGAAAGCAAAGAAGTCACATACATTCTTTAAATCTTCCTCATCCTGTTCGGAGATTTCAATATTGAGATTGTTCTCTTCATAGAAACGATACATATAATTTGGAATATATCCTCTCATCGCTACATCAGAGAAATAGTAATAGAACTCATGGCCATTGATGATTGCTGCAAGTTCATCTTCAGAACTGCCAAATTCAGCGAAACGTGGAGAACCAGCATTCATAGCACCCATCATAAAATCCGGATTGATTTCTTTAGCCAGTTTTACAACTCTAGCACTAGCTACAAGTTCGTTATGCAAGCCCTGCCACTTAGCTTCTAATAAGTTATCTACCGAATCACTAGGAATTCCTAAATGATTAAACGACTCTGAAACATAAAGATTAATCTGATTTACAACAATCCAGTATTTAACCAGATCCTTGTATCTTTCTAGACAAGTTGTACAATATCTTACAAACATGTCAATTGTTTTTCTATTTGACCATCCTTTATATTTCAGTGCGATATTTAAAGGCATTTCATAATGAGATAATGTGATAACTGGTTCCAGTCCAATTTCTCTCATATATTTGAACATTTCTTCATAGAATTTTAATCCTTCTTCATTTGGATTTTCATCGTCGCCATTAGGGAAAATACGTGCCCAGTTAATAGAAGTTCTAAATGAGTTTAGTCCCATTTCACGAAGCATTTTTAAATCTTCTTTGTAAGTATGATAAAAATCTATACCATCCCTTTTTGGAAAATTGCGATGATCCATTTCAAGCAAGTGGTCAATTTCTTGTGTACTTAGTTCAAAGTTCCATCTATCTTTTGGATCAAGATGTCCTTTAAATTCATTGATATCCGCTAGGCAAAGGCCTTTACCGCCTTCTTGCCACGCACCTTCTGCCTGGTTAGCCGCAATTGCGCCACCCCATAAAAATTCTTTTGGAAATTCTTTATTATTCTTTTTCATTTCTACTCCATTGTTTAAAAAACGATAGCAAACATTAGACTATTCGCTATCGTTAAGCTTATTTATAAATGAGATATTTAATTAAATATTATTTCTAAAATGTGTTTACAGTTTTCATCCACCATTTTTAAGCCAGAATAACAAGAGTTGCAATAAACGATTATGTTATCTGTTGGATATTCACTAAGCTGTTCACTCATTTTAGCTGCAATCTCTTCATCAGTTAAAATAGTCTGTTGTTTTTGATAATTCTTATAATATACAGGTGCTGCATCCAAGGTTTTAGGAGGAATTGTTTTGTATTTAAATGCCCCATCAAAATTTGTGTCATTTGATTCAATTACTTCAATATTCATTTTATTTAAACACAAACGAATAGCTTCTTGAACATTCGGCTTATGATTTGACCGAATGCAATCCTGAATTACATATTTAGTTCCGTTTAAATCAGGCCATTTGAAATCTTCCTGTTTCAATAAATATTCATAAATACTCATTTGGTTAACGTTTGGAAATCTTTCGTCCATGATAATTGAACACGAAACGCAATTATTTAAAACGATATCCTCTTCATTAAAATTCAAATTGACAAGCTTGCAACAACTCAAAACTTTTACACCTTTGTTTTCTAAATAGTCTTGTATTTTATTACTTATATCCGGAAATGTGCTTTTGATTTTGCAGCTAGGTAAGTAATAATGCATTATTCAACAACTACAACACGAATGATTGCTGAAGCACCTAATGGAGTAGACTTAGCAATCTTTTTAGCTAAAGCGCAAGCTTCTTCACCATCAGTACAATCTGTTTCAAATAATAAAGCAATCTTGCTCTTTGGATCTGGTCCAATATATTCAAATTTTGGACTTTCATTAGCTGTTAATGCTTCAATAAAAGCGTTGTGAGCAAATCTCATTGCACATTCTAAACTTATTTTCATTTTTAATTCTCCTTATTATGCTTTTCTTTTTATTAATTTGGTGAATGTATCAATCATCCAACCAGTACATACGATTGATATAACGGTTCCTACACCAACGACGCCACCCATTAAATAACCAAGTAGTGTTAACAGGATGTCTGCGAGCAATCTGACAATTTTATAGTCTGCTTTGATAAATTCAAGAATTTTATAAATTATACTATCCAGTGCATTCATTCCCAGTTTGCAACTAATCAGAATTGATAATCCGGTTGTATAGATTACCTGACCAACCATGAAGATAACAAACGCAATCGCAAAGCTTGTATTTAAATTCGTTTTCATTAATAGTTCATATGAAAAATCAATTAAATAGCCTGTAATAAAAGCACTGACTATTGTTCCTACACCGAAATATTTACGAGCAAATATAATAGCTATCAAAATAAGAACCAGGTTATACAATCTTGAGGCTTGACCATAAGATATGCTCATTGTTGAATGCATACCATCCTGGAAAACAGTAATTGTATCTCCACCTATATTTGCATATAAGATAATGCCAACTCCTGTTCCAATACAGATACCTGCAAGAATTGTTAAAAGAGCCTTTTTAACAATTTTATTTAGGTTGTAAGAATTCATGTATAAACTCCTCGTAATTACTTGTCTTATTTAAAGAAATAGATTTCTTATCATCCATAATGATCTTCGATAACTTATCCAAGAACTCTTTGGTTGCCGTTTCTGAGCCATCCAAAGAGAACAAGAAAATCAATTGAACGTATTTGTCATCCCATAAAACCGGTTTTCTTAATCGGCATATAGAAATAAAATTTGGAAACTCTCCCGGATCTAATGGATGAGGGATAGCAATTCTATTGCTGAATGCTGTAGAACAATATTGTTCTCTATTCATTACAGATGCATATAGTTTTTCTTCATCTAAATTGTTTATTTTATTTATCGCGTGAATTGTATTCTTTAAGACTTCTTCTTTGCTTTCGCATTCCATAACGAAATACATTTCTTTGCAAATAAACTTTTCCAGTTCGTTACGATTATCAAGCTGTTCTAAAGTTTGTTTAATCGAAACCATATCACTGTCAGATAAATAATCCTTGATACTAATCATTGGGATATCAAACCACAATTTGTTACCGGTTGAATTAATAATCAAATCAACATTTTCCAGTCTTTCCTGTTTCACCAGGTCTTTATATCTTAATAATTGAATGGTATTTATTTTTTCCTTTAGAACTGAATTTATACGATGAGTAATCAGTCTAAATAGTGTTTCTGATTCATCCATTAAAACCGCAATATTATATTTTTTAATGCTCTTATTTGACTCGAGAGACAATGCTAAATGTATTGCAAAATATAAAGATTCAGCTTCAGTAATGTATCTGTTATATTTTCTGGAAATCCCCTTTAAGCCATAAACAGCTAATTCTAACGCATAAGGGAACTCGTCTTTTATTTTCGTCAGACTAGACTTTTCAATCTGTGATTTATTTTTTAAACGATACAAAAATAAAGAAATATGTTTGAATAAACTGATTCTTAAATTGTCGTCATCAAAGAAATTAATATCACTGTAATCGTAAATACCTCTTAAGAAAATATTGTAGAAAATAATTACTTCGTCATCTTCTTCAATATTCCCCTCTATTTCATGCATGACTGGACTATTACTTTTAACTTGTTTTGAAAAATAGTAAACTTCATCATCAGATAAAGTCATATCAAAAATGTTTTCAATATCTTTATTAATTAACTGAGACACTTGGTATTCAACTGTCTCTTTATTGTAATTAGGTTCACATTTAATTGGGTTGTTAGTTTCAATTCTATTTAAAGCAATTAAGACGTGAAACACTAAAGAATCGACCTGTTTATCAGAAATAGCTATATCAAAATCTCTTAAATTCTTTTCTATCGATTTAGTTAGCTGATTAAGAGTTTCGGTATTATGTCTTCCTGAATACAAATCTAAATAATCTGGATTTACAGTGGATATTTCTTTAGAAATAGCATTTCTAATATTGTTTTCTTCCCCAACAATTAAATATCCGTGTGAATATGAGTGTTTTAGACACAAATCATATTTTTCCACTAATGGTTCTAAGGCCTTTATATCTTTTCTGGCTAAAGAAGCTGAAATATTGAATTCATCAGCAATATCATAGATGTTTATATAATCGTCGTTAACCAGGAGTTTATAAAATATATTCTTTTGCCTTATGCTTACTTCGCTATCATCAATACTTCCTGATGAAGACGTATACCACTGTTCAAATGTTTCTTTATCATCAATACACAGCCTATATCCTAGACCTTTTTTAGAATCGATATGAAAACCATATTCTTCTCGTATTATCTAATTAGGTCTAATTAGATAATTTTCTTTCTAGGCCGATCGTTATATTTAAGCTATCAGTCGGCCAAACTTGATATGCTTAAAATGTGTACTGTGGATTTGTTGTTATATTGATTCAGACAATGTTTTGTACTGATTATTGGAGAGTCCTACCACAGTCTTTTTTTATAGCCAGAGTTGATTAAGTTAATTAACGACATATCAATAATATGTACGTTTTATCAAGCACGAGAATACTTCTTAAAGACTAGTGGCCTACCCAGTTACACATAATTTATAGGAGGTGTCATTATGACCTATTTTATTGGCTTGGATTTAGCCAAGTATAAGCACGATTGTTTCATAATGGATCAAAATGGAGAAGTAATCAAGGATAGCTTCTCATTCACCAATGATTCAAACGGCTTCAACACGCTCCTTAATGCCCTTAATAATCTAGATCCTAATCAAGAAAAAAGGATAGGACTAGAAGCTACCGGACATTATGGTTCTAATATCAAGATATTCCTTGAAAAGAATGGATACTCTTTTATGGAATTCAACCCAATCCTTATTAGTCGTTTTTCAAAAGCTACCACACTGAGAAGAACAAAGACTGATAAGATAGACGCAAGATTAATCGCATCTTTTTTATGTACGGTTAGCTATAAGCCCTATCCCATTAAATCTTATCATTTAAGAAATCTTAAGTCTTTATGCAGAAGCAGAGACACACTCATAAAACAAAGATCTCTGTATCTGGTAAAGATTACTAATGTATTGGATTTGATATTCCCAGAATTTAAACCATTCTTTAATAAAAGTCTTAAATCAGTGACAGCCATATATCTTCTTGAGAATTATGGTACTCCTTCAAAGATTTCAAGAATGACAAGAGAGTCATATTCAAAGATGTCTTCTAAGCTCAGAAGTACAATCTCTTACGCTAAATTTCTTGCGTTAAAGGAATTGGCTAAGAACACTGTCGGAAATGAAGACCCAATACTTACATATGAGTTAAATATGTATCTTGATTTATTCAAAGAACTAGATTCCAAGATTAAAGACATCGAGTCAAAAATCTCGGATGAATACAAAACCATGAACAGTCATATCGATTCAATTCCAGGAATAAGTTTAATTAGTGCTGCAGGTATTTATTCTGAAATAGGTAGCATCTCGAAATTCAATAACGCTGATCAGCTTGTAGCTTTCGCTGGACTTGACTGCAGCAGATATCAATCTGGTGAAAGTGATTCTACTGGACATATGGTGAAACACGGTTCATCTTATTTAAGGCAATACATTATGAATGTAGCTGGAACATCGCTAATCCATAATCCTGTTCTTTATGAGTATTACTTAAGCAAAAGAAACTCAGGCAAAGCTCATAGAGTAGCATTAAGTCATGTGGCAAAACGCTTAATTCGCATTATCTTTAGCCTTGAAAAGAACAATGTGGATTTTGATATAAGCAAAATGAGTTAATCCTCGTTTATCCATATCATTTATCTATTTCAAAAAATCATGAAACAATGATTCTTTTAATAGTGTTTTAAAACATTTTGGTAATTTACTATTGATTTCTAATAGTTAATCTCCAATTAGATTAAAGATGTTGGTTACCCAACATCTTAGATTTTGTACATTTCTGTATATTTCTTTACATATTCCTTGAACTTGTCTTCCTTGGCAACTTCAATTTCATATGTATGAGCATCTAATTCCTTCTGGTATAAACCGATTGTTGAAATAGCGATATTACTGCAATGGTCTGATACTCTCTCAAAATTAGTTAATAAGTCGTTGTAGATATAACCACTCTTAATATTACATTCACCCTTCTGTAATCTTTCAATATGACTTTCTTTCATATGATCACAGATTCTATCAATAACTTCTTCAAGTGGTTCAACTTCATATGACAGTTCAACACTGTTAGCAGTAAAGCTATCAACAGTATGAGTACTTACTTCTTTAATTGCACTTAATAGAATATTAAGTTCTTTCTTACTCTGGTCAGTAAATTCGATATTGTCTTCTTTAATCTTGCCAGCACATTGCGCAATATTTAGTGCATGGTCAGAAATTCTTTCAATATCAGAGATACTTCTTAAGTAACGGCCAACAGTTCTTGACTGATAGCCACTCAAACTCCTCTTAGACAGTTTAGTTAAATAGAAGTTAATCTTATCTTCATATTCATCAATAATCTCTTCCATCTTAGAGATTTCTTCAAACTTATTATCATCATAAGCGCCAATCATATCGATTGATTCAAATAGAATATTAAGCATCTTGCTGGCCATGGCATTAACGGCATTAGAGACGTTTTCAATAGCCAAAGGCGGATAAGCAAGGAATCTTTCTTCAAGTTTCTTAACTTCAGCAAGTTCAGCATCGTCTTCATTGTTTTCCTTAACAAAGAAGTTGACAATCTTTTCAAGGAAGCCAATAAATGGAGCCAAGCAGACAACCATGATAACTCTGATGATCGTATTAACTAAAGCTAAAGATACAGGGTTTAGAATCATAGCTGCAAAACTGAACTTGAAGATCATGTAGCCTCCATAGAACAGAACTGATACGATTGTACCACCTAAAACATCGACAATCAGATATGACAATGCAGACTTTTTAGCTGCCGCATTTGCGCCAATTGAAGAAATAATAACCGGAACTGAAGCACCAATCGCAATACCAATCAGAATTGGAATCGACATGCTTAAGCTGATAACACCAGTAGTAGATAGAGCCTGGATAATACCAACAGCAGCTGAAGCAGATTGGATAATTGCAGTAAAGCCTGCACCAGCCAGAATACCTAATAATGGATTATTGAATGAAGTAAATAAAGCCAGGAAGTTTGGATCATTTCTTAAACCAGATACCGAACCAGACATCTGTTCCATACCCACCATCAATACCGCAAAGCCCATTAGGATTTCACCGATATTTCTATATTTGCGCTTCTTTGAAGTCATTATCAGTAAGATACCAATAACACCAACCATTGAAGCCAAAGAGCTTGTAGATAATAATTCAAAGATGCCCTTAGAACCATTGCCAATGTATGAAAGTGAAATTACCCAACCAGTGATACTGGTACCAATGATGGCACCCATGATAATACCAATGGCCTGTTTAACTTTCATCATGCCTGAGTTAACGAAACCAACAACCATTGCTGAAGTAGCACTTGATGATTGGATTACCGCAGTAACACCAGTACCTAGTAAGATACCTTTTACTGTATTTCCTGTTAACTTATATAGAAATAATTCCAGTTTGCTTCCGGCAACTTTCTTCAGGCTATCGCCCATTAAAGTCATACCGAATAAGAATAGGGCTACACCACCCAATAACTTAATAACGTCTGTTAATGTCATATATTGTCCCTTTTAGTCTTAGAATGATTCGTCTAGTAATTGAGTAATCTTGCTTTCAGGCTGAGAACCAACAAACTTATTCACTACCTTGCCATCTTTAAGCATGAATACAGCTGGAATAGACATAACACCAAATTCCATAGCCAGTTCTTCATCGTTATCGCAGTTTACTTTAACAAAGTTAACATTTGGATAATCAGCGCTGATTTTTTCCAGTACTGGACTTAACATTTTACAAGGTCCACACCAGTCAGCATAGAAATCAATAACCAGATTTCCTTCATTTTTTATTTCATTAAATTCTTTTGTGTTTATAATCTTCATAATAAAAACTCCTCCACGTGAGTCATAATCATTTTACCTTGTTTTTACGTAAGAAAAAAAGTGTATCGCACTTCGCAATACACTTTTTTATGATTACTTATAATTTTTAAATGATTATTTAACGATTTCGCCCATTACAGCGCCCTTTAGACCAGCTGCATTAGCTTCATCTGTATCGATATGAGCTGCAGGAGCAAACTTTTCAGATACTCTTACTACTACATCGCCGAAAGTTAATGATCTGCCTTCAGAAGCAACCTTGATACCGATGATTTCGCCATTCTGTACACCAAATTCTTCAGCAGTCTTTGGATCTAAATGTACGTGTCTCTTTGCAGCGATAACACCACATTCGATTTCTACTTCACCAGCAGGACCAACTAATTTACAACCAGCTGTACCAGCAATGTCACCTGATTCCTTAACCTGTGCTACTAAACCAACAGTTCTAGCATCAGTTAAAGATAATTCAACCTGAGCAGCAGCTCTTTCAGGACCAAGGATAGAAGCCTTTAATTCACCCTTAGGACCAACGATAGTTACTTTTTCTTCACATGCGAACTGACCTGGCTGGCTTAAGTCCTTCTTGTTAGTTAGCTGATGACCAGCACCGAAAAGGATTTCAACCTGTTCTCTAGTTACATGTACGTGTCTAGCAGAAGTTTCTACTAATACTGTATTAGCCATTATTTCATATCTCCTTTTAATACATTTTTTATCATTTCTATTATAGTACAATGAAGTTGTGAAAACACTTTTTATTTATAATCCTAATGCCGGCAAAATGCAGATTAAGAATTATCTGTATGACATTTTAAATATCTTTGCGAAAGCTGAGTATGATTTAACAGTTGTTCCAACCAGAAAGTCTGGTGAAGCTACTATCTATATCAAAAAGAACTGTCATAAATATGATTTGATTATCTGTTCAGGAGGAGATGGAACACTTAATGAAGTTACCAGTGGTTTGATGTATTCCAAGAATGAGAAACTGCCACTATTAGGTTATATTCCAGCAGGTTCCACCAACGACTTTGCCAGCAGTTTAAAGATACCCAAAAATATGATAGAAGCTGCTGAATTTGTGGTTAAGGGCAAAGCCAATTCTTTTGATATTGGCAAGTTTAACAGAAGACACTTTATCTATATTGCCGCCTTTGGAGCTTTCACCAGAGTCTCTTATGCCACGCCCCAGGATATCAAAAACATTCTTGGTCATTTAGCCTATCTAATAGAAGGGATTAAAAGTATCAGTGACATCAAATCCCATCACTTGAAGATTCATTCAAAAGAATATAGTGGTGAAGGTGATTTTATCTACGGTATGGTTACCAACACATATTCGGTTGGCGGTGTATACCAGTTAGATAGAAAGAAAGTAAAACTGGATGATGGTCTTTTTGAAGTGCTTTTAGTAAAGATGCCAAAGGATCTTTTGGAACTAAATGAAATCAATCGCTATTTCTTAGGCTTAACTAAAAAGTCCGATGTTGTACTTTCTTTTACTACTAACGAAATTCATTTTGAAGCTGATGGTGATTTAGCCTGGACTCTTGATGGTGAATATGGTGGAAATCCTAATAAAGTTACTATCAAAAATATTAATAAAGCCATTGAGATTATTAATAAGAAATAATTAATTTATAATAGATTTATGTTGTTTAATTCTTTAAGCTACGCAATATTTTTACCGATCGTATTTACCTTGTACTGGTTACTGCCACACAAGTATCGTTGGACTTTATTGTTTGTAGCTTCTTATTATTTTTATATGTCCTGGAATGCGAAATATGTATTCCTGATTTTGTTTACGACAATCATTTCCTACTTATCAGCTATCCTGATTGATAAGTATCGCGAAAAGAAAAATATCATTTTATTATTTACTTTAATCAGCTGTTTAGGAGTTCTTTTTGTCTTTAAATATCTGAACTTCTTCTTTGATCTGATGACCAGTGTTTTCTCACTGTTTGCCATCAAGTTAAATACGCCAACACTTAATTTATTACTACCGGTAGGTATTTCTTTCTATACCTTTCAGACCTTAAGTTATGTGATTGATGTCTATCGTGGCAACATTCAAGTTGAAAGACACTTTGGTTATTATGCAACTTTCGTATCTTTCTTCCCGCAACTTGTTGCTGGTCCAATCGAAAGACCAGAAAACCTGTTACCGCAATTAAAGAAGGAACGTTATTTTGATTACAATACCGCCACATATGGCATGAAACTTATGGCTTGGGGTTTCTTTAAAAAGATTGTTATTGCGGATAACTTAGCGGTTATGGTTGATAAGGTTTACAACAATCTATCATTCTATGAAGGCTTTGCCTTTGTCTTGGCAGCTATCTTCTTTTCAATCGAAATATATTGCGACTTCTCAGGTTACTCAGATATTGCCAAGGGTTCAGCTAAACTTTTAGGCATTAAATTAATGGATAACTTTAAGTCTCCTTATTTCTCTACTACTGTTAAAGAATTCTGGTCTAAGTGGCATATCTCTTTATCATCATGGTTTAAAGATTATGTCTATATTCCATTAGGTGGAAACAGATGTTCAAAACCAAGACATTACTTTAACCTTTTGGTTACCTTCCTGATCAGTGGCTTATGGCATGGCGCTAATATCACCTTTGTAATATGGGGTGGCATTCATGGCTTATTGCAGATTATTGAAGACATCTTCCACATTAAAAAAGAAAAGAAACAGTTTACCCTGATCTGGTTTATCAGAGTAATTCTTATCTTCATTATTATGATGTTTGCCTGGGTCTTCTTTAGAGCACAGAATATCCATGAAGCTCTATATGTTATTAAGCATATGTTTGCTGGTATTACTAATCCTAAGAACTATATTGTTTCTGGTTTATACAGTTTTGATAAATCAGCAATTGAATTATTAATATACCTGGCTATTTACCTGATACCACTTATCGGTTTTGATATCTTCAATATGAATACAGATGTAATTGCTTATATCAGTAAACAGAATATCGTTATTAGATATACTATTTACTTTGTGTTAGTCTTAGCTATTTTATTCCTGCATTATGTAGGTGAAGTTAACTTTATTTATTTCCAGTTCTAATATGAAAAAGTTTGTTACTAAAGTCTTATTATTTACTTTAATACTTGGCGTAATTTCCATAGCTTTTTCTTATGCGATTGATCCATTTAATGTCTTTCATTCTTTAAACATTAAAGACAATGGAGTTGAACCAAACAAGAACTATATCAAGATGAATTACATCTTAAATAATCCTGATAAATTTGATTCCTTCGTCTTTGGTTCAAGCAGAGTTGGCAATATCCACGTAAATAATATTTGGGGTCAGACAGCTTACAATATGACTTATTCTGAGGGAACACCAAAAGAAGCTTTGGAGAATGTTAAGACTTTAATCAAGAATGATATCTATCCCAAAAATATTTATTTAGGAGTTGATAGCTTATCTTATACCATCGATCCAGACAGCCATAACAGTGCTTCTAACGCACCTTATGAATTATCGATAAATAACCCATTAAAGTTTTATTCACTTTATATCGACCCGGCAATGAGCTTAGAATCATATTTAAATATCATATCTAAACATGAATTTGATGATTCCTATGCTTATCGTTTCTATGAATTTGGCTGGAACTCAGACTATGGTCAGGAAGCTTCAAAATATGACTTTGAAAATGTTGAGCCAAGCATTGGCAATAGTTACCGATTAGAAGAAACCATCAATGAAATCAAAGAGTTAAAAGAACTATGTGATTCAAATAATATCAAACTGACAGTCTTCACTAACCCTATGCATTATGTAACTTATGAAGCATCATTAGATTTAAATTATTTTGAATTCTTAAGACAATTAGCTGAAGTAACTGAGTTTTGTAACTTCTCTGGTTACAATGATATTACTACTGATAATTCTTACTGGATTGATAACTCACATTACAATGCCGAAGTAAGTGATATGGTTTTAGAATGTACATGTTTCCACGCCTATTATCCATATCTGTATGAACAGGGATTTGGCCAATGGGTTAATTCAGATAATATAGAATCTTTTATTAATCTGTTAATTGAAACTGCTGAAGCATATAAAAAGTAGCAGATTACTCTACTACTTCACTTAGATCTATATGATATATATTTCTGATTCCTAAACATACTGAATCAATTGTCAGGCACTTGGAATCAACATCGAATCGAGGATGAAGGTCGCAGCGTCTATCATCCTGGAATTTCTTATATGAATAGAATCTACCAACAACACTTACGGTGTTGTTTTTTAAATCTATCAGCATCAGTTTTGATTTACAAGTGTAATCAGGATAGCCATCTGTCACAATATATCTTTCATTAAGAACGGTTGGATGACCATCATCAATTAGTAAGTCGTGTACTAAATGCTTCTGATTGCCATTCATATCAATAAAGAAATAACCATCTTTATTATTGTTGCCTCTTAAGAAACCAAAGACCTTGTCATTTCCATACCAGCACATATGAGAAACCATATCGTTGTCAGCCAGTAAGCGTAATTCTTTAGTATTGATGTCTACACATAATAATCTGGTATATTTGGTTTTACCCACAAACCATCTGTGTAAGAAGATTGCTTTATCATTATTTGGCGAGATATCAATATGGTTAACTTTGTGAACAGCGCCCTTCATATTTTCTCTGGTTTTAAAGTTTATTATTTCTTCTAATGTTAACCAAAGATGATTGGTGTTGTTTTCGATATCGACATAGTAAATACCATCTTCATTTTCAGCTGGTAAATCATTATATGGAAGATTGAAATAACCATAGTCTTTTCTAAGCTTTGCAAGTCTGGAGAAATTCAAACTTAAGGCAAACTTCTTATTCTTGCTTACAGAATAAATTGGAAAATCAATAATTCTGCTTTCTAAAGTATTGATATCAACAATCTTACTGATGAACTTATTTCCATCGAAGTCATTATGAATAATATGATTTTCATCCATCCAGGTGCTCATTGAACCCTGTTGAAGATTCCAGGCTTTTGAAGTAGAAACTTTTTTATCATCAACCAGGATATCAATAGTTTGTGAATAATCAAAGTTATCAACATTTACTCGATGGCTTAAAGACTTTCCATACGCAAAGCAAGGTTTATCGTAATAGCCAAAGAAATGAACTTTATCATCATTGAATAATTTTTCACATTTCACATTTTTAGCCAGTTCTATTTTTTCATCATTTCTGGTTTTATAGTACTTAGCATGAAAATGATAAACTTCGTATAATTTACTTTCTTTAATTTTAGAAACAATAGACATCTTAAGCCCTCTTGATACGCTGTTTTAATTTTTCAACAACACTGAATACCATTTCTTCTTTTAAGATAATTAGAGTTATGAAATAGATAGAAGCACCAAGTACTGCCTGAATAGCATTAGTAATAAATGATGCACCCAAGAAGTTACCAAGTACAACGACGATTGCTGACATTAAAGCAGCTGCAATTGCATATTTAATAGTATTGCCTAAGGCATGAACCTTCAGCTTATTTCTTACAAACAGGAACTGTGTAAACATTACGGCAAATTCAGCCACCACACTACCGATAGCAGCACCAATACCTAAGAATCTAGGGATTAAGATGAAATTAGCGATTGCGTTTGTTACAGCACCAATAATCAATGAAGTTGTATATTCCTTATTGTGTCCTGTTGGAATAAGGAACTGATAACCAAGAACATTTGATACAGAGATCAAAAGAATAATTGGACAAGATACCTGAATCAGTTGGACGATTGATGGCTGTTTTGGCAGGTACCATGGGATAAAGTATGGAGCCACAAAACAGAAACCGCACATCATTGGAATAGCGATAAATAATGTGTATTTGAATGTTGTGTTAATATACTTGCTTACTTCATCATAGTTATTGTCTTTATAGAATGTGTTAGCAATTCTTGGAAGCATAGCTGCACCTAGAGATGTAGTAAAGTATAGAAACATCTTAACAAAGCTATGCGCTGTCTTATATAAAGCAACTTCACCCTTATCTTCAATTAAGAAACCAAGCATTGTCTGATCTAATAAGTTATAAACATTATTAGCGATAGTTGGGATAAATAAAATAAATGTTGAGATGAAGTGATGTTTATAAGCATCAATAATACTGAATTTAACTTTAGAAATATATTTCTTTAAGCCAAAGAACATTGCAATATTTCCAAGTAAGTCACCAGCGCCATTGATGATTACATAAATCCATAGATCTTCTGGCTTTTTAACTAGCAGCATAATTAGGGCAACACCCAGAATCTTAATAACAATATTTCTGATTGAAACAATTTTGAAGTATTCAACACCAAAGTAGAACCAGGAAATATCAATAGCATTAGAGATGATTGTTAAACATGTAAGGTAGTAGATTAAGTTGTTTGAAGTAACCAGATACTTGCTGTAGCAAACAAATAGTGTTAAAGCTACTGCCATATTTAGTACCTGCATAAATAAGATTTCAAAGAAAGTTCTAGATAGATTTTCCTTGTTGTCTCTTACCTTGGCAATTTCTCTATTACCATAGATATTTACGCCTAATACACCAAACAGAATAAACCATGAGGCAATATTGCTGGCGAAGTCACTGATGCCCAGTACACTTTCACCCAGTGTTCCTAATACGTACGGAACTATTACAATTGATAGAACATTCTTTGCTACCTGGTAGAGAATGTTATAGATGTAGTTTATTATTACTTTCTTATCCATTTTTAACTTCCTTTTATCTTACATTCATATTTAATTTGTGAGACAGTGTCTACAAACGTGATTTTGCTTTCGTCAGCATTCTCTATTGTATTACTTAATAGAGTTATTGCCATATAGTCATTGTCTAAATCATAGAAATCATATACCCCATTTTCTGTTATTAGATAGGCATATGTATACTCAAGTTCCTTTGGAACTATCATTTCTTCATACATTCCTTTTTGAGATATTTCATATCCCGACAATTCAATTTCCTCAACTTTATAGCTAGAATAATCTGAATAAGCTTCCTGCAGTTTCATAGTTTCCATATAGTACTCACTAAAATAGTATTCAATAAGCACATAATCAGCTATTTCAAATATAACGATATCTGGTTGGAAGATATTGAAATAGTAATCGATATTGTAGATGTTCTGATAGTTATGTACTGCAATGGTTTTATTAAAATTATTGGCTATAAATCTTTCGGTTCTATCTTCAGAAATCAGATATGATCCCTCAAAAGCTAGAACATTTGGTTTTTCTTCATCACCGGTTTCAAAATAATAAAATTCTTCAAAATCTTCATGGAAATTTAGGTTTTCTTTATAAGCATCTGCATGATTATCCGTTTTTAATTTCGGTGTATAGTAATCGATTTCTTCATCAATAAACTGCGAACCAAATAAAGAACCTTTAATGTTATGTTTTTCAATATTAAAATCTGATAATTTATTTACGCCAATATTGTTATAGTCATTTTTAATATTTTCTAAAATATTATTTATACCCATATAAGCACCATAGTCACTCCAGTGATATACATCATACTGATCGTTATATAATCTTTCGCCATTTTCACTGATTTCTTTTAAATAACTATAGTTATCAATAATGTTAATGCCTTTTTCTTTTGATTTTTCTACAAATTCTTCAATCCATTTTGAATTTACATTTACACCATCTGGAAGTAAATAAGATTCAATCACTGCCTTTGATGGATCTAATACGAAGTAGAAATCCACACCCCTGTTTAAACAATAATCCTGAATAATTTTTATTGAATTCAAAAATTTCTCATGATAACTTCCATATTCAACATAATCATCAGGCATTGGAAATAGATTATTATCTTTGCCTAGCAGCTTACTTGGATGGGTAGAAACATTGAATAGTTTTGCATTAATCCAGTTGTATATTCCAACCATTTCCTTACGCAAGCCAACTCTATCACTGATATAGTTATCGATATTATCCGAGCTAATCACATTGAGTTCAGTCAGCATTCTATTATCTAGCAAGGATACCTTATTTTTTTCAAAATCAAAACTTACTGTTAAGACAGTAATTACTAATAATATAGATACTAAAAATAAAGTCTTAATTTTCTTCATATTAGAACCTGAAATATAAGAATGGTGAGTAAGTTGAGTTAACAATGAACACAATTGACACAACAAAGACAAGCAACAAGAAAGAATACTTTAACAGTGATAAAAACTTTCTGTTGTTGATAATTAAAACGATTTTATACTTAATATCTTTATAGTTGCAAACTGACACAACAATAGAAATAAGCATGATAATTATTATTCTTAAATTGAAATAATATTTATACGTTAATAGAACACTGTTGCCTGATATTCCAGCAAACATCGTTTTTACAAAGGCAACTGACGTGCTAAGACTAGGCATCATAAACAATATCCAGGTGAAATAAATGAAAACCATTGTCAAAAGCCATCTAATAACATCAGGAACTTTAGCTAACTCATCAGATAATTTTCTCTCCAGGCAGACAGCTAAACCGATTAAAAGACCCCAGACAATATATGATGTGCCATTACCATGCCAGATACCAGAAACAAGGAAGACAATCAGTAAATGCAGATATACATTACCTTTTCTAGAACCACCAAGAGGAATATAAATATATTCTTTTAAAAATGTACCCAGTGAAATATGCCATCTTCTATAGAATTCACCAACTGATTTAGAGAGATATGGATAATTAAAGTTTTCAGCGAAACTAAAGCCAAAAATTCTGGATATACCTATCGCCATATCTGAATAACCTGAGAAATCCAAATAAAGTTGCAGCATAAAACATAAGGCACAAAGCATTGCGCTTATACTATCGATTTTTAAATAATTGGCCGAAACAGTTGCCACAATTGTTCCTAAAGAATCAGCAAGAATTACCTTTTTGCCCAGACCAATAACTATTTTTTCAGCACCACTTACAAGATTATTAAAATTGCTTTCTCTGTTTTTTAACGCAACTTTGAATCTTTTCCAGGTCACTATTGGGCCAGAACAAACCTTGGGAAAGAATAATAAAAACAATAATGTCTCTGTTAATGAACCACTTTTATTTCCGTTATAGATATCAACCAAATAAGATATAGCTTCAAATGAAGCAAATGATATACCTAATGGCAAAACAAGATACAGCAAATCAATTTCATAATGAAGTAACTTGTTAACTATCCCAATAGAAAAATCAACATATTTATAGAAGCACAAGACACCCACAATAATCGCGATTGATGCAGTCAATAAAACTTTAGATTTTGTTCTTTCTATTATTTTTCCAATTATAAAAATACCTATGCACGACAATAAGAAAATTATTGTGATTTTAATATCGCTCCAGGCATAGAAAAAGATACTAACTAATATTAGATATATATTTACCGCTTTAGATAAATACTTATCAACTAATTGAAAAAGCAGAATACTAAGCGGCAGAAAATATAAAACAAAAGTTAATGAAGAAAAATTCATTTATCCCTTCAACTTTCTTAAGATGTAGTAAGCCTTACATTTAAATCTAGATAAATATACAGAATCACCATCTTCTTCAGCAATCTGATAGGTATGTTTACTCTTTTTAAAATATTTATCAGATGTATCGAAAATATCGTCAATGAATTTTAAGACGAATTTCTTATCTTCAAGTTTCATTGCTTTTCTTAATGACTGAATAAAGTTTCTCTTAACCAGATAGTCATATTCATTAACATAGTTATCAAAATCATGATTTTCAATATAGTAATCCATCACTTCTTTTGACATGTCGATAATGTGATATAACTTTTTATCGATTTGCGCAGTAATGTTATTAGGTCTATCAATTAAGTAGTTATATAAAGCATCATTAATATAGCCCACTCTATTAGACTTCAATAGTAACTTAGGTGTAGTGCCTAAATCCTGATGTCTGTACCCAAATGGATAGGTGATGTTGTTATCAGTAAATAAAGAAGTTCTATAAACCTTGTTCCAGGCAGCATTAGGTGTATAAGCTAGCAAGTCTTTTTTATCCTTAAGGTTATAAACACCATTTGCAATTCTAAGATTTACTTTTTCATTGCTGTTAGTAGCCAGATAATACTGGTTATAAGCAAACACTAACATGTCCAGTTTCTTTTCTTCCATTTCCTTAAGACTTCTTTCCACATAGTCATAAGAAACAAAGTCATCGCCATCAATAAAAGAAATATATTCAGTAACACATCTTTCAATACCATAGTTTCTGGCATCACTTAAGCCACCATTTGGTTTATCCAAAACAATAAACTTCGGATCAACATTCACATATTTCATGATGATATCTCTACTGCCATCAGTAGAACCATCATTTACACAATATACTTTATAATCGTTACAAGTCTGTTCTTTTAAAGACTGTAAACATTTGTCTAAATAGTTTTCAACGTTGTAGATAGCTACAACCACAGTTAATTTTTCCATACTTATTAATTATAACCCATGAGCTATACCAAGCTTTTATATCTCTGCCTTTATTTAATATAATTAGAGCGTTAATCAATGGGGATTTTTTATGACTAATACAAAAAAGAATAGAGATTCTAATATAGAACTTTTGAGAATAGTGACTATGCTGATGATCATGTTTCATCACTTTACGGTACATAGCGGCTTCTATTTTGATAACTCTTATGTGATGAAAACAAGGTTGTGGTTAAGCTTACTTACAATAGGAGGCAAACTTGGTGTTAATATCTTTGTACTTATTTCTGGTTACTACTTAATAACTAATAAATCATTAAAACAGAATTTTAAGAGAATAGCTAAATTCTGGGGTCAGGTAGTTTTCTATTCTATTGGAATGGCGGCAATCTACCTGTTTGTTTGTAAAGGAACTTTAAGCAAAACAGAAATAATTTATAGCTTCTTACCGATAGCCTCACAACGATGGTGGTTTGTTTCTACTTACTTTGTAATGTATTTATTACATCCATATATCAATCGATTACTGTTGTCTTTTACAAAGAAAGAATATCAGAATTATCTGTTATTCATATTAGGTTTATGGGTATTATTACCTTCTATATTTAGAGACAAATACCAATCAAACGAATTAATCTGGTTCATCTTACTATATAGCATCGCGGGGTACATTAGATTATATGGTCTGTCTCCAAAGTTAAAGTTAAAACACTATTTATCCGCTTCAGTAATCCTTACGTTAACTGCTTTCTTGCTTAGTGTAGTACTTCTGTTCATTGGTACAAAAAGTGAATACTGGGCTGGCAGAGTTTATAGATTTAATGAAATGAGGCATCCGTTAATGTTGATACTGGCAATATGTATCTTCATGACATTTGTTAATATCAAGATTCCTTACAACAAATTCATTAATACTGTCGCATCTACTATATTTGGCGTTTATCTAATTCACGATACTGAGTTCTTCAGACCTATCTGGTGGCAGCAAGTATTAAAAGGATCATATTACAAAGGAAGCTATGGATTGATTCCATATTCAATATTCGCAGTAATTGGTTTATTTGCATTTTGTTCAATAATTGATCTAATTAGACAGAAAACAATTGAAAAACCATATTTAGCTATAATAGATAAATTTCAAAACTATATTGATAACAAATTGCTTAATAACAAATAACTTATCTTAATTAAAAAATCCCATTATCAGGTTTGTGAGCCATGATAGTGGGATTTATTTGTTATATATTTTATTGTCCTTCGCCAGATTGTTCTCCAGAATCTGGAGTTTGAGGTTGGTCTGGGGTTGGTGGTGTTTCGGTATTACCGCCACCTCCAGTTTCACCGCCTGTATTTGGCTTGTCTTCACCACCCGGTGTTGTACCAGGGTTTTCTCCATCACCAGTGCCATCACCTGTATTTGGTTTATCAGTATCACCAGGAAGCGGTTCCTTTGGAGCAACATATTTATATACATAAATAGTTACTTTACCATCCGACATTTGTCCTACCGCTGGATTTGTTTTGGCTATTGTGCCATTATTCAATTCAGTAGCACCTTCTTCAATTTCAACAATTACAGGATTCAACTTCTTACCTGTTAGAAGTGACATGTAATCTGAAGGTTTCATTCCGGTGTAATCAGGAACTTCAACCTGTTCTTTCAGTTTCCAAATATATACAACCAATGTCTGATTCTTTTTGATCTTATCGCCATTCTTATAGTTGGTTTCAATAAATTTACCATCAAGGCTTGCATCAGTAGTTGTCTTATATTCAATAGACATACTGATACCCTTGCTATCAGCAAATGCCTTACAAGAATCTAAATCATTACAGTTTTCAACAGTGTATGATGGAGCATAATTTGGATCCATAGAACCCATAACTGTAATTGAACCTGTAGGATATTCTGAAACAAGTGAACCCTGTCTAGGGAATTGGTCAACAACTCTACCTCTTTGGCTTTCAATATAGTTAGGACTATCTTCGTCAATGAATGTAATGTTTAGTGTTACACCATTGCTTACTGCCCAAGATACAGCTTCTTCATAAGAATACTTTGTTAAGAATGGATAGTATGTTGGCAATTGCTCATGTACCTGTTCTTCATTGAAATATGTGCTGTACAATAAGCCCCTGTTATATGGGAATTGAACCTGGAATTTCATATATGAGTGCTGGTCACTGATATTCTGAATTCCGCCATATTCATTCATAACATCATCAATTCTATCTGTTGCTTCCTTAATAGAACCGTTATACAGTTTATAAATCCATAAAGGAAGTTTCATTGACTGGTTATAAGTCCAAGAAGAATAACCAGTAACTCTCATACTTTGAATATCGATCATGTTAAAAGTTGAGAAGTTATTTTCATTCTTAATACTTAATAAATAATTAAATACACCAGTTAACTGATTTAGGCTCAGGTTAGTACTGATATTGTTACCAGCAGCTTCCATTACCTTTAAAGCTTTATTTACATCTCTAAGTTCAAGTAAGCCTCTAACAATTTCTGCAATAACTTCCTGCTGGTGTTTCTGTCTATCAAAGTCACCACCTGGCATTGCATGTCTTTCTCTTGCGAAAGCCAAAGCCATTTCACCATCGGCTGGTACTGCTTCACCAGCTGGAACAAGTACTGTATATTCGCCTCTATTTGTAGAAGCACTTTGACCAACGAATTCTACTGGGTTATTGATTAAGATACCACCAATAGCATCTACAATCTGTACTACACCAAGGAAGTTAACTTCCATGTAATAGTCAATTTTCATATCCAATAGGTTACCAACAGTTTCCATTAAGCAGGCTCTAGATGTACCACGAGCAGCATTAATCTTATCTCTGCTGCCACCATAACAGCTGATTGGTACAAATGAGTCTCTGGCAATTGAAGTCATTACCACTGTTAATGTCTGCGGATTTACTGTCGCAACAATAATCGAGTCAGCTAAGCCGTATGTCATTGCTTCATTTTCTGGAGCGAAACCAATTAACAAGATATTGAAAGGTTCACCAGATAAATCCTTATTCGCATTTTCGTTTTCACCGGTTAATACTTTTTCTTCGAAAGAATAGAAATCAACCATGCGATCTAAATACTGACTATAGTCAACATTGTCATCGTTTAATAATCTCTGTCTATAAGAAGCAGGGAATACTGCTAAATCTACTGATGTTTTTTCTTCTTCACCAACTAAAGCAGATAATAAATCATCTGTTGTGTTGAACTGTACAATCTTGGCATCAACATTTTCTTTTTCTAAAAGTTCTTTTGCCATTGTACCGGTACCAACACCGTTATCATAAAGAACACCAACTGTTAAATTCTTTGCATTTTTAATATCGTCAAAGTCTGTATAAATAGTTGAGTTTGCATTCTTTTGATAATAAGTGAAGACGCCACCAACGATTTCATACTGTTCTTTACCTGAGTTATCAATAATGTTGTCTACAGTTTTATTCACCTTATTAATAACAACTACACCGCTTGCAGCAAACACTGTTACCAGCAAAGATAAAACTACAGTTGCAATACCGATACGGAAGTCTTTATATCTAAAACCAACATAGAACATAATGCCGATTATCAATAATAAGCAGATAATAGCACCGATAATGAACATGATGGTTTTTAATTCGATAGTGTAATATCTATATGAAAGTAAGATAAAAACCGCTACCATTGCATAAGCAAGTATTGTAGTAATAACAGAAATATATCTAACAGCCTTCACTTTTGGAGGCATTTTCTTTTTTACGTGATTATTATTTTCCATTAGTTATCACCATACGCTTCAACGATTTCAAAGCGTCCATCTTCTCTTTCAATTACGTTAAAGTATTCTCTTTTCACAAAGTTTCTTGTTACTGGAGCTAAATTATCTTCATTATCATAAGTCCAGTCACAAGTAATGAAGTAACTGTCATACACTTTTCCATTTAATTCAAATGTACCAGTCTTGTCGCCACCACTCACTTCAACACTAGATACTTCAAGTAAATTCTTAGCACCTAGTTCATTGATGTAATAAGTAACATATTTGTAATAGCCGTCTTTAGCACGGGCATAAACATTGCCAGTAGACTCTGCATGAACATAGCATAAACCGCCAACATCATAAGAACCTCTTTTATTTGACCATGTATAGAAATCAGCGACATAGTTTTTAGCAACCTGTCTTGCGATTTCACCCTTATCTGTACCGTCTTCTACAGCTTTTTTCAATTCTGCAAAGTATTCTTTTTGTAAATCTGTTGCATTGTCTCTCAGTTTATAACCCATAGAATCAATCACGTTCTTGGAACTTGTTGGTGAATTGTTTGTACCTGTCGCATCACTAACTTTTCCAGAAATAGTTCTATAAGCACAGAAGGCAAATATTAACATCATTAAAAAGAAAGGTAAGATAACCAATAATAAACGTTTTACTCTTTTTCTTCTACTTTTAAAAAGTTTCATCCTCATTTCCTTTCTGTTGTAATCTAAAAACACATACTTTTTTATTTTATCATCAAAAACAAATTACTTAAATGAACAGGACCTTATTGCACATGTTCTCAAACTCCATCTATTTAACAACATATCCTGAACCATTTTCATCAAAGATGACTATGGTATTACGATTGCAGTTCATTGTTTCGTTATCAATTCTCAATGAATTTCCAACAATTTCAATATATCTGCCATTTACTTCACACCACAGATAGTCATCTCCACTGGCAATAATTTCGTTTTTATAAATTACATATCTATTTTTGATATATTCTTCTTCATTACAAACTGTTCTAACAAAAGTATCAATTTGTTCATTGTGATTATAAATACCCACAACAAGTAAACCAGAATATTTTTCTAATCTGTTCTTATACTTAGAAAATACCGGCTCTGATTTAAATACTTTATAAGAATACATATTTACGTATTTGTTGTACAAAGTATTCAGGAAATCATCATTATTATGATTATTAAACTTATATTCATTTGCAACATATTCACTTAAATAATCACTAATGTAACTCGAACCATTAATCAGAGAATGCGCACCATCGTTGTGAATTCTCATTTTATAATCCAACTTTTCAGCTAAATCTACAAAATCCAAATATTTAATATTTCTTTCTTCTGCCCACTGCCAAACTTTATATCTATAAGACTGGTTTTCTACATCCAAGCCATCCATCGGCATCATGTACAGCAATATTTCAATATTATTCTCATTACACAAATTATAGATATTATTTAAAGCTGTTAAATCTTCTTCATCGAGTTCAACATCTACTGTTTCTTTAAATACATTTGGATACCACCAGTTATCAACATATTCTGGAGGATCCTGACAGACAAAACCAAATGTCGGATCAATGAATTCTCTATCTGGCTGATTTAGAATTTCCTTAAAATCATTTAAATCCTTCCAGTTATTATGATTAACCAGGAATTCATTTTTATATAACTCAGCTTTTTCTTCTGGAAGCATATTTATGACATTCTGTTTTTCTTCACCACGCATCTGATATTCAGCCAATACATAGCAACTGTCTGCCATACACCATAATTTAAGAGGAGTGGCAGTATAAACTTCTAAAATAATCAATTCAGGACTTTGTGTCTTTAAAGCTTCCTTAAGCATTTCATAAGAAACCTTTAAAGGCTGGCATGCACTTCCTAGAACATATGAATATAAGCCAGTGTTCTGATATACAAAAGATGGTACATAAGAATATTGTGCATGACTTGAGCCTAGCACAATAATGTCCATACTGTTTTCAGGAAGATTGTGGAATGATTCATTATATTCAACACCTTTGGTTCTAAAACTGTCGTTTAAATAGTTATAGCCATAGTAAAAAGTTCCTGTTAATAAACAGATGCATAAGCAAATCTTAATCAATTGCCAGAACTTTTTAATAATCTTTAGAACCATTTATAAATAAAGTCTCCTGCCTCAAAGGCACCGCCACCATATACGCCAAATACAAGGAAAACAAGAATCATCACTACATATAATGCCCAGCGAAGAATAAAGATTCTCTTTCCCATAAATTCAAATATATCTGTAAAATATCTGATCAAATCAGACAAGATAACACTAACAACCAGAATCACTAACCACTTGAATTCCATTAGGGTTAAACCAATTGTTTCATAACTAAATGAGCCTCCATCAATAATTCTATTAAAGACAGCTAAGGCGTCATTTACATTCTGATATCTGAAGAACACCCAAAGAATTGTAACCAAAACAAATGTAAGCACAATCTTTAATAGTTTTTCAAATAAAGCAATAAACTTATTTTTGCTTCCTGGATATACATATCTTTCAAAAGTATCTTCCAATACTCTGAATACCGCATGACCCATACCCCAGATAACAAAGTTAACAGTCATACCATGCCATAAAGAAGAGAATAAGAAGACAATTAAAATATTTAAATATTGTCTTACAATTCCTTTTCTGCTGCCACCTAATGGAATATAGATATAATCCTTTAACCATGAAGATAAAGATATATGCCATCTATTCCAGAAATCCTTAATACCAGCAGATAAATAAGGGACATTGAAATTCTTTTTAAGTTTGAAGCCTAGCATTCTGGCAATACCGATTGCGATATTAGAATACGAATCAAAATCCAGATAGATTTCAAAAGAATAAAGAATTACACCAAGTAAAACATTAATACCCGTAAGTTCAACATTGTCCAAACATCTAATAGTTACTGTTTTTATAAAATCGCAGACAACAACTTTTTCAAATAAACCAACCGCCAGCATAAAGAAACCAGTTGAGATATCGGTATATTCAAATTCATGTTTACTCTTTAATTCTTCAAAAAAGTCTTTAGCTCTATTGATAGGTCCTGCGGTAATACAAGGGAAAAACATTACATAATCAAGATATAGGATTGGATTAAATTCACACTCAATTTTTTCTTTATAAATATCATTCAAATAAGAAACAATCTTAAAGATGTAGAAAGAGATGCCTAATGGCATAATAAGTCTTCCAACAAAAGTTGAATCATATTTAAAAACAAACAGCATGCCAATAAAGAATAGATTGGATGCATAAAGAATATGTTTATTCTTTATTTTATTAATTAATATGCTAATTAAATAGCTCAGTACAGATAAAGCCAGTAACCACTTTAAATTGTATAAACCGAATGAATAGGCAAATACTGTATTTGCTAGCAACAATACATAAGGTCTAAAGAAAGATTTAAAAGGTCGACACAGACAAAAAACCACAAAACAAAATGCCACAAAGTAAAACGAAGTGGCATTTAATTGTGGCAATGTTTTAGGTATTTCGTAATAGAAATCGCCTATCAGCACTATTTAATCTCCTTAATAATGTAATGGGGTCTTCTCTTAGATTCCAGATAAGTCTTGGCAATATATTCACCCATAATACCAATTACAATTAACTGAATACCGCCAAGTAAGCAGATAATCGCAATTAGACTTGGATAACCGGCAACCGGATCACCAATAGTTAAAGCTTTAATTACGATATAAAGCATATATAAGAAGCCAAATACCGATACAGTCAAACCTGAGTAAGTCGCAATTCTAAGTGGAGCTGTTGTAAAGCCAACAATTCCATCAATCGCATAAGCAAACAGTTTCCAGAAAGACCATTTAGTCTCACCAGCCACTCTTTCAACATTTTCAAATTCTACATATTTAGTCTTGAAACCAACCCAAGAGAAAATACCCTTTGAGAAACGGTTATATTCAGGAAGTGAAATGATCGCATCAACCATTTTTCTGCTCATCAATCGATAATCTCTGGCACCATCAACAATTTCTACATCAATCATTGAATTAATTAAGCGATAGAACTGTCTGGCAAAGAAAGATCTGATAGGTGGTTCACCTTTTCTATCAACACGATAAGTAGCTGCGCTGTCATAACCTTCTTCAGTTACGTATCGATACATTTCTTCAAGTAATGCAGGTGGATCCTGTAAGTCAGCATCCATAATAGCGACATAGTCACCCTTTGATTCTTTTAAACCAGCAAGCATACCAGCTTCCTTACCAAAGTTTCTAGAAAAACTGATAACTTTGATATTAGGGTCTTTTTTCTTTAAATCCATGCAGACTTCAACCGTTTTATCAGTTGAACCATCATCCACAATAATCAGTTCATAATCCTGATTAAGATTCTTTAAGTTTTCTATTAAAACAGGATAAAAAAGTGGGATAGCCTGTTCTTCATTTTTACAAGGTACAATAATACTAATCATTTAAATTCTCCACTTCAATTTTACCTAATAAATAGATACTTAGTCCATTTTTATGGGGTATAAAGTTATAATTAACACATATGAACAACATTATTAGACTGTTACTATTATCCATTTATCCTATAATCATTCTTTTATCAGGATTAATAGTTTATAGAAAGTATAAAGATACTTTAAGAAATAACTATAAAAATATACTATTTAATTCGCTTTTAGCTGCAATAATCATTGCGGTTGGTTTAGTTGTTTTCTTCAAAAAAGAGAATACTATTTATGCCTACGACTATGCCGGTCATTGGATCAGAGCCTTAACTTTAAGATTAAAATTCTTTGAAAATCCAAAAGAGATACTACCACTTGTTTATTCTTCAATGAATAATATGGATTACAGTTTTCTGCCAGCTCTTTTTGGACTGCCTTTTATATTACTTAATCAGTCATATACCTTTTTCGCATTAACAAATTTACTAATATTCTTATTACCAACATTTGTCTTATTGCAGATTGCCTACTTTAAATATTTAAACAAGAACAGATACATTCCATTAGTCACCTTGCTGGTTGTTTATCCTTTGTATCTGACATTGTTTTATGGCAAGGTTGACTGTTCAGGATTGCTATTTATCACATTAGGATATTTACTGGTCATTCTTCCTGATTTCAAAGAAATAGATAACGTTGATAATTTGGCAGTCAATCTGTTTATGTTTTTAGCCATCTTTTTAAGAAGATGGTATCTGTATTCAGCTGTCTGTTTCTATCTTTCATATTTCATTAAATGGTTATTCCATAAAGAAAAGAAGTTTACTGATTTATTTAAACTTCTGTCATCTGGAATTGTTTTATTGATTGTGTGCCTATTATTCTTTAGACCATTTATGATTAATACTCTTACAAATAATTTTGATGAGGCTTATGCCTTCTATAATCACGATGGCAAGATTCTATCTTTCATCAATAATATCTCACCAATAATCTGTGTTATATCCGTTATTGGACTATTTGTTTTATTTAAAAAAGATAGAAGTCTATTAGTAATAAATATTGTATCTATCGTAGTACCATGTCTGATGATCTGGAAGATTCAGTCATTTGAATACCATCATTACTACATATTCTTATTGAATATCATTATTCTGTTTGTGATCGGCATTGAATACCTATCTAAAGTTAAATATGCTCAATATTTACTTATTGTATTGTTACTAATTCAACCACTTACAATATTTACTTATATGGGTAATAATTACATCTTTACCAATATTCGAAAGAATCCTGAAGTTCTTGAGAATAAATATAAACTGATGGAAATATCTGAATATATTAAGTCAGTAGAACCAGATGATACTTTCACCGCTTTCTTAAGTGGTGGAGCGTACGGTATTATTACTGACGACTTATTAAGAAACGCAATGTTGCCAGATATTGACTTCCCTAATATCGATTCAGCAGTCTTTGATATTAGAGATGGTTTCCCTAAAGATTACCAGTACATTAAATACATCATTACTGTTGATCCAATGGTTTATACCGATAGAAATTATCAGCACATGTTTGACATAATTTCTGACGCGATTATAAACTACGAACTAATTTCTTCTATCTATCATCCAATTTATGAAAACACTTTGGAAACAGGACACAACATAACTGTTTATGAAAGAATTAGCGATTATACGCCTGAAATGAAAAAGTACTTCTACAATGAAATGTTGAAGTACTATCCTGATAAAGCGGATTATTTTAGTTATATCTTAGATTAATTCTCAAATATTTCATAATAACGATTTAAGATACTTTCATTATCATAATGATAGTTGAATAAATCGTTTTTCATTTGTCTTAACAAGTCTTTTGAATTCTTTAATTCATTTAACTTTTCATATAAGGCTTCTTCGCTGTTTTCAACAATCCAGCCATTTGTATCATTAATCTGTTCATTTACGCCCGCAACTCTTGTTGTAAGAACTGGGGTATCACTGATTAATGATTCTACGGTCATGGTTGGATAACCTTCATATAAACTCGACATTACAAATAAGTCACATTCTCTAACATCCGGATATGGATTAGATCTGATGCCTAACCACTTAATGTCATCATAGACACCTTTTGACTTTGCCAGTTCATATAATTCTTCTCTTAATTCACCATCGCCAATAATTATCAGACTGTAATAATCTTTTAATTTAGCCTGGATATTAATTAAGCGATCAACGGCTTTTTGTCTGTGGAATCTGGCAACAGTAATAAGATTGATTTTCTTATCTTCTGTTTCAATTGTTTTAGCTTGAAGACTTAAATTTCTGATTCTTTCTTCATCCACAAGATTGTGAATAACACAGATTCTTTTTACACCAAACAGTTCTTTATAAGATTCCATTACCTTTTCTGAACAGGCGATATTCATATCGATATGACTTAGTGCATCTTTAACTAAGCCCATATGATTGCTTGAGTAGTTAGATTCTTTATAGTCTACCTGCACCCAGTTTACTTTCTTATCAGAATCGCCATAGCCAGTAAAGATGGTACAGAAACCTTCTTTGGCACTGAATTCAATATCGTAGTGTTTATTTAAAATCTTTTTTCTTTCTTTAGCTATCTTATTTTTGATAAGACCTGTTTTCATATAAAACAGCAATCTTAGCTTTGATAATAAAATGTTTCCTTTGCACTGTTTTAAAGGAATATCAATTGCGTTAAAGAAGTCACTGCCACCAATTACATTTATTCCATCAGGAATCTCAGCCAACAGTTCACCTCTTTTATGCAACACCAAAAGATCTACTTCGTACTTTTCTTTGTCAATCATCTTTAAGAAAGTATTAAGTATACGTGCTACACCACCCATGGTCATTTCATCATTTACAAATAGTATTTTCTTTTTCATTTTTATTTATTGTAGATATAGTCTACCAGTTTAAACATCTTTAATTTTAATGATAAGAAGATAGTTCTCTGCTTAAAGCTGTAATCTTCTTTCTTAACGTCTTCATACCAGTTAGGATAATCCCTGTTTAATAATTCCATATTCTTTTTGTAGTACTGGAAACGGGTATTCTTATCATCAATATCTTTGATTCTTAAAGTAGTCATTACCAGACAGTTATCAAAGTATAGGCCTCTGATTCCATAAGAATCGATGTGCAGACTTTCCTTAATCATGTTCATAGCCTTGTAGATATCAAATAATCTGTCATCAGCCTTATGGGTAATTGAACCTTCTCTTTGAACATAATAATAAAGCGGCTTAGATACATGAGTTACCTGGTTAGCCATAGCCAACCAGCTAGGAATCATTGCCATATCTTCATACCACATACCTTTAAAGAACTTCTTATCACTTAGAAATTCTCTTTTATACAGTTTATTGTTGGCACTGTTATTGATAAAGATGATTTCTTTATTATCTTTATAGCTTGAAGTACCTTCAAAGTTGGCACCATCAGAGTATTCAAGTTTACCGGTATTAATGAAATCATAATACATATCAAAACATACGATGTCGCTATTATTTTCAACACCTGCATTATAAGTTTCTTCTAATAGATGTTCATCAATATAGTCATCACTATCTACAAAGCAGATATATTCACCTTTAGCTCTGGCTACGCCATAGTTTCTGGCATCGCTTAAGCCACCATTTTCTTTATCAAAGAAGATGAAACGATCATCACCTTCTACGGCTTTTTTAGCCACTTCTACGCTGTTATCTTTTGTACCATCATTTATTACAAGACATTCAAAATCATTCAAGGATTGGCCTTGAATGGATTTTAAACACTTCTCAACGTACTTCTCTACGTTATATATCGGTACAATTACACTTACTTTACTCATTTTGTCAGATACCAGTGCCAGAAAGGCATAGTTAATTTATTATTTGTCATTAAGAAGATTTCGTTTTTCTTACCTAATGTCTTAATATACTTATTCTTTTTATAGCCAGGAAAATATTCCTTAACAAACTTAAATGCCTTAGGCATCATTTCCTTATAGTGCTCAGTTCTAAGGAATCTGAAAGCACCATACACCAGGAAATGTTCCACAAGCAGATATTCCAGTTCATCATGGAACTTATCATAGACATTTCTTTCTTTAAAATCTTTCACTACACCTTCAAAAATAGTGAAGATATCATACATCTTGTCATTATATGAAGAACCCATAATTGAGGAACTTCTTTGAAGATAGTGATAAGCAGTACCACTATAGTAAGCCACATTTTTAATGCTTGAGAAAAACTTTAGAGTTACCGGAATATCTTCATACCATAAACCAACCGGGTACTGGCATTTTAATTCATCAAACAGTTCTTTCTTATACAATTTATTCCACGAAAATAATGGAGACAGGAATAAACTGTTAATATCGTTATCATCAACTCTGTTTAAACCTTCTTTGACAAAGCTTTCTTCAGAACCATCTTCAAATTCATATTGAAGATCAGCTACTACTAGGTCTGCTTCTCCATCATTGGTTAGAGCCAACATATTCTTATATAAATCTTTTTCAACATAGTCATCACTATCAAGGAAAGTAATATACTCACCAGTAGCGTGTTTAATACCATAGTTTCTGGCATCACTTAAGCCACCATTTTCTTTAATAAATGATCTAACGATATTTGGATATTCTTTAACGTATCTGTCAATAATATCTTGACTGTTATCTTTAGTACCGTCATTTACGACAATGATTTCATAATCATCTATTCCCTGACATACTAAAGAATCCAGACATTTGTCCAGATATTTTTCTACATTATAAACAGGTACAATAACGCTTAATTTCATATTAATTACTTTTATCAGTCTTTAGAATTATATCACGCCAAAGAAAAGGCAATCTTAACGATTGCCATACATTTCTTCATAATACTTTAAATAATCACCACTGGTAACCTCATCCATCCACTGCTGGTTATTTAAATACCAGTTGATAGTTTCCTTGATACCAGATTCAAAGTTGTATTTAGGCTTCCAACCCAACTTAGTTTCAATCTTGGTTGGATCAATAGCGTATCTTAAGTCATGGCCCTTTCTATCGGTTACATAAGTAATCAAAGATTCAGGCTTATCAAGTTCCTTTAAGATAGTCTTAACAACATCGATATTGTGTCTTTCATTATGACCGCCAATATTGTAAACTTCGCCATTTTCACCATTTCTCATAACCAGATCAATGCCTGAACAATGGTCATAGACATGTAACCAGTCTCTGACATTTAAACCTTCACCATAAACCGGTAAGTTCTTATCGTGTCTAGCATTATTAATCATTAATGGAATTAACTTTTCAGGGAACTGGTAAGGTCCATAGTTATTTGAACATCTTGAAATAGACATATTTAAACCAAATGTTCTATGGTATGCCATTACAAGTAAGTCTCCACTAGCCTTTGAAGCAGAGTATGGAGAACTTGTATGTAAAGGTGTGCTTTCAGTAAAGAATAAGTCAGTAGCTTCCAGAGGAAGATCACCATATACTTCATCAGTAGAAACCTGGTGGTATCTTTTTACACCATATTTTAAAGAAGCATCCATTAATACTTCAGTACCAATGATATTAGTTCTTAAGAAAACTTCAGGATCTTCAATACTTCTATCAACATGTGATTCTGCAGCGAAGTTAGCTACAATATCAAACTGTTCTTCTTCAAATAATTTATAGATAGCTTCTCTATCTCTGATATCCATCTTTACAAACTTAAAGTTTGGGTTATCCTTACAGCCATCAAGATTCTTTAAATTGCCAGCGTAAGTTAATAAGTCTAACGCAACAATCTGATCTTCTGGATGATTTTCTAATTCGTAATATACGAAGTTTGTGCCAATAAAGCCGGCAGCGCCTGTTACTAATATTTTCATAAACTTTTTCTCTTTCTTATCTCTACTATTATAATTCCTAAATAGCTAATAAAGCCAACTCCCGTCATTAAAGCGCCAGCTTTAAAGCCCTCTGGCATAAAATACATGTTGATTTCATTGTGGCCTTCATTAATATTTAAGCCAATAAAACCACCATTACATTCAAAATAATCAGTAGCTTCACCATTTATATTTATTTTCCAGCCCTTATCATATGGTAGACCAATCACCAGTACAGAACCAGCATTAACGTCAATAGCTCCATTGAAACAGTTATTGTAGTAAGAAATATCATACACTGATGAAATGTCACTACCTTCACATTCAACATGCTCGTTACTGATTAGGTATTCATTCAATTTACTTGTATCATTATTAAATTCTTCTCTTAACTGATAGTAGGTAATCGATTTGTTGTAAGTAGAACCAATTTGTCGATAATTATTATTCTTCGCAACAACCAGTGTTCCTCTATATTCACTATCTAAGATTTCATAATCTGTAAAAGGTATTTCATTAGCTGTCGCCGTAATAGAGTATTTGGTTGAAAGGAAGTTCATGATATTTACATCTTTGATATTAAATTCCCAGTCAATAATATCAACTACCCCACGATAGTTTAGATACTTCATCTTATTAAAACTCTGAGCATAAGTAGAGTCATAAGACATTAGTCCATTCACATTATAAATAGCCTGCAAGTCATGCGAGAAAGCCCAATACAGGCTGTCATAAGGAACATATATGCGATAGTATTCGTTTTCGTTGCCTTCTTCAAGGCTAATCAGATAATCTTGCAGATTATAGAAACTATCATTATCAGCCAAGACACTTGTTACTGCATCAATATCTTCTTCACTGACTGCCGTAATCGTAGACTTAACACCATTCATATAAGCAAATAATGTAAGTTCAATAAAAGTGATTACCCAGAAATATTTAAATCCCTTGATTAAAGATATAACAACAGCAATCATAAAAAAGATTGTTAAAACAAATGTACTCAACTGTTTACTATAATCAAATACATTTGCCTGTCTGTTTAGAATGCCTAAAGCAAATAACAACACAATAATCACCGTTTCAACAGCCAGAGATATGACTAATGTTTTCTTATTCAACTCTTCTCCAGACAAGTATCTGGAAGTCACAATAATATTAAAGATAATAAACACAAAGAACCATCTAAAACATGGATCACTCAAACCATTCATAATAGAGCCACACACCGGTAATACCGCTATTGAAATTAGTATTAAGTAAACCGCTAGTGTAGAGAATTTAAATAGTTTGTCTTTATCAGACAAGAACTGTGGAATCAAAACAGAAACTACTGTTCCTGAGAATAGACATACTTCTTTTATATTATGCGAAGGATCATCAAAGATATTATTTCCATAAATATAGGTTTGACTTGGTACAAATGTTGAAATGAATAAGTGGAAATAAGTATTCAGATCCCTAAAAGTTAAACTTGTGTTTAAACCACCAACTCTTTCATTTTGTAAAACATATAAGAAAGCTGGGACCACTACAACTCCCGACATTAATACACCAATAAAATAATAGGCAATTAATATCAGAGCACTCTTAATTAATCCCTTAAACTTCTTATTAATGTTTAGATAACGATATATAAAGTAAATTGGCGTTAAAGCTGAACAAGAATAGAAGAAATAATAATTAGTTATTAACAATATGAATACCGTAAAAATAAATAACAGTTTTCTGTTTTCTTTTAAATAATGTTCAATTCCTAAAAAATAAAAAGGTGCCAATGAATAAAAAGACAAGAATCCGGGTTGCGATGTAAAGTAAATCGCAAAGCTTGATAGTCCATAACATAAACCTGCAATCATAGCTGTTTTCTTGTTCTGATAAATGTACTTAATTAACAAATACATTGCGATACCAGATGCCAGTATTTTTGTGGCAACTTGCAGGTTGTAAATAAAGAAATAATCCTTATCAATTAAATAAGTTATTACATTATAGATATCAAATAAGCCATAGCTTGATTTAGACGCCCAGATATTGTTTCCCAAAAACAACACAAAAGAATAGAACGGTAAGGTTCTATTTCTTAAAGCATTTATTGTAGTTCTTCTATTTAGTGTATAAAACGGAAACCACTGCGTCTTAACATCGCCACCACCAACAAAGTATTTGCCTTGTATAAAAGATGGTGCCATCATAGCAAAAATCGCTAATAAAATTAGCGATGTCATTGCGATAAAATATTTATGTTTTTTTAATTTATCTATCATTATTTAATTCGATCTGAATAGTATTTGTTTTCGGCAACCTTTCTTAAATATTTGCCATATTCAGACTTGCCATATTTGCTGGCAGCCTTTAATAGCTGAGTCTTATCAATCCAGCCATTTCTATATGCGATTTCTTCAATTACACTAATACCTACGCCCTGAAGATTCTGTACTGTTCTAACAAAGTTTGTAGCTTCCGCTAAAGAATCCATAGTACCGGTATCTAACCATGTACAACCTCTACCAAGAAGTTCTACATCCAATTTATTAGCTTCCAGATACATCTGATTTAATGTTGTGATTTCTAACTCACCTCTGGCAGAAGGCTTAACTTCCTTAGCCTTCTTAGCGATACCCTTAGGATAGAAATATAAACCAGTAGCGGCATAATTTGACTTAGGATGTTTAGGCTTTTCTTCAATAGAAATAACCTTGCCCTTTTCATCAAATTCAACCACACCAAATCTTTCTGGATCATTTACATAATAGCCAAATATTGAAGCGATACCCTTCTTTTCAGCTTTTTCACGTGCTTTTACCAGGATGTTTGAGAAGCCATTGCCATAGAAGATATTATCTCCCAAAACCATACAGCAGCTGTCTTTACCAATAAATTCTTCGCCAATTATAAAAGCCTGAGCTAAACCATCGGGAGATGGTTGAACTTTATAAGACAGGTTAATACCATAGTCCTTTCCATCACCCAATAATCTTTCAAAGTTAGGTAAGTCCTGTGGAGTTGAGATAATTAAAATATCTTTAATACCAGCAAGCATTAATGTACTAAGTGGATAATAAACCATTGGCTTATCATAAATTGGTAATAACTGTTTAGATGTAACCATTGTAAGTGGATAAAGTCTTGTACCTGATCCACCAGCTAAAATAATACCTTTCATAAACTATGTCCTCATTATTATTTTAATAGAATAATCTATTACTTTCTTTATAAGAATCGAAATAAGCAGAGCTATTACGATAGCTACAATGTTTATAAGCCAGTCAAAGTATATTCCTGGTCTATATAAAACAGCGTAATTTAAATACAAAAGAGAAACAATTTCTTCATGTATTAAATAAAACAGAAAAGAATATTTAGATAACCACGCTAACGGTTTTTGAACAAATTTTAATTTATCTATTATCCAGGCAGATAAACACATTACGCCTGGTATAGCTAACAAAAATGGCGGTGTATATAAGGTGTTATTTCCAACATAATGAATCAAATAATACTGAAGTACAAAACCAAATACCATAGGTATTAAAGTCCACCACATCTTAGTTTCTGGTTTTTTATCATTGATATGAGCAAACAATATGCCCAGTAAATATAAATTGGTTCTAAAGAAAATATAAACATTTCTTGAACTTAAAAAGCAGCATAATAAAGAAACCAAACCGATACCCAACACCGTTACCAGATATGGATTCTTTTTAAACAGTTTCATATAGAACGGGGTTAAAAGATACATTAAAAGAATAAATGAAACATACCAGTATACCCAGTCAATTCTAAACCAGATAGCTAAGCCAAAGCCGTTTACAAAAACATCTTTCAAGCTGATGCTTCCAATCGCAAATAGCAGTAAGCATACGGCAACGCTATATGGAAGAATTCTGATTAATCTTCTTTTAATAAAATCCCAATATTTTGGTTCTTTCTTACATGCATAGTAAATGCCAAAGCCCGATAAAAACACAAAGGCATCCGCTCCAGCATACCCACAATGAACCAGGACAAAATTAACAGCCTTATTTATAATCATTGGAAAATTTGAGTGTCTTATTGCCACCCAAATCATCGCAATAGCCATTAAACTGTTTCGATGTTTACTTAGTAGATTAATAGTCATTAATAATTATCCTCCACAAAGTAGAAATGTATTTTATCGGCATCCTGTGGCAAACCATAGTATTCCTTGAAAGTTTCAAAATGATAAGTATCGCCAGGCTCTATATCGGCACCATGAATTGAATAAACTGGGAATCGAGGAATCCAGACCTCTTCATCCTCTGGATGTTCCTGATAATACTTTATTACTTCCATTCTTTCATTATTTCTTAAGCCAACAAGATGATACTTATTGATATATTCAACAGTTCTATCGCCAATGATAAATAATAGAATCAATAAGAAAACAATAGATACATATTTATAATCGATATCAATATTTTCTAAAATCACCACCGAAACAGCAATCAGATAATAAACTGTATAGATAGCACTTCTTGAACCATAAATCGGTGACATCAACATCACTACCGCTGCCGCACCAGCAACAATCAATAAGAAAATAGTTTTATCTCTTTGATATGTATCTTCAATAAATAAGAAGATACTTGCAAACGCATTAATTACATATAGAGGCCAGAAAATCATTGAATATATAGAACTACAATCATTGAACATATTGCTGCCTAATACAAAAGAGAAAACAGTAAAAATGCCAAACATTGAAACAATTACTGAAACATATTTATATTTATTCTTTTTGTTTATTGCTAAACCGATTAAAACAATAGAGAATAAAGCAATCGCATAATTATTATTTATAAATGTCATCTGTAAGAAATTAGGATAAGCTCCAACGATCTTTTCGATTACAGATAAATTAGCCCACACAGCATTGTCATTCATTAGACGATACGCACTGCCTGGAGACATACGCATAATAAGGAAACTGATTGAACTAAAGAACAAATTAATAACTAGATACTTTAAAGCGTTTTTATTATTGAAGAAACAATAGATGATAAGAATAGCAATTGAACCAATCATTACAGCTGCAATATTTTCCATCATTAAACCGATAATGAACAAAAGAACATTGCTTAAATAACTGAATATTTTGATGTTCTTGTCGTATTCTTTAGTAACCACTATTCTTTCAGCAATATAAAAATAAACCAGCGAGAACAACAAAGGAATAATATAAGTTGTACCCATAATCCAGGTATATGTTTCCATTCGCAGATTATCATCAACAGATAATATAAAAGCCAATATCAAAAGAGCATTTAAAACTGGTTTCTTTTTAACATCTGTCAATTTATATAAGAAAACATAAATGCCGGTAAATAATAATGGATTAATGATATTCCAAAGTATCTTATTCTTAGGAATCAGCATTCCCCATAATTCACTAAAGAACCTGCCAGACCATCCCTTATAGAATTCAATAGTCATCAAAATAGGTGATCCTTGAGAACCATTTAATGCATAACCCCAGTCATCTCCTGCCAAAGGCGTTTTGATGGTTATATAACAAAAAACAATAAATACAAAAAGGACAATAAGTTTATATAAATTTTGTTTTTTTAAAATTTTTGTTCCCATATTAAACATTCTACATATAAATACCAAAAAACTCATCTTATACTATGAATTTTGTGTTGTTCGAACAATCTTTTTTGTTGCTGTACTTAACATTTTTCTATTTAGAAGCGCATTTACAATTAATAAAATCAGTGCCCAAATAATCGACGCAATAAAAGCGTTAATTATCCACGAAACATATGTAGTCCCAATATTTATAAATGCTTTACATATTAAGGTAGAAAATACCACAATCACTAAATCTACAGCAATATTTTTAATAAAAGTAGCAAATTTTGTAACTTTCAACTTTTTAGATACATAAAATGCTAACCAAATAGTTTGATAACTCATCGAAATTAGTGTTCCGATAGCAACACCTATAAGGCCATAACTCTTTACTGCAAAAATTGAAATAAATACATTTAATACGGCTGAAATAACGAAACTATTTTGCGTTTCTTTATAATGACCAGCAGCTAAAACCGTACATAAATAAGGAAATCTTAAACAATAAGCAGCGCTCGCCAATGTCAATATTGAAGAAAACAATGGCTGATAATAATCTGCATCTACAATATTTAACGTATATATTGAGACAAATTCTACAATTAATACCGAGGTGACTCCAAAAATAAAAACCACTACAACATTAATCGCCCATTCATAAAAAGTAACGAAATTCTTTAAATTATCAATCTCTTTTTTTGCCCATAACTCGCCTATTAAAGCCTGCGTACTATTTGAAACGAACATCAACAGTGTCCTCAAGCCGTTCACAATCATGTTATAAACAGAGTAGATTGATACATTTGCTAAACTAGAAAAAACAGTTAATATTATCATATCTGTCGAGTCTAATATGATAGCCGAAATATGTTGTGCAACCCCGTTCCATTTTTGTTTAATTGGTTCAATAACATTTTTCACATTGTAGGATAAATTATATTTTTTCTTTAAAAAATAACGAATACATATTGGCTGTATTAAATATATGATAGATGTAGCTAATTTAACTATGTGAATTGTTTTTTTAAGTCTAATTAAAACTACACAAATTATTGTATTTAACAATACGCAACAAATCTGTACCAAATAATGAACGTATCCGTGTTGATCCGAGTTTAAAACTATTTTGTCTACAATGCCAAAATAATATTGCACAAATGATCCTATGCACATTATCAAAAGCAATGAGTCAACAAAAAGCGGAGAAAAGGCCTTATTAACAAATAACGGGTAAACAATCAGTAAGATGCCTATGTAGAATAAAAGTAATATAGCAATCTTTTTAAAGAATCGCGATGCACTTGATACAATGGAATTTATTTCTTCGTTATCTTTAAATGCCAGTGGTTTATATAATGCGGATTGAACCACTGCGCCCACACCCAATTCCATAAAGGCAATAACGCTTAAAAATTGGTTTAAAGAATTAACCAATCCATTAACATCCGAGCCAAAATAAGACATTGTAAATTTTGGCAAAATGAAACCACATATCAATGTTACTATCTGAAGTAATAATGACGTGATTGTATTTAACAATAATAGTTTTTTTCGCATTCCTCTCCTATATTAATTATCAAAAATCAGTAATTATTTTCTCCCACAAATTGGTTATTTCTTTTATACTATAATAGTTTTTGATTTTTAAAGCTTCTTCACTTATCTTCTTTGATAGTTTAGAATCTGATGAAATAATGACCATTTTTTGAGATAAAGAAGTTTCATCTCCAACAGGTACCAAAAATCCATTTTTTCCATCTTCTATCATCATTCTTGCGCCGCCAACCGGGCAATCTGTGCATATAGTAGGAACACCCATAGCTAATGCCTCAATCATTGTGTTAGATATTCCTTCATAATCCGAAGACATAACAAACATTTTTGACTCACGCAAATGTTTATAAACTTGAGTTGTAAATCCTTCAAAGCTTACTTTGCTATCTATTTTTAATTCCTTAGCATACTCTTTTAATTCGTTTAAAAGAGGACCTTGGCCATAAATTTTTAGATTGTAATCTGGATACTGTTTTGAATAAATAGAAAATGCCCTCAACAGCAGGGGGTAGTTTTTTTGAGTTGTTAATCTGCCGATAGAAGTAATAGTTTTACTATCTTCTCCAACCCATTCCTCAACTATATCTGGATTTACTGGATTAGGAATAACAACGCCTAATTTCTTAATTGATTTTTTATAGTAATCTTTTACCTCCTCTGTTTGAAATACTATTTTTGAAGCTAAAGGATATAAAAGTTGTTCTGCTGTTTTAAACAAAACACCATAATCATCAACTAGTTTAGGATTTGCTCTTTCAGATACAATTATTTTTTGTTTTAGACCAAGACCAGCAATCAAAGTTAACACATTGTAATTCATCATAAACGATATAACAGTGTGATATTTTTTTTGTTTCATACATTTTCTTATAAAAAGAATTAAACCTATTACAAAAGCATGACCTTTTAAATTTTTAGGATCGTATTTTAATTTATTTACTTTGTCGTTTAAAATGTATGTTTCTGGTAAATCTTTATTACAAATCACCATATCCACAACATAATCGCGGTTAGATAATTCATTCGCCAACAATACCATTACATGCTCAGAGCCGCCATTAGTAAGGCTACTGTTTATCATAAGTATTCTTTTTTTCATATTTTTACAATGTTATCTTAATAATTATTTATTAAAACTCTCTTTCCAACCATCAGCCGGCACAAATGAAAAGTCTGTCATTCTTTGTAATTCAACTAATGATTTGTTATTTAAATCGCTATCATTTGAGATAATGACACCATCGCAATTATCACCAATCACATATTTAACTTTTTTTGATTTCAATTGTGCTAAGGTCGGGATTTTTGAGATATCCGCTCCCATCAATGTTGCGATTGTTTTATCGAATGTTACAGGATTTTCTCCGATTGCAACAATCCCGAGTGGCTTTGGAGTTGGCAAAAGGGGACCCTCTTTTTCACCAGAAATCACCATATCAGCAACTATCAGATACCTTCTCTGTTTTGTATTCTGCATTTTTCCTGATTTATCTGCATAAAAAACTATTTTATTTAAATCTAGAATAGTTTTACTGATTGTATTATTGCCATACCAGCTTCCCTCAGAATACCTGTCTTTATCCATCAGTAATGACGCATAAGACCAACATCTTGTACAAAACCTCCAGAATCTTGCCATCATAATATTCTTTTTGGTTTGTGCCTCTCTGTTTGTATTATCAAGACATACTGCTTTTATTCTTTTTATAATCGATTTATTAAGATATTCGTCGCCACCTTCGCCAATAGAACCATTTGTATGGTGAGGCAAATATTCTTTTCTCGTATTGATACCTACAAGATTTTTTAAAGAAATTGTAACTCCGGCATTTCTGTGAGTTTTTGGTTTTGGCATATTAATAATTACATCAGCTTTTAGAACATAATTACTTATTATGTATTCGTGCTTATTTTTATTATGGTGAGACTGTAATAAATCTGGGTCGTAATTAGTAATTCTTACATTTCTCATCTGTTTATCTGTCAATGCCGAAAACTCGCTATCAGCTCCTAAATCAATCGTAGTACTAGATTGAGGATTTTCATAATAAACATGTACGCCATTAACAACTTCAGATCTCACACCTCTAAAGTCGATTAATTGAACGTCAACACCTTCATACTTTTCTTTACACCATTCAATTAAACTTTTATAACCGCTATCCTCAATAAGTTTTACAAAGTTACACTCCTGCATCGGGGCATCCCCAACCACAATGGTGCCTTTTCCTTTAAGAGCTATATATACATAATCTAGCACCGCAGCAACTACAGATGGTTGTGTATACAAGCATTCTTCGCCATATCCACCAACATTTACATCCATCACCATATTAGGTTTAATCAAAACAACATCCCCAGGTTTTATACATGTTGACAAAGGATTCCATGATGGTGAATTGTAATTTTCTTTATCATAGCCTGCATTATGAAAACACTCGCGAACCATGTCATATACATCGTTTTTTTCTAAATTTATTTCTTCAAAAAGATATTCAGGATACCTAGTTGATGGTCTAAAGTTTTTGCTTTTTGTGTAGTGAACATTTTCTCTATGTTCTATTACGACATTATTCATGTTAGTTCTCCAAGTTTTCATTTAAGTAATTAGATTCATTCAAATCAAGCCAATCACCTAGTTTGTAATCCCACGATACAGGCGTAAACTCTTCTATTCCGCTACCAGGATAGAATGTCATTTCACCAAAATATAGTTTTCCAAAAGCCTCATAAAAATCTATTCTCACAAACCTGATATCTTTCGCAAGCTTTTCTGATAATTCAATCATTTTTTCAAAGTTAACAGGTTTATCGATTTTTGTTTCACTTTTAGGATAATGCCTTTCAAACGGCATTACTTCCCAGTTATTATCAAAGAAAGTAACATGCAATCCGCCCTCACTGAAACGTTCAGTGCATGTGAAAGAACACTTTACTTTGCCATTAAAAACCATCAATTTATAATCCATTAGTTCTTCACTTTCTGATTCAACAAATGGTTCGGCTATAATCTTTTTTTCAATATTGAAGTAAGGCCATTCTCTTCCGTTATAAAAATAGTTCTTTCGAAGTGATTTATTTATTTTTTTCTTTGCTTTTTTTACATCAAGACTATTCTTGTCTTTTACAACCACAACCCCTCCAGAATCATGAGTTGTTTTTAGCACAAACTTATCTGGAAGAGCATCGAAATCAATATCATCAAATTTATCCCAAACTCCAATTGTTGGAATAATATATTCATCTCCAATAATCTTTGAGATAACTTCTTTAGCTTTTAGTTTATCAACCAAATCAGTATATCTATCATTTTTGTCGTTAAGTTTTAACCATTGGATTTTTTCATTAAAAGATTTAGGATTTTTTAGATTCAAATCATAACCTACACGTTGCTTAAACATCCACCTTAAATAAGTAACATCATCTAATCTAATTAAACCTATTTGATCCAAACGCACTAAAAGCCTAGTTGGATGAATGATATATTGAATCAAGTCTCTTTTCATTTGACTACCTCGTTTAATTTCTGCTATTCACAATTTCTTCTAAATATTCTTTCCACTGTTCAAAGACTTTATCAGTAGTAAAATCTTGTGAACGTTTTTTGGCATTTTCACCTAATGATATTTTTAATTCTTTGTCTAAAAGTAATTTTTCTATATTATTCACCAAACCATCCAGATCATTAACAGGTATTAAAATCCCGTTTGCACCATTCTGTATTAGCGTTTTTGGCCCTCCACATGGACAATCTGTGGAGATTGACGGAACTCCAACCGCCATTGCTTCCATTAATGCATTTGGCAATCCTTCAAAATTTGATGTCAAAACAAAAATATCAGCTTTACTTAGTACACTTGTTACATCGTTAGTATTACCTTTTAAGAAAGCTTTATTTTGTAAACCGTATTCTTTAATTTTACCTTCCAAATCAGTTTTGAGTTCACCATCACCATATATTTCTAAAGAAATATCATTGTATTTTTTTGATAATTTTTCAAATGCTTCTAACAATAAAACTTGGTTTTTTTGAGGTGATAATCTGCCTAAACTAACGATTTTCCCGAACTCAGGTTTTCTTTCAACATTAAAGAATTCTTCTTTTACATCATTTAATATGATTTTTGATTTATTAATTAATTTCTTAGGAAAATATTGCTGAGCTTCTTTTGTTTGAAAAACACAACCGTCTGATAAAGGCATCAAACAATGTGATATAAATTTTCCAATTGCCCCCGGATACTCTCTTTTCGGATCATTTCTTACAGATACTACTATCTTAGTTTTTAGACCTCTGGTTGCGATTATGCTTCTAAAGTTTGGTTCCCCCATAAAAGACACAACAATATCTGGTCTTTCGTTTTTAATGGTTTCTCTTAATTTGGTTATTCTACCAACATTTCTTTTAAAAACGTTTCGGCACACATACCTTTCATCTTCAAAAACAATTCTTTTTATATTCTTCGAAACAGGATAATCTTTTTCTGAAGCAAATGTTGTACACAGCACAACATTATCTCCGCTTTGGCAAAAATGATTCGCTAAATTTGAAAGTACCCTCTCTGCTCCTCCACCATATAAAACATTTATATAAAACAATATTTTCATAATTTCGTTTTCTCCCTTTATTTTGTAATCTATCCCTTAACTAGGAACTTGCAGCATATTAAATAATTGTTTTATAAATGAAATAATCAATTATTATTGGTAAACATATTTGCTCATCTAATTCTGTGTTTAAAAGCTTCAGATACAAATTCCGAAATGTTTCTGTTCCTTCTTTAATAATTAACAATACACGATACGCATAAAAACCAAGAAAAATTTATCTTTTGTTAATCTTGCGTTCTTTTATTAAATTTACACATTCGATATAGTAATTTTCAATTTTTTTTGTGTTCTCTTTAACGTCATATCCTTTCAAAACAACTTCTTCGTGCACATCGCAGCGTTCTTTTGTTAATAATTCCTCTATAGTTTCTATCCACACCTCTTTAGACTCGTTTAATGATATTTGTGCTACGTCATTAGTGATTTTACATTCCAGAGGAACTTTATCCGATATAACACAAGGTAAGCCTGCCGCCTGTGCCTCAACCATCGTTACTGGAAAACCTTCAAACAGCGATGGAAGCAAAAACACATCCATAGCTTGCATTATTTTATTAATATCGCTTCTTAGTCCTGTGAAAATCACTCTATCAGACAATTGTCTTGATTCTACAATTGTTTTTATTTCTTCAAACAATTCACCTTGCCCCACTAATAAGAGTTTGGCATCTTTCCCCATATCAACCATCTTGGTAAAGATATCAACAATGAACTTATGGTTTTTTACATTAGAAAAACGTCCAACATGGCCCAGAACAATAGAAGATCCTAAATCTAGTTCGTTTCGCATTTCTTCCCTTATTTTTACATCGTATTGATATTTTTTTGCATCAATAGCGTTTGGAAATACTTCAAAATTCTTTGTTTTAAACATCCATTCTCCAGATTGTAGGCCACACGCATATAGTTTGGTTGCATACTTTACGATATCCTTTTTAAAATACTCTTTTATAAAATATTTAAGCCCCTTATCCTGATTGCTATTATGGCAATGCGCAATTCTTACAGGTACATTATTCTTCTTAGCTGCCTTTAAGATAATTCCACTTAAACAGTCTTGGTGAACATGTATTATCTTGTACTCTTTATGAACCTTAAAAAAATTATCTAAACTATGTAAATAGTAAGGAGAAAATGGATTAAGTTTAGGCAAATGAAATATTTTTCCACCCATTTCTAATATTTCATCATCAAAAAATTTCTTTTCATTTGCCGGTCTATGGGTTAGAAAATCAAACTGAACTTTGGATCTATCGATATTGCGGTAATAATTCATTATCATGTTTTCTAAACCACCACAATTCATATGGGTCACAACATGCAAAACTCTAACTGGTTCTTCCATTTTAATGTACCCCTAAACCTTTCAATGTATCTTCTATTACCTTTTTCTTATCAAAAACATTTTCCATGTGCTCTCTGCCTTTTAATCCCATTTCTCTTTTTGTTTCGTATGGGAGTCTGATAAATTTTTTCATAGTTTTATACAAATCATCAGAATTCTTTTTTTCAACTAAATAACCAGTTTTCCCATCAATCACAGCTTCTAAACAACCATGGATGTTTGTGGTAATTACCGGTCTTCCAGAAGCGGCACTTTCTAAATTGGTATTTGCCATACCTTCGTGCCAACTAGGTAAAACAAAGCAATGAGATTCTTTAATAAATGGTCTGACATCTTTTTGATATCCGTGATAAATAAGCCATCCTTCTTTTTGATATTTTTCAATTAAATACTTGTAGTCTTCTTCAAAAGTTCCTACTACGTGCAATTCGCATTTTTCACCATCCGCAATTAGTCTTTTCATTGAATTTAATAATTCGTCAATTCCTTTTTCAGCCATTATTCTTCCCATAAAAAGGAATTTTGTAATTTCACCATCAGGATATTCGCTAAGCTGGTACTTATCCAAATTTACACCTGCGCCATTTAATCTATGAGTTTTTTCTTCTTTAACAATACCTTCCGATATAAATATCTGGCGATTTTCTTCATTTTCAAAGAATACTATTTTTGCATTTCTGGAACTTAATTTATATAAAGTAACTACAATTTTTCGTAATAGCCCTTGTTTTTCAAAAGCCGTTCCTAAGCCCGTTATATTTACAGCATATTTTGTTTTCAACAAAGAGCACGCCAAACCACCATAAATATTTGGTTTTACTGTATAAGTAATAACTAAATCAGGTTTTAATTCTTTTACAATACATATATATTTTTTAAGAAGTTTTAAGTCAGTTTTCGGATTAATTCCCCTTCTATCAATGGATGTTTCGATATATTCACAACCCATTTTTTCTAGTTTTCTTATCATTTCACCATTCGGAGAAGAAATATAAACTGTGTTATTTATTAATAGTTCTTCTATTAATTCGCTTCTAAACTGGTAGAGACCCACTGCATCATTAGCTAGTATCAAAATTCTCATTTTATAAATCCTTGTTTCAACAGTTGAACCTGCTATTTTGTCATAAAGTCACGCAAATTGAAAATCTTGTTATCACAGCATTCCTTTGATGTGTAATAAATTCCATCCACATTTTCAAAACATTTCCAATGCATTCCTAGCTGTTTACAAGCCTGAAAATCTTTCTTCATATTATCGCCAATATAGATAACTTCTTCGTATGGCAGTTTCCATTTTGTACACATTATTCTATATGCTATATCACATGGTTTTCTGAATTGAATGCCACCTAATTCATCTGTAATAATCACATCATCAACCAGTTCATATAAGCCTAACGCTTTTAGTTTGGCTTTTTGTCCTTCCGGCCTTCCATCGGTTATGATTCCTATTTTTATATGTTTTTCTCTCAAGTCATTTATCAGTTCTATTACACTGTCGTATAAATGTATATCCGGATTTTGTTCTCTATAAATCTTTACGCAAGCTTCCTTTTTATTTATTTCGCCAATTTCAGTTAAATATACATCTATAGCTGGCACACCCTTCTCAAAATATGCCCACAACATTTCAGCTGCCTCGGGCTTGCCTAAGTATTCGGCGATTTTTTTATATCCGCTTTTTATGTATTGTTTTTCGCTATACAAAGTATCATCCAAATCAAAGATTACACCTTTAATTGTGCTTGAAAAATTGCCTTCAGAGACACATACGCTTTGGTCAAATCTACTATAAACAGCACCGTCACAAATATGGACTTCTTTAGTATCTATGGCTTCGTTTTTCATCAGTTTGATTAAAGCTTCAGCGCTTCTTGCCCCAGCCTTCATACTTAACGGAGAGCCACCACCAAATCTCGGATTAATTTCTATATAATAATTATCTCCAGTTTTTTCGTCCTGAATTAACTGCACTGTCAAAGGACCACATGGCTTGAATTTTTCACAAATAATTTTCGCCTCATCAATCATCACTTGATCCATACATATTCTGGTTTTTAATACTTCTCCAGCTCTAACTTGTAAACGTTCACGTGGAGTTATGAATATCGGGTTGCCATCAAAATCACAGAAAACATCAATTGTATATTCTTTACCCGAAATAAATGGCTGGACAATATAATCATCAATTTGTTTCGCATAAACTTCCAATTTTTGAAAATCATCTACTTTAAAAGCATTTATAGAACTACTACCATCTTTAGGTTTTATAAAACATGGATATGGTCCATCGTATTCTAGATAATTAGAATAAGTTCTTGGTGCTTTTAATCCACAAGATTCAAAAAAATTACCGGTATAGTTTTTATCACGACAAATCAATATTTTGTCTTTCTTGCTGATTAAAACCTTTACCCTAATCTCTTCAAATTTCTCGACATTTTCTGATAATACCAAAAGATCTGTATCTATTGTAGGAATCACCAAATCAATACCATCTTCCCTACATATTTTTAACAATTCACTAATATATAGAGGATCTTTCATTGAACAGACTTTCCTAACATAATCACAATATGCTAATGCTGGTGCGTTTCCAGCCATATCTGCACCATATATTATTAACGAAACATCGAGTTTTAATGCGGCTTGACGAAAGGCTTGCATAAGTTCAATTCTTCGTCCTATTCCTGTAACCAATATCTTAACTTCTTTCATAACTACCTCATTAGTACGGTTCTTTCCAATTTGCAATCGCATTGCCTGAACCCATAAATTCTTCCATTGTAGATGATGTTTCTGAACTGATACCATCTCTTTTTAAAACGCACTTAACAGTATCAATAATTATCTGCACATCAGTCTTAAATGTTACGTGTTTTGTATACCAGACATCCATTGCAAACTTATCTTCCCAAGAAACTGTATTCCTTCCATGAGCTTGCGCATAACCGGTTAATCCAGGTCTAACATCATGCCTATGTTTTTGTTCATCATTGTATCTATCTAAGTAGCGTACAAGAAGAGGTCTAGGACCAACTATGGACATATCGCCTTTTAAGATGTTGAATAATTCCGGAAGTTCATCTAAGCTTGTGCTCCTAAGAATTCTTCCGTACTTATTCAATCTAATATCATCAGGTAATAGATTTCCATTCTTATCTTTTCTGTTATCCATAGAACGGAATTTAATTAATTTAAAAATCTTTTCATCCTTTCCTGGTCTATCTTGAGTAAAGAAAGGATTACCGCCCATGAAAATAGCACCAAGAAACATCAATATTAAAAAAACAGGAGACAGCACAACGATTGCACATAAACTTAAAGTAAAATCTATTAGTCGTTTAAATACATGTTCGTACATTGTTAATCCCCTTTCTTATCTTATTTAAAACAAGCTTTAATTACTTCGATAATTCTATCTTGTTCCTCAATTGTCATCTTATTATCTGAAGGTAAGCATAAACCTCTATTGAAGATATCCATACCAACATCGTTACATTCACCGGCAATATAAGCATTTGTTTGTGCTCTACCATTACCGTTTCTTGTGATAAATGCATTCATTCTATAAATTGGCTGCATGTGCATTGGCTTCCAGATCGGTCTTCCTTCAGCATTAATAGAATAAATGGCTTCCAAAATTTCAGTAGGACAAGACTTGCCGTGTTCACTATTATAAGCAGCATCCTGTTCACCTCTAACCTGCTTACACATTGCATCTTTATCAATAATCATGCAACTTAGCCAATAGTTAGCTTCTACATTTTCAGGAATTGGATTCATACTTACAGGTAAATCCTTTAATCCTTCTTTATATCTTTCATAAATAGCCTTTTTCTGAGCGATATGTTCATTCAGATAAGGCATCTGCCCTCTGACTACACCAGCTATCACATTAGACATTCTGTAATTGTAGCCAAGTTCTTCGTGCTGATACCAGTCAGCGGCTTCTCTACTTTGAGTAGACCACTTTCTAACCTTGTTTGCATCTTCTAATGAATCAGTTAGGAATGCGCCGCCAGATGAGCCTGTAATAATCTTATTGCCATTAAAACTAATACAAGCATAATCACCAAAAGTGCCTGTCTGCACACCTTTGTAAGTTGCACCTAAAGATTCAGCAGCATCCTCTACAAATAAAGCTCCATGTTTTTGACAAACAGCTTTTAATTCATCAATCTTGGCAGGAGTTCCATATAAGTGAGCTGCCACCACCAGTTTTACTTCTGGATAGATTTCAAAAGCCTTTTCTAGAGCTACAGGATCCATATTCCATGAATCATATTCAGTATCAATAAATACTGGAATACCACCTTCATAAACTACTGGGTTTACTGTTGCGTCAAAGGTAACATCCGAACAGAATACTTTATGTCCATTTAAAGCACCTTTACCTGTTTCTGTCTGTCCATATATAGCTTCACCAGCTAGCTTCATAGCCAAGTGTAAAGATGCAGTACCAGCCGATAAGGCAACCGCATACTTGCAGCCTACATACTCAGCAATCTGCTTTTCTACTTCATTGATATTCTTTCCTACAGTAGACATCCAGTTTGTTTCATATGCTTCTTGAACATATTTAAGTTCATCTCCATGCATTGTTGGAGAAGACAACCAGACTTTCTTTTCAAATTTCTTTATAGAACCATCATTTATATACATAGTTTCCCCTTATGCCGGGTGATAAGTATTCACCACTTCTTGCATCATTTCTCTTATTTTTAATTCATCATTGTTATAAGCTACATCCATCAGTTCATCCAATTGTTTTAGATAATTATCGATATCAAAAGGAATTGGACGGCCAATATGAATTAAATCATTTTCCGTTTTAGTCAAACCTTCTTCAGCCATCAGTTTTTCTTCAAACAACTTTTCACCAGGCCTTAATCCCGAGTATTCAACCTTAATATCAACATCTGGTTTATAACCAGATAATCTAATTAAGTTTCTAGCTAAAGTGTCTATCTTTACTGGTTCACCCATATCCAGGACAAATATTTCTCCACCCTTGGCGTAATAACCAGCCTGTAAGACTAAGCCAACCGCTTCCGGTATTGTCATAAAGTATCTGATGATATCAGGATGGGTTACTGTTACCGGGCCACCATTTTCAATCTGCTTTTTAAACAGCGGAATAACTGAACCATTACTTCCTAAAACGTTGCCAAATCTAACAGCAACAAATTCTGTTTTTGCGTTTCTTAATTCGCTTAAATAGTCTTTATCAGATTCATTTTCATGGGTAAATAACTGGGAGATTTCTTCAGCTTTTCCATCCTTAATCTTTTGATTAAAAGACTGACAAATCATTTCACAGGTTCTCTTGGTTGCGCCCATAATATTGGTTGGATTAACTGCCTTATCAGTGCTGATAAGCACAAATCTCTTACAGCCATAAACCATCGCCGCAAAAGCTGTCTTATAAGTGCCAATAGTATTATTTTTGATTGCCTCACAAGGAGAATCTTCCATTAATGGTACATACTTATGAGCTGCTGCGTGGTATACGATATCAGGTCTGTATTTTTCAAAGACGCCCATAATTCTTCGACTGTCTCTAACAGATCCTATTAAAGTAACCAAATTAAGGTTAGGATACTTTCTCTTAAGTTCAAGCTGAATATCATAGGCATTGTTTTCATAAACATCAAAGATAATTAATTGCTTTGGACCATGGGCAGCAATCTGTCTGCATAATTCAGAACCAATGGAACCGCCACCACCTGTTACTAAAATAACTTTGCCATTTAGCTGTTCATAAATCTGATGCATATCTGCTTTGATTGGATCTCTGCCAAGCAAATCTTCAACAGATACCTTTTTCATCTGATTAACTGTTACCTGGCCAGTAGCCAACTGATAGATGCCTGGTAAGTTCATCAGTTCACAAGAAGTTTCATTACAGATATTTAACAAGTCTCTTTTTGTATGTGCATCAGCACTAGGAATAGCCAGGTAAATCTTCTTTATTTCAAATGTATTAACAGCTTCAAGAATTCTATCTCTTCCACCAAAAACTGGTACGCCATCAATATCTCTTCCGTGTTTATTTGTATTGTCATCAATAAAGCAGCAGACCTTTTCTTCAAGATAAGAAGACATTTTAATATCGCGATAAATCATTTGTCCTGCCGAACCAGCGCCAATGATCATTACATTCTTTTTATCTTTTGAGTTCTGTTTACTTCTTAAAAGTAAAACAAAACGATATGAGAAACGGATTGCCAATACAAGAGCGAACTGTGTTAAACCGCCAAAGAAATAATAAGAGATAGGCATTCTGCATACAAAGATAGACATGTATACAACATATAGAACAATAGTGATTGCGGTAGAATTAATAACTCTAATTAATTCGTTATAGCTCGCAAAGCGCCAAATACTCTTATAAAGTCTCATTAACCAAAAAACAACAATACACAATACTGCATATATAAAAATTGTTTGTTTATATGGCTCAAAATATTGTGATGGTATCAAACTAAAACGACCATCAAAGCGAATGAACAGTGCTAAAAAATATGCCAGAACAATTGAAAAATAATCGTATGCTACAAGCAGTACTGAAATTAAATGCCAATGTTCAAATATAGTTTTCTTATTTTTCATAATAATTTTTGCATCACAAAAAGGATGGATTCCTTAATCTACCATAATTATACCAAGCTTTCTATTGAACATTTTTCAACGCATTAAAAAAGAGCTATATTCTAACTGTTTTATGGCAAATATAGCTCTTAAATTCTTATTTATAAAATTCCTTAATCATATCACAGATATATTCTGTGTTTTCTTTGCCTAGTTTATAGTACATAGGCATTCTTAACAGTCTTTCAAATTCCTTTGTGGTATATACATCTTCGCCAGACATTCTGCCTACTTTTAAACCTTCAGGAGCACTATGTAATGGAACATAGTGGAAAGCAGTACCAACACCCTTTTCTCTTAAGAAAGTCTGCAATGCACATCTTTCTTCCAGGTTCTTAGTCTTAACATAGAACATATGACCATTATGTACACAACCCTCAGGAATAACTGGAAGATCAATCTTGCCAGCATCCTTTAATGGTTTTAATAATTCATAGTACAGATTAAAAGTATCAATTCTATCCTGTCTCATTTCATCCATAATTAATAACTGTGGATATAAATAAGCAGCCAGGATATCACTTGGCAAGTAACTAGAACCCTTATCAACCCAGGTATACTTATCTACCTGACCATTAAAGAACTGTGTTCTATTTGTACCCTTTTCTCTGATGATATCTGTTCTATCAATTAATGCTGGATTATTAATAGAAACTGCGCCACCTTCACCCATTGAATAGTTCTTTGTTTCATGGAACGAATAACAGCCAACATCACCAAATGTACCTAAATACTTACCCTTATATGTAGCATTTACTACCTGAGCAGCATCTTCTAATAGAATCAGATTATGTCTTTTTGCGATATCACAGATAACTTCCATATTACAGCCAACACCAGCATAGTGAACTACCATAATAGCCTTAGTCTTAGGTGTGATAGCAGCTTCAATCTTTGTTTCATCGATATTCATTGTATCTGGACGAATATCAACAAATACTGGCGTACCACCAAAAATAACAATCGCATTAGCTGTGCTTGAGAAAGTATATGAAGGAAGAATTACTTCATCGCCTGGGCCAATATCAGCCAGCATACAAGCCATTTCTAAAGCAGTAGTACCAGAAGTAGTTAAATGTACTTTTGGTGAACCAAACTTCTTAGCTAATATTTCTTCACATAGTTTTGTATATTTATTATCGCCAGCAATATCGCCACTAGCCATTGAATCTAGTACATACTTATCGCTGTCCTCTAAATGAGGTGGAACATTAAATTTAATCATAGATAAACATCTCCCCTAAACATTATATACCCAGTTGGTAGTACATTATTACGTAGTGAATAAACGAATACGCATCCCATTTGACACTCAAACCATTTGTTTTATTCAAATCATAAAACGCTTCATTAAAGAGATAATCTTCAACGCCTAATCTTTGCCAAAAATGATAGATGGTATCGTCGTAACCAATAATGTACAAGTCATCATCTTCCATTAATTTTGACTTAAATAATTCAAAATTTTCTTCACTCTCTTCAACATAGCCGATACGATCAAATTCAAGATTAAACCCATTAACTTTTTCTCTGCCAAAATCAATTCCATCGTTATATTGTTCAACAACCAATATCTTTAAAGTTGGTTGGTTTTCATCATATGGTTTTGGAATAAGATGTTCTAAGGTTTCGGGTTCGACAAAAAGCAATATCGCCAGCAATACCATAGTTTCTTTCAAAGTTGAATTGCTATATTTATCTATAGCCAACATCGTAACTATAGTTGTACCAGCATACAAATAAGAAACCATGTACCTATCAAAAGAAGCTAAATATGGCGCCTCATCCACAGTGAATGCCAACGTATACAACAATAGCATCGCTACAGAATATCCAATAGCGCCGATTGTGTATACACCAGAAATATAGATAGATTCTTTTTTGAATCTGTTAATTAACAGAATAATCAAATCAACTAACAACACATAAACAAAGTAAGTCATCTTGAAGGGATGCAATATCAATGGCCTTTTAATTAAAGCGCTGCAGTAATTTCTGAAAGCCTGATATTTCCAACCTATTTCTGTATTACCTGTAATTATATTTACGAAAGTTTTTAAACTTAATTCACCAATTTCAAACTGTCTATCAATTTCATAGATATTGACATACTTCTTCCACAAAACATAAAAGCATAGTGGAATTACAATTAATAAAACTACTCCCTTGATTAGCATTTTTACATCAAGTTTTTTATCAATGAGTAACACCTTTAAGAAAGCAAAGAATAAAACAACGATGTAATAAACCAAGCCCATCTGCTTCATTAGAATGAAAGTAATTAATACTAATGATAAAAAACTTAACTGATAAAAGCCCCAATCAGATTCTTTATAAGTCACATACAAGGCGTATGAGCAAAACAAAGCTAATGCCCAGTCTACATAGATCGAATTGTAAACAAAGGCATAATCGGAAGCTGTTATTGTTTTATCAATCGTTAGACCAACCAGTAGAATACTTAAAGTAATAAGCAATGCCTTTAACCAATCTTCCTTCTTGTTAAATTTTAAACCATGGTAAACAGGCATAAACATTGAAAACATAAAAGCCACCAAGGCTACATAGGCATAACCCTCGTGATAAACAAAGCCGCCAAAACCCAGCCACAACATTTCTACCAATGTAAAGAAAGGTGGATAGTCTTTGTGCATAATCAATTTTGAAGCTTCTTGGGTGTAAAAGCCATCTAATCTTAGAGTTTCTTTAAGCATCGGTCCCCAATGTGTAAATTCATCGCAATTACTAAAGCCCTGATATCGATATAAAACAAAAATAAACACACAAAGGATAGCGAAAGCTAAGGTACCAAAAGTAAATAAGTTGTCTTTTAATTCTCTTAGCTTTTGATAATCTCTTTTGATTAGCCAATAAAGAACTATCAAATAAAATAAGGTTACAAAAACCCACGAAAAATAATAGCCATAGCTGATATGCCCTAAAAACCCGAAGAAAAACAACAAAAGTGTTCCCAGAATCATTGAAATGGTTAAGACCATTTCAAATCTTCTTTTGAACACTATTGTCAGTAACCCCGATATCGATAATAACCAAAATATAGAAGTTAAATAAAACATTTATTTTTCCTTATTAATTCTTTCTACTACCTGATTCACATAGCACTGGAACAGATAATGTTTCTGATTCTTAATCGCATCCAAAATAATACCAACACTTAAGAATAAGAATGAGTTAATCACTAATGCAGCAGCTAGAACAGCACTAGGTACTTTTGTAATATAAGCTGTTTTTACAAATTCGCTGATAACTGGAATACCAATAATTAATCCAAGTACGAATACTACAAAAGATAGAATTCCAAATAAAAGGAACGGTCTATTATCCTTAAACAAATTAAATAAAGTCAATAATACCTTAATACCATCAGATACAGTATTTAACTTAGATTCTGAACCAGCCGGTCTATCACGATAAGTGATTGGAACATTCACAACCTTCATATTATTAGTTAAGGCAAAGATAGTCATTTCTGTTTCAATCTGGAAACCATCAGACATAACCGGCATAGTCTTAACAAACTTCTTAGAGAAAGCACGATAACCAGTCATGATATCTTCTAGATCTGACTTAAATAAGAAATTAATTAAACCCTTAACCAGCGAATTACCAAAGTTATGGAAAGGGCGCTTATTTTCTTCATAATATGTTGAAGACAGTCTATCACCAATAACCATATCCGCTTTTCCTTCAAGAACTGGAGCGATTAAAGCTTCAACTTCTTCGGCTGGATAAGTGTCATCACCATCAACCATGATATACACATCCGCATCAATATCTCTAAACATTGATCTGACAACATTACCCTTACCCTGAGCAAATTCATCTCTTACAATAGCGCCAGCCTTTAAAGCCAGTTCCTTTGTCTTATCTTTAGAATTATTGTTGTAGACATAGATATCTGCTTCAGGTAATACCCTCTTAAAATCACTAACTACATTAGTAACTGTTAATTCTTCGTTATAACACGGTATTAAAACCGCAATTTTTTCTTTTCTATCATTATTCATAGGCATACTCATCCCTCTTCTTATCAATTATACAATACAAGGCATTTATAACCTTTTTACTAATCAAACTAATTTACCCTAATAAAATCGCCTTCACTATTTTTGTACAAACTTCCTGCAACAAAATGCAAAGTTTCGTTGTAATAGATGTCGAAATATTCGTTTATAGATTCGATATAAACATAATCATAAGTTCCTAAAAATTCATTAAATTCATTTATATCAATATTTACCGTTCTATCACCTTCCCATTCAGGGATGCCAAACTTATATACATCGACATTATTGCCATTTATATAGCCGAAAATTGCATAATCATTAACATCTTCAATATTCTGTTGAATTACGAGTGTTTGTTTATCTTCTTCAATTGGATAATCCAAATAATTCGCAATTGCATTATCACCAAATAGACATTCTCTATAGTTAAAGTTCTTAAGATCTTCAAACTCAACAAATGGCAACACTAATACCAAAACAACAATCAGAATTAATAGACTATCGTAATATTTATCTACAAGCAAATAAATTAGCAGACAGTTTCCAAAGAATAAATAAGTGATTAGATATCTATCAAACGATGCAAGCTGTGGTCCTTCACTTGGACCAAAACAGAAACAGTACAACAACATCATTGCTAAAGCATAACCAGCTGAGCCAAGTAAGTAGCTTATTGATATAGACCATTTTTTATGATCCTTATACCCAGTAAACAATACGCATAAACTTATGAATATCGCATAAATGAAGTATGAAACACTAACAGGATGAACAACCAGTTTTCTATTCAAGATAGCATCAAGATAATTCACAAAAGATATCGTCTGCCAGTTAGTTTCACCATTGTTTTGCACAATTTCCAGCATTCTCGAAACACTGATATCGCTGATTTTGAACTGAGCATAATTAGCTAAGCCAACACTTTTTATATAGAAGTCCCAGCCAAAATAGAATGCAATTGGAATGATGATAAATAGTAATAAATATCTTATTTTAAATTTCTTATCATCAGATATAACAAAACGATTTAATATCAGTAAGAATAAACACAAAAGATAAAATGGTAGGCCCATCTGTTTCATCATTAATAACGAAACAAAACAAGAGGAAATCATTAAATCATCAACAAATTCTTTTTTATCTGTATAGATAAGATAAAAAGTAAATGCTAAAAAGATGGCCATTGGCCAGTCCATATAGACTGAATTAAAGAAATGAGCTGTATCTGACGCATTAGGGGTTAATCCGATTGTCAGTAAAAGGAAAAATAATATTGCTACCGTAATTATTGAATTGATAATTCCCTTTTTATTGAAACCATATTTCTTAAACAGTGGCATAAACAAAGATACAGAGAAAGTAGTTGTAGCCACAAAGATAATACCTTCGCTGTATGAATCATTAAAATAACACCACAACAGTTCCAACATTGTGAAGAAAGGTGGATAATCCTTATGTCTTTGCAAAGTTGATTCCGGAACAGAATAGAACTTATTTAGTCTTAAACTTTCCTTAACCATTGGTCCCCAATGCCCAAATTCATCCCAGAAATTAAAGCCACGAGTAATCTGGACAAAATAAATGATTACCATTAGTACCAGGAACACCATTGAACCAACTGTTATAAAACGTTTTAAGAATTCCTTATCAATTTTCTTTTTCAATAATAAATACACATAGAAAATAACAATTAATAAGCAAAGAAAATAATAGCCATATTTCAAATGTCTCAAAAAACCGAAAAACATCAGTACAAATACTGATGTGATTAAGGTAAACGGAAGCATTTCTTCAAACTTGCGATTCGAAAAATTAACTAATATTCCAGTTATCCCAAATATAAATAATATCGATATCAATAAAGTTAACATTTACTTCATTATTCCCAGTTTATATAAAAGCTTAAATAAATAAACATTTGAAAAATACATCTGTCTATTCATTAAACTGTAGTATTTATTTTTCATTCCACTGTTCTTTAAATACTTATTCTTTTTAAAGTCAGGAAAGTTTTCCATTAAGATATTCCAGCCCTTATTCAAGGTATCTTTTCTAACCTCTTTATCAATGATTCGACAAGCTCTTAAATAAGAATTACCCAGGAAGAATCTGATATATAAGTATTCAATTTCATCTTTATACTCATCAAAGGCACCTTTTTCAATATAGAACTCTTTAATACCCTTGAAGACTAAAATCATATCGTTGATATTAATACCAAAGGTATGCGTAATAGACCCCTGTATCTGATAGTAATCAACGAAGGTTTCATCGACATAGCAAACCTTATCCATAAAGTAAGCCAGTCTATATAAAAGAGAAGCATCTTCATATCTTAGACCTTCAGGAAATCTTAGGCCCGTATTTCTAAACCATTCGGTGCGATAAACCTTATTCCATAGAACTGCAAACATCTTTTCCAGAATTTCATGTTTATCTTTATAGAAAACATCTTTCTGGTGTCTTGTATTGCCATCTTCAAATACCCAAGTGAAATTAGATAAACAGATATCCGCTTTATTTTCTTCAATACACTTAAGCATTTTCTCTGCCATATCTTCCCTAACCGTGTCATCCGCGTCTAAGAAACCAAAGAAATCAGTTTCAACCCTATCAACACCATAGTTACGGGTATTGGCAATGCCGCCATTTTCTTTGTGGAAGTAATGAATATTATCATTGTTCTCTTTTAGTTTTAAGATAATCTCTTCAGTCTTATCTTTAGAACCATCATTAACCACAATAATATCTACAGGGATAGTCTGCTTAAGCAAAGAAACAATAGATTTCTCTATTGTTTTTTCTCCATTATAGACAGGGACAATAATACTAAGCTTGTTCATTGTTTCTCATCCTCTGAATAATCGCGGTGCAGCAAAGTGCCACAAACATCGTTACGGTTAATTCATCATAACCATGCCCTGAAGCATATGAAGCTACTACCGATAAAGCCACTGACATCATCAGCGTGAAATTAAACATATTCCACTTTCCATATTTATAAGACCTCAAGAACTTATAAATCATATATAGGAACATTACAACCCAAGGACCCATTATTAGTGGGAAACCAAGATAACCATAGGTATAGAAATGAACCAGGAAGTCCTTTTCAATTGTGATACCACCCCACATAAACAAGCTCCAGGTAAAGCCTGTCAGCTTTTGGGCAGGTGTTAATAAATCCCATTTATATTTATAGAAGATAGTTTCAAGCTGTCTGGCATTTACTCTTTCTTCCAATTCATAATCAAAAATCAAATCAACCCAGAACTTAGGATCGACACGATAATCATACCAGTATTCATAGTAAACAGCTGGTGTAACACCAACCAGGAACTTATACTGCAAGAACATATAACAGTAATAATCAATCCAGGCTGGGCCAAATGGTTCCATACCTTCTGCACCTTCTTCAATACCTTTTCTAAAACCTTCACGAATATCATCATTTAGTTTTAGTGTCGAGAAGTCTGAGGCATCAAACTTCTGATTCTGATAAGCTGGACAGTAAGGCAAAATACCTGCATTAATTAAAGTCAGTAATACACAGAAACCAGCAAACCAGACCTTAAACTTTTCAGTTTTGATAACAGCTGTAAATACATGTACAGCTAAGACGGTGATTGGAATCAGAATTGCACAATATGAAGCAATTCTGGTACCCAGCATCATCATTGATAAGCTGTCACTTAATATCAAGAAACCAAGTAAAGCCTTTTTTCTTTTATCTGTTTCCTTTAAAAAGAAATAATACATAAAAGGAAGGACGATAACCATTAAGACGCCAATAGTATTACCTTCTTCAAAGAAGAACTTTGTTGCATATCTTCTTGGATGCTTATCTGTATCATTGAATGGTAATGAAAACCAGTCAAAGAAACTGCCGGCCATCACATCAAGATAAGTTGTATAACCTACCTGCAAGAAATTGGAAATAACGATAGGCAATGAAACAAATGCAGATATTACAACCGAAATCTTTTTGATGATAGATTCAGTAATTTCTGTAAAGTTATAAACATAGATATAGGCCAACGGCAACAACAGACACATCAAATAGATGATTTCATCCTTATAGGTAAACATAAATGTATAACCTAAATGGATATTGTCCTGTAAATATAAACCTGTTTTGCAGTGTGGAATAAAATAAGCGATTAGCAATACCGCATAGATACCCACAAAAGTTAAAACCTTCTTCTTATTCTTTTCAAAGCACAAGAAGGCAATTAGAACCATTAAAGGAAACAGAATATAGTCAATGAAGACTGATGGTCTAAATCCACCAAAACTGTTTAGAAATGATGAAAAAAGGTAGTCCATCTCATAGAAGGGATGAAGAGCTACCAAAACAAATAATAATGCAAAGAAATTTTCTTTTGTAAGATATTTTTTAAACATTTTTATCCTTTTTCAAAATATAACTATTAAGCACACCGGTTAAAGTCTTTTCTTTTAAAAGAATCAAGACAACGCCATAGATAAGGATGCCACAGATTGCCTGCACACCATTAACCAGGATATTGTAACCACCAAGTAAAGCGCCAATATTATAGATAACTACACCCATGATGGCACTGGCGATTACTGACTTAATAACAGTTGGGAAAGCATCAATCTGTACTTCTTTTCTAACAAAGATCCACTGCACAAAGGCAACAGTAAATTCAGCGATACAAGCGCCAATACAAGCGCCAATACCCTGCCATCTAGGGATAGTGTAGAAGTTAACCAGAACGCTGACAACCGCACCAATAATTACTGAAATTGTATACTTGCTGTTCTTACCAGTTGGTACCAGATACTCGATACCAAAGACATTATTCACTGAGTTAAATAAGATTACTGGACTGACACAAGCTACCAAGATAATCATCGCTTCATACTGTCCTGGCAGATACCAAGGGAAGAAGTATGGAGAAACTGTCAACATAGCCGCAATAGCTGGAATCGCCAGTAAAACCGAGAATCTTAAAGTAATATTGATATATTTATTGATTTCGCTTTGATCACTATTATTAGCGAAAGCATTCGCAACCCTAGGCATTACTACCAAGTCAATTGAAGTAATCATATACTGGAACATTCTGGTGAAGTTTAGGGCAGTCTTATATAAAGATACCTGACCCTTATCTTCGATCATGGCACCAAGCATAGTCTGGTCCAGAGTTGTATAAACAGTCATTGAAATTGTAGGTACAAACAGAATGAAAGTACCTAATAAATGATTCTTATAAGCTTCCTTAATAGAGAAAGGAACCTTATGAATATATCTCTTTAATTCAGGGAAAGTGAACAGCTGACCAATAAAGTCAGTAGCTGAATTAATCACTGCAAACTTCCATAAGTCCGCCGGTGTTTTAACAAAGATAAAGATTAAAGCTACACCAATAATCTTTACTGCCATATTTCTAATCGAAACAATCTTAAAGTTTTCCACTCCTGAATAGAACCAGGAAATATCAAACATAAATGACATTAGAACCATACATACGATGTAGTAAATTAACTGATCCTTAGTCACAAAGAAAGTTGTATATAAAAGATAAGCCACTAAGGCAATAGACATATTGATAAGCTGCATTGAGAACAGTTCAAAGAAAGTCTTACTCAATTTATCCTTATCATCTCTAACCTTGGCAATTTCTCTTTTACCATAAATATCAACACCCAATAAGCCAAAGAAGATAAACCAGGCAACAATATTATTCGCAAAGTCACTAATACCTAAAACACTTTCTCCAAGATGACCCATAGTATATGGAACCAAGAAGAAAGGCAGCACAAGTTTAATGAGCTGATATAAAGTACTATAGATATAATTTATTACTATTTTTCTATCCATTTTGTTTTCTGTTAAAAGTCTTTAATAAATAAGCAAATAATAAGCTGATAAATAACGAAGTAGTTAATTCATCAAATACATGACCACTCATATATGAACTTAAGAAGCCCATACAGATAGACATCATAGTGATGATATTAAAGTAAGTCCAATGACCCTTTTTAAAGCCAAACAATAATTTTAAGCCACAATAAGCAACCAAAACCATCCAGGCACCCATCAGTAAGACAACACCAACGGGACCATAGCTGTAATACTGTTGAACAAAGTCTCTTTCAATCAGAATGCCACCTCGCATGAAAGTGCCAAAACTAAAACCAGTTAGCTTCTGATTATTGTTTAATTCATCCCACTTGTATTTAGTGAAGATGGTTTCAATCTGACGACCACTGACTCTTTCTTCAAGTTCATAATCAAAGATTAAGTCTACCCAGAATTCAGGGTCGTGTTCATAACTATACCAGGTAGTGTAATAAATAGGTGGCGTTACATTGATTAAGAAACTGTAGTCCTCAAACATATAAACATAGAAATCACGCCATTCATCAGTCCACTTAACCAGTCCTTCAGCATCTTTCAATAAATCACGAGCTTCAGTACGCTGATCTTCTTCATTTTTGATAAAGCCATAATCATAGGCATCAATCAACTGATTCTGATAAGCAGGACCAAATGGAATGATACATCCACTAAGTACAGTTACAAAGATTAAGAAACAGATATACAGTTTCTGAACTTTCTCAATCTTCAACAACAATAACACAATATAAATAGCCAGCATTGCCGCCGGAATTAGAGCACTGCAGTATGTAGCAATTCTGGTTGATAACATAATCATTGCTAAGCTCTGAATGACTATCAATGAACCTAAAGCAACTTTTTTCTTATTATTAGTTTCCTTATATAAGAAGTAATACAAGAAAGGTAAGATCATCAGCATCAAGATACCGATAGTATTACCTTCTTCAAAGAAGAACTTGGTTGCATACTTTCTTGGATGGAAATCATACATATCAAATGGCAATGAGAACCAAGACAAGAAATTATCATAGGTATAACCTACATAAGTAGATTTACCAAACACAAATAAATTTGAAATAAAGATTGGAATCGCAATAAAACAAGATAAAGATATCGTAATCTTTTTAATTATTGTTTCGCCAATATCTGATAAACAGAAAACATAGACATATACCAAAGGTAACAGCATAGTGATGGTATAAATAACTTCATCACCAATTGAGAAAAAGAAGTTTTCTGTTAAGTGTATGCTATCAGCAATCACCACCGCATTCTTTATATGAAGCAAGAAATAGACGCCAAATATAACGGCATATATGCCAAATAAAATTAAAGTTCTTTTCTTATTCTTATCAAAGAAATAAAAAGCCAATAAAACAATAAAAGGTAATACCAGGAAATCAACGATAGTTGTAAGTCTAGGTATACTTATTAAATTTCCAATTAAATAATCTAGTTCAATTACCGGATGTAAAGCAATTAATACAAACAGTAATGTGAATATGTTTTCTTTTTTAAATAGTTTTCGCATCTTATTTATTATAACCGAATAAAGGATTACCTCAAAAGTAGGCAATCCTATTCATACATTCCAATTAAATATTTATTATATTTAAACCAGTAATCTGAAAAACGTAATCTGGCCTTCATATCCTTGATTTCTTCTTTAGCTAATTCAGAATCCGCACAGTCATACTGTCCACTCCAGAAATTGAACTTGATATTATCTGTATACCAGAAATAATTGTGTTCATAATCTGTTGAAACAATCATACCATTGTAAGAATTATCCAGAATATCTCGACCGACAATAAATCTATCATCAATTTCAAATCCATACAGATTTGCCAAAGTTGGCAAGATATCTAATGATGAACATTTTTTATTTGTTTCAAAATGTTTTAATGACTTGTTGTAGATAATCATTGAACTATTGCTGGTTGAATCATTTGCCATAGCAAAATTCACATTAGACATTGATAAATCATTATTACAGCCATATAGAACTACAGTTATATTTGAATCAATATCACTTAAGATTTCACCCAATTTTTCATCCAATAAGATAAGATTTGAAATGCTTTCAACATCGATATTTGATGAATTAGGGAACTTGTTTAACACGCTTTCCTTTATTGAGCCATCAATATAAGAATTGCCTGTTGAGGTATAAAATACCATCGCTTTGTCTTCTGCAGATAACTTGTACTCAATGTCACTTAAGATAATATCGTCATTTATTTTTCCATCCAAACCCAGATTGTAGGAAGATTTTAATTCGTTATAGCCGTATGCCATAGCCATTTTTTCACGGTTATAGAAAACAGCATAATCATTAACATACATAACTGTAGAATAACCATTCTCGGCAAATACCCCTGGCAAAGTTGTAAAGAAGGTGTCGTTATCATACAAATAAGACTCGCTTCCATCTTTATTAGTTGGGAATAGTGATAAATTAGTCATTATTTCATAGTTGTTACTATCATACTTTGATGCCAGGTTATCGAAGCCACTAAAATTTAGGCCTTCATTTTGTAAACGATAAATAGTTGGTGTTAGATCTTTTGAAATATAACAATTATTCAGACTTGGAACCTGAATAATCAAGATATTAGAATCACTAATTACACTTGTATATTCGTTTGTCTCTTTATAAGTTTCTCTTTCTATAAAGCTATTAACATCTTTATTAACTTTGTTTTTGTAGTTCAGGTAATCAAATGTATTTTTTACTTTCTTGTCTAAATAAGACCACATACCAAATCTTTCAACAAATTCTTCATCATTTACACCAAAGTGAACGTAGTCATAATATTCACCATCTGAAAGATTGATACTGAAGCCATCATCAGCTTCATATATCTTCTTTTCATAATTTAAAGAAAGCGAATATGCGATCAACAGGCACATCAAACCACTTATTCTGACACTTAGAGGCATTCTGTAATAATCCTTATAGTTCTTGAAATAGTAAAGAATAAACAGTATCAAAATAAGGATGCTTAATAAAGCAAACAGATTAACTCCTCGACCAACATATACATAAGCTAATGCCGCCACAAGAGAAAGACCTATCTTACCAAAACAAGGACCACCAACCAGCAGTATAAACAGCAAAAAGAACAGGAAGGCAAATACCAGGAATAAATCATTATGTATAGGGTTTACTCTTGATACTTCAAAGGCTAAAAGAATTAAACTGTTTATTACAAAGAAAATCAAATCAGCTAATATATATTTATTTTTCATCATTAGCTACCTCCGTTTTCTTTGTTTCACATATAATGTTGCCCAGTTCCAGGAACATCAGCAGGTTTGTATAGAAGTATCCCCAAATAAACATATTATCGAATATCATCGCAACCAGTATTCCGGCAATCGTAAATAAAGCTGTTTTGATAACTACATTATTTTTTATAGATCTTTTTCTAATTTCCTTAACAATAGGCACTATACCTGAAATCAACAGGATTGTACCGACAAAGCCACCATTATTTAAAATATCCAAGAAAATATTATGACAATACGATATAGTTGAATACACTACTTTCTCTTCGATAAAAATCATATTATCGAAACATACATTTTGTAGCGCCATGATGCCGTTTCCAAACAACCAGTTGGTTTTAAAGAAATGTGGGAAAGCTCTAAACCAGATATCATCTCTACCTGATGTGAAAATACCTATGAATGTTTCTGGATCAAAACTGGTAACAGTAAATACAAAGAATAATATTTTTTTAATAAAGACTAATGAAACCAGCAAGCAGATTCCACCGCCTATTAAAAACATTTTCTTATTCTTCTTATAAATATTAGGGACAAACATCAACACATATACAATGACAGCTAATAAAGCCGATCTACATTCAGAACGAATCATAAAATACAACAAGATTATTGCAAGTAGAATTCCTATGACCCTATTTATTTTTCCACTCTTTGTTCTTATAACGTAGTTCAAGCAAATAATGGCCGAAATTGAATTTAGAAAGCCCAGGTAATTCTGGTTGATTGTAATTCCACCAGGATTGTGCATATTTAAATTTTTAATACTTAAGACATCAACTATCAAAGCTAAGGCAACCATGATAATCTCTGAAAAATATATGCTTTTCTTTTTATTACTATCATCTGTTCCGGTACTTAAACAAAGAATAACCAGACAGATTGTTAATAATATTTTTGAAATGAAAAATATGAAAACTTCTTTGTCTGTGTTGAATGTTTGAAGTCCAATATAAACAAGATATAGTAAGAACAAATATAGATAATTATTCTTTTTAAATTTAGAAATATTTAAAACCACATATATTATGGTCATCACAAATATAAAAGCACAGACATATCTTTCAACATTCAAAGGTAGCATGCCTTGAATGACATCAAAGACATATAAAAATGGATATATCGCTAAGGCAATTAACAATATTAAGTCGCTAATCTTTTTCCTCATATCTCACCTCATAAATCATATATTTTCATGAAATATATGATTATTCATTACTTTATATATTCTATCACGCAAAGAACCACCCTCTTCTAAACGGCAATAATATAAATGTAGTAGAATTAATATGTATGAACTTTAAAAGAGAGGCTACATATGAATAGAAAAATACCAGTAATCAAATCTTCATTACCTAGTTTTGAAGAATTTATAGAAGAAATAAAACCTATCTGGGAATCTAGATGGTTAACAAATATGGGTGCTAAACATAACGAACTGGAGTCAAAGTTACAGGATTTCCTTGGTGTTAAGCATGTATCTTTAGTGGTTAATGGCCATCAGGGCTTAGAAATCGCCTTACAGACTCTAGGCCTAAAAGGCGAAGTAATCACTACCCCATATACTTTTGCATCAACAACGCACGCAATTGTCAGATGTGGCTTAAAGCCAGTTTTTTGTGATATCAACCCATACGATTACACAATGGATGTAGATAAAATCGAAGAACTAATCACTGATAAAACATGCGCTATTATGCCTGTACATGTATATGGCAATATCTGTGATGTTGAAAGAATTGAAGAAATCGCAAAGAAGCATAATTTAAAAGTAATATATGACGCTGCTCATGCTTTCGGCGAAACATATAAGGGCAAGGGCGTATTAAACTATGGCGATATTTCTATGTTGAGTTTCCACGCTACAAAGGTTTACCACACAATTGAAGGTGGTGCACTTTGCTATAACGACGATGCCTTGGTTCAACCTCTTTTCTTAATGCGCGACTTCGGTATCAAGGATGAAGAAACAGTTGAAATAGCTGGTACAAATACCAAAATGAATGAATTCTGCGCAGCTATGGGCCTATGTAATCTTCGTCACTTTGATGAAACTATCGCAAAAAGAAAGAAACTTGTTGAATTATATAGAGAATTATTAAAAGATCTACCAGGTGTTAAATTAAATCCTATCAATCCAGATACTACAGAAAATTACTGTTATTTCCCTGTGGTAATTCAAAAAGAAAATGCTGGATATACAAGAGATGAAATCTTCGAATTCTTAAAAGCTAATGGTGTATTCGCAAGAAAGTACTTCTACCCACTAATCACAGACTTTGATTGTTATAAGAATGAATATGATTCAAATCTTACACCGGTAGCTAAAGAAATTTCTAATAGCGTAATGACTCTTCCTCTGTATGATGATTTAACAGGAGATGATGTTCGCTATATTTGTTCATTATTTGCACAATGGAAAGATAAATCTAAATAATCCATGAATTTACATATTATTCCTAACGAAAAATTTACTGGCAAGTTTGTTGAATTAATAGACAGTCGCTATCCAAAGGACAGCAACCTTGTCTATATTTACCACAACAAAGGTAAAAAACAAGATTTATCCAGTCCTAATGTTTTATATGTTGAAACACTGTTTAAAGGTGTTAATCTAAAACTTTTAAACAAAAATGATAAGTTATTCATTCATGGTTTCTATGAACCGGAAATCGTTGAATATCTTTTTCTAAACCTGCCATTTATTAAAAAAGATCAGCTTGTACTTATTATGTGGGGTGCCGATTTATATGACACTCATCAGAAACTAAGTTCCGAAGGTTTTAAGCTCAAGCCATATGTTTTTGACAAAATGAAAAATGCCATTTTCAAACACTCAAAAGTATTCATGACTTTTGCCTATTATGACTACAACCTGGCTCATGAATGGTATGGAGCTAATGGCAAACAATTTGACTGCTTATATCCGTCTAATGCCGATTTAAAACTATTAGATGAGCTTCGAGAAAATAAAAAACCCGAAACTGTGAAACGCATTATGATTGGTAATAGTGCAACTCTTTCTAATTATCATGAAGAGGTGCTAAATTCCTTAAGCAAGTTTAAAGATGAAAATATTGAGATCATTTGTCCTCTTTCTTATGGAGACATGAAGTACGGACAGAAAATTGCTGAAATTGGTAAACAAATTTTTGGAGATAAATTTATTCCAATTACTGAGTTTATGAATGCTAATGAGTATTCTAAGCTACTAAACAGTATTGATGTAGCCATTTTCAACAATAAAAGGCAACAGGCTACTGGTAATATTGAAATAATCGGCTACCTTGGTAAAAAACTATATCTTCGTTCCGATACATCTATGTGGCCTCATTATGTCGAAAGAGATAAATGCCATTTCTATGATGCCATTAAAATCCAGGATATGAGTTTTGAAGAATTCATTGAATTCGAACCTGAACTGGCTGATGAAAATGTAGCTTACTTCCGCAATATCTGGGATATAAACTACGTAAAATCACTATGGGATGATGTATTTAATTACCATTCTTAAATAAATAATATGAAAATCTGTTTTTTAATCGATGACTTCAGCGCAACTGGAGGCATACAAAGAGTAGTCCCACTAATAGCATCTAATTTAGATGCTTTTTATGATGTTCACGTAGTATCAATGTACAACGAACATAATAGTGAAAACCTGTCTTTTTACAAAACAAAAAGAGGTGTCCACATATTAATTAAAGGTAAAAAAGAATATGTTAAGCAGTGCTTAAAAGCCAGCAAACTCTTAAGAGATTACATCATCAACAATTCTATAGATATATTGATATCTACCAGCGAAATGCTGACACCATACTGTTTACTAACTAAATCATTTTTAGATTTAGAATTCATGTGCTGGACTCATTCAACTGCTTACAGATATAACGAATCAATACTTCAAAGACCATTTAAGTTTTTGATGATGCACTCAGCTGATAAAGTAATCGCTTTAACTCAAACAATTAAAAAAGAATTAGATATCAAGTATAAAACAAATAATGTAACTGTTATTTCTAATCCTATTGATCCAAAACTGTTTAATGATAAAGCCTATAAAAGTGATTCTAAAAAAATCATTACTGTAGGACGTTTTTGTTTTGAAAAATACTATGAAAAACTAGTAGAAGTTGCGAACATAGTTCTAAAAAACAATACAGAATGGACATGGGATATCTTTGGAAATGGAGCTTCTTTTGACGAAATAAAACAGTTGGTTGAAGAATCAGGTTTATCAAATCAATTAAAACTTATGGGAAGTGTAAATGATTTGTATGACAGATATAACGAGTATTCAATACTTGTTATGACTTCCAGAAGTGAAGCCTATCCAATGGCCCTGCTTGAAGGAATAGCCAGCAAACTGCCATTAATTGCTTTTGGTATTCCAAGTATAAAAGAATTGATAAGAGATAACTATAACGGATATATTGTTGAACCATTTGATGCTGAAGAAATGGCATCTAAAATTCAAAATCTGATATCTGACGAATCAAAGAGGATTGAATTTTCAAACAATAACTCTTTGATGTCAGATTCATATAAAATCGATGAAATTATAAAACAGTGGAAAAATATTATAGAAAATAATTAGAAAGCGGCGTAGATAAATGGACTTCCACCTGTATATCCAAAACAGATTACAGAGGCAATTAGCAGGAAGAAAACAAATAAGCCCTTTACTGTTTCTAAATTCTGCACAGGATAGTATGAATGTACTGTCCTGTTTTTATTTTGCTTAATCACAAATAAATATGTAACAGTTACAATTAACACCATCACAATAGCCCATGAACTATAGAAGGCAAGACCTTCACTCCAGATAAAGATCTTCTTTAAAATAATTAGCATTTTGCCAAATGAAGAAGCCCTAAATGGAATCCAGCTTAGAGTTATAAAGAACATCGTAAGCATTACTGTTACTACATCAGGCATATCTTTTAGATTGCTCTTTTTCTTATATACCATAAACAGTTTATGAACAATTAAAGCCAAGCCCTGTAACGCACCCCATACTACAAAGGTCCAGCTGGCACCATGCCACAAACCGCCAATAGTCATTGTTAAGAATAGATTTAAATATTGTCTAAACACACCCTTACGGTTTCCACCTAATGGATAGTAAACATATTCCTGCAGCCATGAAGATAAGCTGATATGCCATCTCTTCCAGAATTCGGTAACACTCTTTGAAATATAAGGCATGTCAAAGTTCTTTTTAATGTCATAGCCCAGAGCCTTAGATACACCAATTGACATATCTGAATAACCGCTAAAGTCCATATAGATTTCTATTGAATATGCAATCACAGCTAAGACAACGGATAACGAATTATATACTTCCGGATTATCAAATACCGCAGCTACAAACACTGCAAGGTTATCGGCTATCACAACTTTCTTGAATAAACCTATTACAAACATTTGTATGCCAATTAACAGGTTTTCAATGTTCTGATTATTTTCTTTGAATTGTTCAGATAGATAATCAAATCTGGAAATTGGGCCAGAAATCATTTCTGGGAAATAAGAAATATATAAAGCAAACAATACAAAGTCTTTTTCAGCCTTATACTTTCCACGATAGATATCAACCAAATAAGAAATAGCTCTAAATACATAGAAAGATACACCTAATGGGATTAAGATCTTTACAGTATTTAAAGACAATCCTAAAACTTTAGAAAATGAATCAACGAAGAAATTGAAATACTTAAAAGTTCCAAGCATTAGAACAGAAATAATTATTCCAATTTTTAAACAATTCTTATTTTCTTTTAAAGATAATAAATAAATCAGAGTTATAAACAGTAATAACAGAATCGCAAATTTTATTGAACTAAAAATATAGAACGCGAAGCTCACCAGTAATAAGATGATATTCCTTTTCTTAATATCTTTTACAAAATATAGCCCTAAATATACAAGCGCAAAGAAAAGGATAAATTTAATACTATTCAAATTCATTAGTTATTCTCCATTTCTTTGATTACGTTAATTATTTCATCAGCTATTAAGGAATGGCCCAATTCATTTAAATGGCCACTGCCAATTGAAGTATTCATAAAGCCATGAGGCAACTTATCGTTTTCCTTATAGTATTCAACAAATGTATCAGTCATGTCGATAAAGGTAATGTTGTTTTCCTTGCAAAGTTTATCAAAAAGTTCCTTATCTTTATGTAAGGTATTATCCACTATTCCTGTTTCATTTACAGACAGTATTGGATGGTAAACGATAATAGGCTGCACACCATATTCTCTACATACTTCAGCAGTTTTACTTAGAACCTTTGAAAACATTTCTTCATCTGTACGACTATCAACAATTTCATTTACAGATACTTTCTTGCTGTTGTTTAAATTGTTTAACTGAAAAGCCAGAAGTCTTAATACCGGAATCTTTTGGGCAAAGCCAACAATTCCACTATCATAGCTTTGATACTTGGTTCTGCTGTCATTTAAAAGGTTTGTCAGCTGATCGTCGTAAAAAGAAACTGACATAGTTTCAATCAAGACATACTTTGTTGGGCGATATTTTCTTAAAGCATTTTCCAGATTGTCTAAACAGTCAATCAGGTTATGTTCACTGATTCCGATATTGTAAGTTGTATATTTATCCAGTCTTTCATTTAACAATTCGGTAATAATCTTATTTTGAGGTATATTAAAGCCTTCTAAGTGAGATGAACCAATGGCTAAAATATCAATTGTATCTATATCTTTTAAATCAAAGCTGTTATTGTAACCATCGTCATTGATTCTTCCATAACCAAAGCCTTCTGTTGCTCGACAAAAGTAATTGTATTTTTCCCATTTGTAATCTGTAGAACCATCATCACAACTTGTTCTGGTTGGAAGATTATAAAAAACCATACAAAAAATATTAAGTACAATAAATACCAATATCCCCGAAATAAATATATTTTTAATAATTTTTAATGCTTTTTTCATTTACACTTTCTTAAATAATTTCTTTGTAATTCTGTTCTGAATTCCAGGTATTCAGAGCCATTATTATTGGATTTACCATATACAAGATACATATAAGCTCCTAAAACAGCTTTAAATATTGCCTTTGAAGTTTTGTATACTTGCCACATAGCCTTATCAGAGAAACTTAAATCATTATTCTTTAATAGAAGATCATATACATTTCTCACATCTTCTTTAGGCATATATCTTGCCAGCATATCTTTATATAAATTATGCTGCTGAACGCTTCTCATCTTTGATAATTCTTCATCATTGATTAAACCATGTTCCAAAGAGTCATTTCTATAAAGTTCCTGCATTTGCAGACTCTTTTGATAGTTCAAATAATTGTCAGTCTTATTAAAGAATTTAACAATTTTGTTTTCTTTTATCCAGATTGATTTATAGTTTTTTAATTTCTTTGTAACAAATTCAAAGTCCTGGAAACGCAGATATCTTTCGTCAAAACCACCAGTTTCTTCATATATGTTTTTTCTAAAGAAAAGATTAGAACCTGTTCCAATTTCTTTGGTTGAGAACAAAATATCTCTATAATCAATTTCTTCATTGCTTACGATTCGAGCCGAAGAATCCTTGCTCGCAATAACAACATTAAAGAAAACTATTGAGCATTCATTGTTTGAACTTAATGTTGTTACAGCTTTTTCAATATAGTCATTTAAAAAGAAATCGTCATCATCAAGAAAACAAACATATTCCCCTTTAGCTTTTTTTAATCCTTCATTGCGGGCATGTGATCCATTAACATGTTCATTAATTAAATAATCAATACTAATATAACTTTTATAAATGTCTACTATTTCCTGAGTTTTTAATTGTTCAGATTCTCCTGGACCATTGTCATCAGAAACAATAACCTGAATATTTTTGTAGGTTTGTTGTGCTAAACTTTCCAGGGCAACACAGATTGAGTCACTTCCTTTATAAGTGGGAATAATTACAGAAACTAATTCATTACTCATTTTCTTTACAGTCCTTTCCCAAAACCATTAACAACATTAACGGCAGACACACTATCACACCATAAAAATATCTAAAGCATGCGTTATATGGAGAGCTGATGCATAAAGTAAATAGCACGCTAAAATATAAGGCAAAAACAATAATGGTAGTGTTATTCTTTTTTCTTAATAAATAGAATGCTGATACAGTCATTATCCAAGTAGTTATAGACTGATAATGGAACCAGCCAATCAACGAAATATTGTGTTGCTTATAAGCTAACATATGCAGTGTTTCGTTTAAACCTCCATTAATTAATAATGGTGTTCCTACAATTCCAATATTATTAGGAGTAACTTCCCAGAAAATGCTGGTTGAATAATAATATGGGCTAAACAACATACTAATCTGATTTACCCAAGCCCTAATGTATACAATCGGATTTCTTATACCTATTGATATCCACAACTTTAAATATTCAAATTTATTATTTAATAAATAATCAATATTTCCGTGTTCATTCAACAGATTCTTAATCGGATCAGATAAGAATACATCATAAGCATCTGGTACTTTTGAAACATCAATCACTTTATTTAATAACGCTAATTCATTTTCCTTTAAATAGCAGCCATTTTTAATGGTTAAAGCTATTTGCTGAAGAGGTATTGAAAGCATTTCTGCAGGACTTGCATTACCAACTCCTAAAGCGCTATATATTGGTCCTTTAACAATTGCTGAAACAATTATTGAAAGTAAGATTACAGCACTTAGTCTGTATTCTTTATTTTCGATATTTAATATCAAAGAAATTAAGAACACTAAAATACACGCATAATAACCATTTGATCTGAATAAACAGAATAAAACCAATACTATGAAAATCAATCCTAATTTAATATTCCTATTTTGTTCACTATCAAAGTAGTCGATAATTAAAACAGTTAATAAACAGCAGATAACCGCATGCGTAACATCTTTAATTAAAGTTATTGAATAGAAAGCATTAAAACTTAACAAGCCATAGAATAGCGTAGAAATCACTGTTAACAATAATGATTTACTTTTCTTGTATATGAAAGTTGACACATAACTAAATGCCAAAGCGTTAATTATCATTTGCAGTAAAGCAGCTATACCAATTCTGATATTTAGGTCTTTAGAGAACATCATTAAAGCCTTAAGCCACATTGTATGGGCAAAAGGATGATGATTAATGTATTCTCCACTTAAAATCTGCTTTACTTGTGAAAGTGTATCTGGACTTACATTGCTAGGATATTCCATTAACCATACTGGTAGATACATAATCAACAAGAAAATAAACGATACTATGAAAATGTGTTTACCTGTATACTTATTGTTTTTCTTTAATTCAAGATTATCTATCTTTTTATACAACCATGAAAGAGAATAATTCACAAAGAAATAAATACCAAAGAAAATTACCAATAGTTTAATAAGCATCAAAAGAACAGGAAGTCTTTGCAACTGTTCTTCATACACATTTACCTGGAATATGCTGATAATTCCGTATAAACCAAAAATAACAGATGCCAGTCTCGTCCAAATATTTTTCTCATAATTTATATTCTTATAAAAATAATAAGTTAACGCAACCATTACTAAAGGATAGATACTGTTTATACCTATTTTATTGTTGGTTATATATAGAAAAGATAATACAGATGTAATCGCCTTTAATAAAATATTAATTCTCATCTATTTTCCTTTCGTTCACACAAAACTGCGCGCACATAAATGGCAGTGAAGCCACAATCGGATAGATGTATCTAAATTCATCATTCACCGGAACACAAGCCATTAATATAAAGAAATTAGAAAAACTCAACATAAGGCCCATTGCGGAAACAGTATTTCTTTTTCGGATTGCATAAATCAATGCAGCAATCGCTATAAACGTACTTGTACCAGGATTGAACACCGTTCCTACTATTGGCAGTTTTCTTTCAAATTCATAGAATTCATCAAGATTCTCTTTAAATTTCGCACTTACAATTTCTTCTTTATAGATATTCACGTCATTTTCACGAATACCTTCATAATAAGTTTTCACATATCTGTTAGGATAGAAATAATATCTGGTCATATTTACATATGCTTCTAAATAGTCACCAGGATACTTAATAAACAATTCCAGCCAAAGCTTCAGATATTCAAAATAGCTAATATCCAAACGGGTAGCCTTAGTCTCCTCTTTTAATTGTTCAAATAACGGATCAACCAGAATAGGATTATAAGCTTTCTTTATTCCTTCTAAAGAACAGTATTCTTCAATCAGCCATGTTTCCTTTTCATTCAATTCTCGTTCATGAACAACAACATTGGCAACCTGTTGAAAAGTCATTACCTTGAAGAAAGAACCTCTAAAATACGATACTGGAGCCGGTTCATCATCATCAATTTTTAAGAGTTCATTATTGCTGTTAGCCCAATTCATAAAAGATGCATAAACTGGTGTTCTAATAACTGAACACAATACAAATGCTACAATCATTAGAACAAATAGTTTTCTTTTATGCTTAAATAGACCAACAACTACAGCAAAGACCATCAAGATAATTAATGAATAGTAACCGTTCGTTCTCATCAATCCATAAAGAATGAAAGAAATTATAAAGATAATATTTTTGAATATAGAATCACTATCCGTATATTCACTTAATAAGATTGCCAGATATACCAAAATAGATGCATACATCGCATCTTTAGATATAGATGAGTTATAAATTGCGTTATACGAAATAAAAGCATAGAAAGACATGCTTAAAAGAGCTAAACTTTTCTTTCCGGTTTTCTTATATACGTATTTCACTACAGATGAGTATATAAACGCATTTACTGCCATCTGCACCATTCCTATTAGTGCAAATATCAGATTGTTGTTTTTAATAAAAGAGAATAAATTATATAGCCCCTGAATAATCAGTGTATGGATTAACGGATTGGCATTTCTGTATGGATATAAGCCAAATGTCTGTCTTATCTGGTTAATAGTATCTGGTGGAAAGTTACCAGGATATTCAGCTAACCAGGAAGGTATCCAGGCAATAAAGATAATTATGAATGACAACCAGAAAATCCATTTAGCTGTTTTATCATTTCCTTCTTGCACCTTTAAATCATCAAAATACTTAAACATAACAGATGTGAATCTATTAATGAACAGATACGATCCAATTAATGTAATAAACATTTTTAATATCAGATATACACCAGTTGACTCATAAATATAAACCGGATATTTACCAAGCAACAGTAATACCGAAAGAATAACTGCTAATAATCTTGTATAAATATCTGCTGTTTTCTTTGTTTTTTTAAAGAATATGAAACATAAGAAAAATGTGATTGCAAAAACAATCACATCACTTGTTTCAATACTATTTAGATAACAAAATGCTAATGTGCTAATTAAAGATAAAATCAAAGATTTAATTTGATTTTTATGAATAGCCATACATCAAATTATACCATAGTAAGTATTTACGCTCTTTGGTCGACTCCACCAAAAACAAATAAAAGCATGTCTCTGATTAATCAATCAAATCTCCTCGCAATTAATACTACTCTATATGCATTTTATTAATTTCTACAGTTGATAATCTAAATTCAATTTAGCCAATGCCTGGTTTATTGAATTAAGATCATGCACACCTTCTTTAATACAATTCATAATACATTTATCAGCCTCACTTGCCGGATTAAAAGAACAAGAGGCACGAGATAACATGTCGATTGTTTGCTCTAGATTTAACTTCATTGCAATACAAATCATAATGACACTGTGTTTCTTTGGAATGTTTACATCCCACAACATTCTAGAGAATGACTGTTTAGGTATTCCTGCGGTTTTATAAATCTCGCTTGCTTTAAGTCCTAAAGAATCTATATATCGCCTCAACATTTCACCAAAGCTAAGATTTATGTGAGACAGTTCATTTCTATAGGAATATGTTTGTTTATGTCCAGGCTTATAATCATTGGCCTTTTGTGTACGCTGCTTAACCAAATCGAAATACGCATTGTATTCTTCCTTTAATTTGTCTTCGCTTTCTTTCCTTGTGATAAGTTCTTCTACTACATCGGCAATTTTGCCTGACAACACAAAAGACTGTTCATCAAAAACGCATAGTGTAACATCCAGTGTATTTCTAAAAAGAAATTCATTAATTGTATCTAGCGCAATCTTTAGTGCTTCTTGTTTTGGAAAACCATACACGCCAGCAGATATTAAAGGGAAGACGATTGATTTACATCTATATTTATATGCAAGATTTAATGAATTTCTATAACAGTCCCTTAAAGTATCAAACTCCCCATGATTTCCATCTATCCATTTGGGGCCAACAGTATGTATTATGTGACAGTTCAACTTCTTACTCCAGGTTATTCTAGCTTGCCCTCTATCTATGGAACCTATCTTTTTTCTTTGTTCTAAAAGGTCTTCTCTTCCAGCCGCATTATAAATAGCACTATCTACTCCACCGCCTACCACCGGTCTTGGGTTAGCGGAGTTAACAATAGCGTCTGCTTTGATAGTTGTTATGTCTGCTCTTACAAATTTAATTGCCATATTATTTTCATTTTTATTATATATTCTAACGTCTCGTTATACGAGACCTTTTTTGTGTCGGTCAAACATACTATGTAGGCGTAACAAGAAAAGAGGCGATTAAGAATGATAGATGAAAAGATCGAATTGGAACTAACAGAGGAAGAAGAACAAGTAGAAGAAGATAGATATTTTAATTTCTTTAATTTCCGAATCTATTCAGACGAAAGTGTAGTTTATTCTCATTTAACCCTTAGACAAGAAGATTTACTAGATTCATGTAAATACCTGGAGTTTTATAAGAACAAAATGTTTTATATGGATCTTGAATATCAGGGTGTTAAATCATCTAAAGAATTTATCAATAACAAATTAGAAGAATATCTAATCAACTTAATAAAAGAAGTAACTAACTAAATAAAGGAGGATTTTAAATATGTTTGGAGCAATTATTGGAGATGTAGTAGGTTCAAGATTCGAATTTAGAAAAGGCAATATTAGAAAAGACTTTGAGTTATTTCATAAAGATTGCAGATTTACCGATGACACTGTAATGACTGTAGCCATTGCTGATGCTCTGTATCAGTCATATACAAACAGCGTTGATGAAATGCAAGAATACATGATTGATGCCATGAGAGCGTGGGGTAAGAAATATCCACATGCCGGATATGGAAGGAGGTTTAAGGAATGGTTGAAAAAGGATAATCCACATCCATATTATTCATACGGAAATGGTGCAGCAATGAGATGTTCGTTTTGTGGCTGGATCAAAGAAACGCTTGATGAAACAGTGGCGCTTGCACAATACTCTGCAGAAATTACCCATAATCATCCAGAGGGAATTAAAGGTGCACAATGTGTAGCTGCCGTAATTTTTCTAGCAAGGAATGGCAAATCTAAACAAGAAATTAAGGAGTATGTAGAAGAAGACTTTGGTTATGATTTATCTAAAACACTTCGCGAATTAAAAGAAGCTGAAAGAAATGATGTTTCATGTATGGATGCTCTGCCTTTAGCTTTAACTGCTTTTATGGAAGGTGAATCGTTTGAAGAAGTAATTAGAAATGCGGTTTGGCTAGGTGGCGACACCGATACAATTGCTGCGATTGCAGGCTCAATGGCAGAAGCGATGTATGAAATTCCTATGTATATGTTAGAGAACGTTATGAATTATCTTCCTGTTGATATTTGGACTACTGCACTTAGATATACTGAAGCCGTATATGTACTTGAAGATGCAAGAGATCCAAATCCTGAATATTTTAAAAATATAGATATCGCATACAAGATAGAGGATTTATACCGAAATAAAGACGAAAAAGATAATGAACAATATTATTCCAATATATATGACGCAATCATTGAAAGGATGGCGGAAGGTGGCCTAGTTCCAGTTCCTGTAATAGATCCCGCAGATTTATTTGAGGAACGTCAAATATTTGACATGACAATCGAAGAATATAAAGAATGTGAAGAAACAGGATATCTTGCACTTGATCCATTAAATCTGGTTGAAGATGATACTGAGTGGATTCCTTTATTTACAAATAGTAAACAGTGTAAAAACTCAATGATGTCAAAAACTGTAATAAGCATGAAGATTGAAGATTTAATTAAGATTACATTAGAAAAAGAAAATGTATCTGGTGTAATTGTTAATCCTTTTGGTAAAAGAGTATTTATTAATAAAGAAGTTTTAAAGGAAATTTTATTGAGGGTCAAAGTGGCAAGAGGTGTGCAGTTGAATTAATACTTATCATCAGAAACAATATGCGTAAGAATTATAATTATAAAAAAGCCTATAAATATACTATTAACCATAAAGAAAAACTAATAAAAGACAATGTATGTGGATGCGTTAACTGCACAAGCATATTTCACCCAAATGAGATAAATGAATGGATAGAAGATAGAAGCGGTACAGCTATTTGCCCATATTGCAATATAGATAGTGTTATTGGTGAACACAGTGGATTTCCTATCACAAAAACATTTATGAGAGAAATCCACAAATACTGGTTTAAGACGGATAAGGAGATAATTATGAAAGATGTATTACTGGAAGATATTCTTAAAAGAGGTAACAGGCTAGTTGTGTTTAATAAAGATGGTAAGGATTCGGGGTTATTTAAAGGACTTGATGATGAATGGATTGCTGAAAAAGGTAATCTGTGGACATACTGGCAGGGTTTAAATCATAAAAAGATTAAATTTATGATTGTTGGCCAGGATTACGGCAGTCTTGCATACAGTGATCCTCTGATTCAAAAGATAAAAAGCTTTCCCAATCTAAAGAAGTTCACCGCAAAAGATAACCTTGATTCATTTAAAAACATAATGGCATCTGATAAAAATCTTATTAGATACATTCACATACTCGATGATAAATACGATATTCACGAAAACAATTACGATGATTTGTATTTTACGAACTTTATTCCTCTGTATAGAACTTCAAAAACCATAAGTGGCGGAAACTTCAAGTTATGGTCTAGCGAATGCAGAACGATTACTGGGGACTATACCGTTAGAGATTATTTTAAGGAACTCGTAGATTACCTTCAGCCCGAAAATATTATTTGTCTTGGTAAAGATGTATATGAAGAATGTCTGTCAGCTCTTGATACAGAATTTAAACCAATAAGTAATTACAACGATTTCCTTAATGAACAATTAGAAGGAAAACACGACCATTCATATGAAATAAATGATATGAAAATTAATCTATTTGCTGTGGCTCACCCAGGCTTCTTTGGCGAAAGCAACAGAAAGAGATCGCAAAGCGGCCATACATCAGAAGAAGATTGGTTGTATATATCAAACAAGGTATTTAACAAAAATAGACGCCTAAATAACGAAGAAATTTTAAAATATAAAGATAAAATCAAAGAATTCATGCTAAATAGAAAGAAAAATGGCAATGGTAAATAAGAGTTATAGTTTTAATCAACAATAACAAATTTAATGCTTAACAGAAATAGATGGTGTAAATTAATCTGTATAAGTCAGTTAAGAATATTTAGTTAACTGCTTGAATAGACTAATTTACACCATTTTTTATTTCCACTCAAATCGGTAAATAACATACGTATCATTTTCATATGCCGGATATACACCGCAAGTATTATTTACCTTATATATAAGTGAGTAATAATTGTTCTGTTCAGGATCAAAGTATTCAACTCGCTTATCTACCACAACATAATTAACTTCTGCATCATTTAGATATTGATGCATTTGGTCATAATCAGGATTTTCAACCAGTTCATCCCCTAAATATTCAGGTGTATAGAAAATGCCATATAATTCTTTTTCAGACTCAGACCAGTTCTTTGATACAAAGAAGTTTCTGCCGTACAGATAATGAGCATTTGGAATCATGCTCTGAGTTAGAATATTTCCGGTGATGATGTATGGATCTTCTTCACCATAGAAATTAATTGATTCCTTTAGTTCTCTAACAATATCCATCTCGTCATTGTTCATCTTATAGATGTAGTTAAAATCTTTTTCTGGTTCGTGCTGATAGTGATAATAAATTGGCTTTGTAGGATTTGAAATCAGTATTACTACAACACTTAGCAAAATACCCAAATAAAAGATGTATTTCTTTTCTAATAATTCCATTATTGAGTCAAACATCAATATTAGAGTAAATGGATTGATTATTAATACATATGCTCGATAATAGACATTCACAAAATGATTTAGCACATTGCACGAGAATGGATTAAAGAACGCAATAATCAGTATTAATCCAAACATCATATATAGCTTTTTATGATCTTTAATTGCAGCCAATAAATAAACTGCAATCACAAAAATCTTATAAACAATTAACAACAACCCATCATCCACAAATGAAAAATAGTTAATTGTCATGTCGTATTTTTGGCTTAGATTATTCAATAAACCTGTGAAATCAAATAATCCATTACTATAAAAACGCGACACTACAAATGTCAAAATAAACACAGCAATTAATAAAATCTTAATAAGTTTATATTTAGAAATCAGTTCACTGATATACTTGCCTAAATATCGAATTAAGATAAACATCAATAATGGAATTCCATAGACAAATATCAATGGATATCTTTCCATATTTATTGCATTCAATAGCGGCAAAACCACTAGAATTGAATACTCATTCATCAATTCATTCTTTTCATAATCAAAGAAATATAAAGCGAATAAATAGAATATTAAAATATAGATTCCACTGGAACTCAAACAACACCCACCTGTTAATAAAACATATGAGATTAGACGATATTTCTTATCATCTGTTTTGAAATATAGATATGTAAATAAACTTACATAACTTATCGTGATTGTTAATAATGAATTTCCAAAGAATCCATAAATGTTGTTGAAATAATATCTGCCAAAAATGAATATCAATATAGATAAAGGCAGGTATATAACTTTCTTATTTTTAACTATATTTATTGTTTCTGAAAGAAGTGATGCAAACAGCAGATTAAACATAATCTGGAATGTCCAGATATATGCAGTTGCGTAGAAAAATTCCTGTTTTAATAAACTTGCTACTTTGCCAAAAACATAAACTATAACTCCAGCAAAATAATAATAAACCTGGCCATTGTAGTAGTTGGTAGATATCTCAGCTGGTCCATTTAAATAAATATCTTTGCTGTTTAATGCCTTGTTACCAATATTATTGGTTACAAAGTTCAAATACGTAACTGCATCAAATCCATGTAAGTTACCAAGACTTGTATTGTATGAATAATAAGTCAGCAATAGTGTAACCACCAATAAAAAAACAAGGCTCTTTACATTGATACTCTTATCCAGTTTCTTAAGATCTTTAACTATAAAGAAAAGAGATAGTAGAACCAGCAATCCAAACAATATCAGTAGAATATAAAACGATACATTATTAATTGTCAGCAATAAACATGGATAAATAAGAGCTAAAAAGCTAAAAAAGCCTAATGGTAAATATAGGCCCATTTTTATATCGAATTTATATGCAAGCCATCTGCCAAAGAATTCAAAATAAATACTTAAAACAAATGGAATAAGAAAGTAAAACATTAACGGTTAACCCTCTTTTCCATTAGTTTTAAAGGTAAGGCCAAAATGCCTAACATGTTAATCTTGAATAATCTTGTGCCAACAAAGAAATAAGCTTGTTTATCATTTCTGATGTACTTATTATTCCAGTAATCAGGTACGTTTTTCTTAATATAGTCAGAAGCTTTTTTAAGTTCTTTCTTAAAAGTGTTTCTATCAAAATATACTATTCTTGAAAAATGACCAAACAAGCCATTTTTAAAGACAATATAATCTATTTCTTCTTTATATTCCTTGTAGAAATCTTTACTTAATAATTTATCTAAGACAGTAAAGATGTCATCTAATGTTTTATCAAAACGTCTCATTGTTGAGTTCTCACGAACATAGTAATCATATAAGACATCTTCAATAACGTTTATTTTCTTGGCATTAACCAATAGTTCTGGCGTAAACAGAATATCTTCAAAACGAAGTTTGCCTTCTATGAATCGGCACTTACCAATAATTTCTTTTTTAATCAGTTTGTTAGTAGGCCCGATGTTAATAGTACATAAAGCTTCATTGGCTGTGATAACACCATACTTTTTCATGACATCAACATTGTATTTACCATCTTCATTAATTCTGTTGATTCGGCAAACCACCATACCAACATCTTCTTTAATACCTGCCACTAATGACGAAAGATATTTTTCATTAACTGCATCATCACCATCTACAAAACAGATCCATTCACCATTAGCTAATTCAATACCTCTATTTCTAGCTGCAGCCTGTCCAGCATTTTCCTGATAAAAATATTTAAAAGGGTACTCTTTTATAATCTGAGCAGAATTATCTTTTGAACCATCATCTATACAAAGCACTTCAAAATTTGCATAGTCCTGTTTTAATAAACTATCCAAACATCTTCTTAGATATGGTTCGCAGTTATATACTGGAACAATTATTGATACTAGTGGCTGTTTCATTCTTATATTTTCTCACATACACTTCTTATTTAGTTAATTTTTGGTGTACATCAATAAAATGTTAGAATGTTAATACTGATAAAACGGAGAATTTGATGCAAAGTAACGTCGTAAAAAAGAATTTATATGTAGGCATAATATATCAGGTTTGCGTAATGCTGACTGGCTTTGCCATTAGAAAATACATCAGTGATTATTTAGGAGTCTATAATCTAGGGGTTATTGGTGTTTTTGAAAACGCCATGTCTATGCTTATTCTTTTAAACTTTGGTGTAGGTGACGCCTGCATGTACTACCTGTATAAATACTTTGCCGAAAACAACCATTACAAAATATCTGAAGTCTACAGCTTCTATAAACACATTTTTAAAAAAGTAGCTCTTGGCATTTTTATCTTCGGATTATTTATTTTATTCAATATTAATCTGATTATTGATATCGAAGGAAATAAAGCTTTTTTGCAAATTGTTTTTGGAGCCTTTTTATTAAAGACTGTTCTATATAATCTTTTAATCTGTCCTAGAACCTGTTTTCAATGCGATGGCAAAAGATATGTCATTATTTTTAGCGATCTAATCGCTATGATGATCTTCCTGGTTTTAAAGATTTTCTTTATCATCAAAACCATGAACTTATTGATTTATATCCTATTATTAACAATCGAAACTTTAATTTCTGCAGCATATATCTTTTTTAGATTCAAAAAGGAATACCATTACATTGATACCAATCTAAAAGAAACAAATAAACAATTAGAAAAAGATATTTTCAACTATGCCAAATCGCTTTTTGTTTCTAACATTAACTACTTCGTTTACAACAGTACCGACAACATCGTCTTATCTAAATTCTGTGGCACTATCGTTGTTGGTCAACTTTCGTATTACTACATCATAGTAAATGCTATTAAAGCTCTGGTTGTACAGATATCAAACGCCATCGAAGCGCAAATAATAAAGAACTACAATATAGATTCAACAGATAAAAAGTTCCAATATGACTTCTCAATGTTTTTCTATTTTGCAATCTGTTCTATTTTTGTAACATGTCTAAATGTCTTAACCAACGACTTCATCAAACTATTCTTTGGACAGCAATACGTTTTAGACAAGAGTATTACTTATCTGATGTCGACAATTCTATTACTGGACGTAATGAAAATGCCATCTTCAATGGTGGTTATCTCTAGAAAACTGGTAAACAAGGAAGTGCCTTTTACTACACTAGCAATGTTTTTAAACGTATCGCTTTCTATTTTATTGGCAATTAAAATTGGCCCTCAAGGTGTTTTACTGGCAACCATCATTTCAGAAATTGCATTGCTGATTGGCGACGAATTACTAGCCATTCACTCTGATTTAAATTTAGATTTAAAGATTGTTTTCAAGAAATTTTTATATCTGGCTGTAATAATAGCTAACACTTATATTGCAAACCTGATTACAATTCCAGTAAACAATTACCTGAACTGGGTAGTTAATGGTTTTATTTGCTTATTTGTTGCTTTATTTACCTCATTGCTGTTTGTGAGAACCAACGAGTTTAAAACACTGTTAAACTATCTATCTAGCTATATCAAAAGAAAATAGTGTTAAGTTATAATAATATGTATGAAAACTTTAATCATTATTCCTGCTTTTAACGAAAGAGATAACATTGCCAATCTTGTTAACGATATTAAGTCATTTGGATATGACTATTTAATCATTAATGATCATAGTACTGATGATACTTCTTTAATTGCTAAGGGAAATGGTTTTAATATACTTGATTTAAGTGTAAATGTTGGTTTGGCTGGCGTAACCAGAGTTGGTTTTAAATATGCATATGACAATAACTATGATTGTGTAATCTGCATTGATGGCGATGGACAGCACCAGCCTAAATACGTTCAGTCTGTTATCAAAGAAATTGAAAATGGTTATGACTACTCAATTGGTTCTCGTTTTGTAACCGAAAAGAAACCTTTAAGTATGCGTATGCTGGGATCTAGAATTCTTAGCTTTTTAATTAAGATTAAAACAGGCAAAACAATTAACGATCCAACCAGTGGTATGCGTGCATTAGGCAAAAAAGTCATTAAAGATTTCGCTGAATCTATGAACTTTCACGCTGAACCAGATGCTGTTTGTTATCTTTTGAAAAGAGGATACAAGGTCAAAGAAGTTCAGGTCGAAATGCTTGATAGACAAGCTGGTACCAGTTACTTTGTCAGTCCATTTAAATCAATTAAATTTATGTTCTCACAAATAGTATCAATACTATTTATCCAATGGTAGGTCCTTATATGTTATATACAATCTTATTAACTGTATCTATTATTACCCTTCTATATGTACTTAGAAGCGTTATTAAAAACAGATTAAATATTAAATATGCCATGGTCTGGATTTTATGGGCTCTTGGTATGATTTTAATCTCTATATTCCCAGATATCGTAATTAAACTATCTGGATTATTAGGAATCATCGTTCCATCAAACACCGTATTCCTTATTTTTATCTTCCTGTTATATTGCTTAACATTCTATGTTTATTTAAAGTTAAGCAGACATAATGAAGATATTATTAATTTAAATTACGAATTAGCTGCTTTAAAGAAAAAAGTAGAAGAACTGGAAAAGAAACAAAATGATTAAAAGACTCGCAATTGTTGTACCCTGCTATAACGAAGAAGAAGCATTAGTTGATACTAATGCTGTTTTAAATGACTACTTAAAGTCTTTAATCAAAAAGAAACTGGTTAAAGCCGATAGCTTTATTCTTTATGTAAATGATGGATCTAAAGATAGAACCTGGGAAGTTATAAGTGAAGCACATAAACAGAGTAAATATGTCTATGGCTTAAATCTAGCTGGCAACAAAGGACATCAGAACGCTTTACTGGCAGGCTTAATGCAAGTTAAAGATGAAGTAGATATGACCGTCTCTATCGATGCTGATCTGCAGGATGATGTAAACGCCATTGAAGAAATGATAAAGAAATACTATGAAGGCTGTGACATTGTCTATGGTGTTAGAAACGACCGAACATCTGACAGTTTCTTTAAGAAATTTACAGCCGAATCATTCTATAAGATCATGAACTGGTTAGGTACAAAAACTGTCTATAACAGTGCTGACTTTAGACTAATGTCTAACCGTGCCTTAGATGAACTATCACTATATTCAGAACAACATTTATTCCTAAGAGGTATCGCCACTGAATTAGGCTTCAAAACAGATTGTGTTTACTACAAGAGAAATCCACGTTTGAAAGGTGAATCAAAATATCCTCTTAAGAAAATGATGGCCTTCGCCTTTGATGGAGTTACCTCATTCAGTGATAAACCATTAACCCTGATTATGGTAATGGGCTTTCTGGCTATTTTCTTCTCATTTTTAGCTGTAATTTACTCTGTGATTAGGCATTTCACAGGTCATACTATACAGGGTTGGACATCGCTATTTGTATCAATCTGGTTCTTAGGCGGTGTACAGCTTGTCTCTTTGGGTATTATTGGCAAATATGTTGGTAAAACTTTTATTGAAACCAAAAAGAGACCAAGATACTATGTTGAATCTTATTTAAATCACGATAAAAAGAAATAATGAAATTCAAAATTAAGAGTTTACTTACATTTATATTTTGTGGATTGCTGCTTTTTACATTGCCATGTCACAATGTTCAGGCAGCATCTTTTTCTTATGTTCAAAACATCGTTGACAATATGACGTTGGAAGAAAAAATAGGTCAGCTGTTTATCATTAGACCTGAAGCCCTGGACTTCAATAATTCGTATGAAAATCACTACACTGATTTAAATGAAGAGATGATAGAGAACTTTTATAAGTATCCATGCGGTGGCTTTGTTTTGTTCGCTAAAAATATTCAAATTGAAGAACAGTTAATCAATTTAAATAATAAGCTGCATAAGTTACATTTGATTTCACCATTTGTCAGCATTGATGAAGAAGGTGGCTCAGTCAGTAGAATTGCCAATAACCCAAATTTCGATATCGTTGAAGACTTTCCGAATATGAATTACATTCTTAAATTAGGAGATCCTGCCTACGCCTATAATGTTGGTTACCAGATTGGTAAGTATCTTAAAAAATACGACATCGATTTAAACTTCGCACCGGTAGCTGATGTAAATACCAATGCGTTAAATACCGTTATCGGCGATAGAGCCTTTGGCTCTGATCCATTCGCTGCCAGCTGGATGGTTCAGTCTTATGTATTTGGTTTACATGATACAGGTATCTATTCCTGTGTAAAACACTTCCCAGGCCATGGAGATACTTATAATGACAGTCACTATAAACCGGCTTACACCTATAAAACATGGGAAGAAATGCTGGATTGTGAAATGTACACCTTTAGAGGTGCCTTTGAAGCCAATACCGAATTTACGATGATCGGCCATATTTCTGCGCCTAATGTAACAGGTGATGATGAACCAGCTACTTTATCTTATGAGTTAGTCACTAACAAATTAAGAAATGAACTGGGATACGATGGAATAATTATTACCGATTCTATGGAAATGGGTGCAATCGCAAAAAACTACAGTGTTGAAGAATCTACCGTTAAAGCTATTAAAGCTGGGGTTGATATTATCCTGATGCCAACCAATTATCGAAGAGCCTTTGACGCTGTTAAGGATGCTGTAATTAATGGTGAAATCAGTGAAGAAAGAATAAATGAAAGTGTCTATCGCATTATTAAATTAAAATATTCTAAATTTACCAATATAGAAAGATTCAATAAGTACTTTGACGATAAATATCGTTATAAACAACAGTTAAATACGCCTATATTTAAAAATGTCCTTGGATAATTCTCCAAGGACATTTATTAATAGTATCTTACTTCGTAGAAATCTTGTGGCTTGCTTCTTCTTTTCTTGGCAATCTCAAAGTCAATATTTCTTCTTTGCAGATCAACATCTATTAATCTGACCTTGATCTTTTGGCCTACCTTATACGAAATCTCACCATTAGTGATTTCATCATCATTTAAGACAAAACCAACACCTAATTTAGAAATATGAACCAGGCCTTCTACCGTATTGCCTAATTCAACATAGAAGCCATACTTAACTACTGAACAAATCATCGCATCAAAGATCTGGCCAACCTTGTCTTTCATAAATTCGCAGCGCTTTAAATCCAAGATATTTCTTTCAATCTGCACCGCTCTTTTTTCTGTAGCATTACAGTTCTTAACCATTTCTTCATTTTTCTGATTATCCAAGTCGATATCAGTAGTATTACCTTCAAAGATATATTTCTTAAGCATTCTATGAACAATTAAGTCTGGGTATCTTCTGATTGGTGAAGTAAAGTGACAATAGTGTTCCAAGCCCAAACCATAGTGGCCATTAGAAGTAGACTCATAAAGAGCCTTAGCCATGCTTCTTAGTAACATATTACTTACCAAGGAATATTCTTCCTTACCTTCAAAACTGCTCAAACACTTCTGCAGGCTTGAAGACTTTAGTTCCAACTTATTGCCTTTAAAGACATAACCCAAGTCTTCCATATGTCTGATAAAATCCATAATCTTATCCTGTTTAGGATAATCATGGTTTCTATATACCAGTGGATAATTTAAATAGAACATATGGCTGGCTACGGTTTCATTAGCTAGAATCATGAAGTCTTCAATTAAGATTTCAGCCTTGCCCTGAGTTCTTAATTTGATATCAACCACCTTACCATCTTCTTCGATAATAATTGGTTCATTAGATTCAAACTCTATACCACCCTTAGACTTTCTTAACTTATCAACGATTCTGCTTAATTCATAAGCTGTATAAATCATTGGACAGATATCAGCATATTCTTCTAATAACTCTTTATCGTGATCTAAAATCTTATTTACCTTACTATAAGTCATACGATGTTTAGATTTGATTACTGATGGATAAATCTCGTAAGTAGAAACTTCACCATCAAAGCCAACATTCATCTGACAGGTTAATGTATAACGATCAACACCTTCTTTTAATGAACACAAGTCATCGCACAGCTTAAAAGGCAGCATTGGAATAACCTTGCCAGGATAATAAATAGAAGTACCTCTTGAACGCGCTTCCTTATCAAGATGCGTTCTCTCTTTTACATAATGTGATACATCGGCAATTGAAACATATAGGCTATATCCCTCATCTTTTCTTTCAACATAGATGGCATCATCAAAGTCTTTCGCATCATCACCATCAATAGTAATGAAATCAAGATTTCTTAGATCTCTTCTGCCTTCACTTACTGTAACTGTATCATCTAAAGCTTTAACTTCTTTTTTAACTTCATCACCAAAATCACCAGGTGCATCATTCATCAATAGAATTGTCTTAACAAGAACATCTCTATCATTCGCATCACCAATGATACTATCAATCTTTAATTCTCTTTTCTGATAATTAGAAATATATGCTCTAACACGATAATTAGGCTTTAGTTCTTTGCCAAAGTCTTTAAAGTTAACAACCTTGTATTCAGTAAATCTAGGATCATCACTATAAAAATACAGGTTTCTTCTTCTAAGAGTTGTCGTACCTAAAACATAGGTAACCGCTCTTTTTACAATCTTTAAGCAGTTAGCATAGTGCTTAAATGGTTCATAGATAATTTCATCATTTGAAAATAAAGAAAAATCCTGAGCATTCTCTATTTCCAGAATTCTGTCATCCTCAACATAGATGAAGCCTCTATCTTTCTTAACTTTGCCAACTTTATAGTTTTCAGTTAAATATAACTTATCTTTTATTTCAAAAACAGTGCCCTCATCTATCAGAGAATTAAGAGTCTTATTGAAATCGATCAGTTCTTTGGAAGTATTTACTTCACATTCATTCATTAGTTCATCAGCAGTAAAAACATTTTCTTTTAAAGTATTAATTATTTTATTTAACATCTCATTCTCCTTTCATTAAAAACAATTTTAGTGACACCGATAAAATTGTATAGACATTATATCCTTTATATATAAAATTGCATCACTTTTGGTGATGCAATCATTAAATCTATTTTAAATAATATACAGCATAAGTATCTGTGCCGGCATCTGATGGCTGATATTTTGTTTCAATAAGTTCAATTATTGGATGAGTCTTGCCATCCTCCCAGTTATAGTAATACTTATCATAAGGAACAACCAAGATATCATAACCACTTGATTCCAAAAATTCCAAAGTATATGGATATAGTGGATCATCTGGTGGCATGAAATTATCTACTCCATCCTTAGGGAAGAAGATTACATATAAACCATAAGTATCTTCAGAATATTGATTCCAGTTATAACGCTTTTCCTTACCATACAGATATTCACCATTTCTGATAAATGTTGGCATATAGAAATTTGGCGCAATAATTTTTGGATTTTCCAAGCCCAATTCATTTACCAGGTTTCTGACATTTAAACAGATTTCAATTTCCTTGTTTTCAATCTTATAGACATAGTTATAGTCTTCATCTGGTTTAAATGTCGGATGCCAGTAACAAGGAATCTGCACTGCAGCCAGATATACAGATATCAATAATAAAACGCCTGAAACAATATTCTTATAAATATCTTTCTTAAAGCATTCAATTAAGAAATAGATAAATAAGACCATCGTGTACTGATTAATAATGATGTCATAACATCTGTAATAAACCCAGTTAATCATATTCACAAAATATGAACACAAAGGATTAAAGAAAGTTAAAATCAGCACCACAGAAACAATAGTAAGCGGGTCTTTTCTATTCTTAACAAAATAGAAAGAAGCAGTTCCCAGTAAAAGAATATTGAAAATATAATGTTTCAAGTCAGGGAAATAGAAATAGTCCCAGGACATATCAGCTATCTCACTGTAATTATTAAAGAACATTGATAAATCAATAAGATTACCAGAAGTGATTACTGATAAGCCATATAATGCGATAAAAACTAATGCGATAGTTCCATATCTTAAATACTTATTCTGGTATAGTTTCAAAATAAAATCATTTAAGAAATAAACAATTGCACAAGCAACAGCTGGTAATATAACCGCATATAAATGTTGTCCCAGTTTAACTACTGAAATATTGATTAAAGGTATAAGTAAACTAACAGCAATTATCTTTAATGTATTCTTTTCTTTATCAAATAAATAGAAGAACAAACCAAATAGTAAGAAAACTGTCGCAAAAGTACCGGTTGAAGATAGACCACACATACCAAGCATGCATAGAATTACAATATATAAGTTCTTCAAATCCTTATCTTTTACATAACGATACAGGTAAAGTGTAGCCAAGGCATGAACAGACATTCTATAGTTATTACCAATAAAGCCAAAAGCATTATTCCAGTAGAAGTTATTCATAAATAAGATCAATAGAATAATTAAACTCAGGTTTAATAACTTGTTTTTAATCTTAAACTCTTTGATACACATCAATGATGTTGAAACAAAGAAAGCATTCAACAATATCTGGAAAGTCCAGACATATCCTGGAACAAGCTCAAAAGTAGAACCAATCAGTGAGAAGGATTTTTCAAAGACATAAATATAAACTGCCACCACATAATAGAAAGACTGGAATACATAGGTTATCCATTGAATATCCAGATTAGGATAGGTACCAAAATGTGGATGCAGACTATTTAATTCAGTATTGCCAATATTAAAGCCAATCGTATTGAAATAATAAACACAGTCATAGCCATGCACCTCACCTAAGGTACGGCTATATGACATATATGTCTGAAAAAGCGTTAATACTAAAAATAATACCCACCATTTAATATCAATCTTTAGATCTATCTTTCTGATATTTTTAAGAATGAATACCAGACTTAAAAGTATTAGTATTCCATATAAAATCAGCAAATGATAAAAATTACCATTAAAGGCAGTAATAGGCCAGCCCACAACATATGTGACAGCCATCATTAAAATAAAGCCTATCGGAAAAGCGAATTCCAATGGTTTCTTATCAATAAATCTATAAAAACTTCTTCCTAACAATTCCAGATAAATCATTAGCAGAATTGGAACAACAAAATATTTCATATCAATTTCCTTAATTTAATTGTATACTACTCAATTAAAAAACCCTTATTTGCAATATTATCAAAATACTTAGACAATGCGCTTTTGAGTTCTTTTCATGTTTTCAAGTAAAATCAAAACAGTCAACAAAGCAAAGCCACCAACTGACATAATGGCGCCAGATTTAAAGCCAGGTGGCATAAAATACATATCAACAGATACATCACCTCCTGGTAGGCACATAGCTATAAATCTACCATCCGCTTTGTATAATTCTGTTATTTCTCCATTTAAATATACTTTCCAGCCTTTACTGTATGGAAGCGTGAGCAACATTACCCCTCCATCACTTTGGATGTAACCATGCATTTCATTGCCATAGTATTCTATTTCATTTAGCTCACTATAATAATCGTTTATAAGATTACCTAATATAACTAAATCATCCTGTTCAACAAATAATACTTCATTTAGCTTTTCTTTATTGAAATTATCCATAACATCCACAGAAGAAACAGTTCTTCCTAAAGGAATATAATTGTTATTTTCATATAGTTTTAAAAAGCCATTAAAATTATCATCTATTAAACTGTAATCTCCTTCAGGTAATTTATCGCCTTTGCTCACTATTAAATACTTTGTGTTTAAAAAATCTAATACATCAGCATCTTTTATATCGAAAATCCAATGTGAACTAGGACCATTAATTCTTCTATCAAAGTCTGACCATGTTGGTTCAAATGTTGAATCATACGTCATCGTTCCATTGTATTTGTAATAACACGATAAATTTTTTGAGATATCCCACAATACCGATTTTGAATCAACATAAATCCTATAGTAAGAACTATAGTTATCTTGATCCAAGTAATTGATATTTTCAGCAAACGTTCCTTTTTCTATTTCTAAGGAATTGAAATACTTGTTAAAGAATTCTTTATCCCTGTTCATAGAAACAAAAGAATTGTTGTACACAGCAGAAACTATTCCTAACTCAGCTATGATTAATAACGCTATCTTTTGCGAATTGATTTTTTTAAATAAAACACCAATTACCACATATAATACAGCATAAGCTAAGATACAAGTTAAGCTTAGTGAAGCTAAATTCAATTGCAAGCCAAACCCTTTCAAATACAACGCCAGTGCTGAAGCGCTAATTAACACTGCAATGTATGTTATTACCGTTTTTTTCAATAATTCATAATTCACTTGTTCCAAGTTATCAATGTATCTAGAGTAGATATAAATGCAAACAAAAATGCCAAATACAAAAAATCTGAAACTAGGATTACTAAAGCCATGCATTACTAGTGATAGCCTTGGTATTAAGGCGATCACAATCAATAATGCGATCAACATAATGGAAGCCTTCTTAAACTTCTTATTTTTGTCTATAAATACCTGTGGCAACAATACAGCTCCTATTGCGGTTGTAAATAATGGAATTTCGCTTGTCTGGTAACTGATTGTAGAAAATAGCAATTTTCCTGATATCGGATTTGTAATATTTAATATTTGTTCAGGAAGCAACAAGGAAATCAATAAATGAACGTATGTGATTGGTTCATAGAAGTTTTCGATATTTGTTGCAAATCGCGAACTTTCCTTCATATACATTAGAGTCGGAATTAAAAGAACACCAGTTATCAATACGCCAATAAAATATACGCCAATTAATTTAAACGCGGACTTCCACATCCCGTTTAAATTACCGTTTATTAAATAATATCTGTACACAAAATATAAAACTGTGCAAATAGATAATATATAAAAGAAATACCAATTAGTAAACAGCATTACAGCCGCCATAATAGCAAACGGAACTTTTTTGTTATCTGAAAAATAACATTCTATCGCTAGAAAATATAGAGGCATCAAAGCGTAAAAAGAATGGAAAACGATTTGATCGCTATAATAAACACCAAAAGAACTAAAAGCATATGCCAAAGAACCTATAGCTATAGTGTTATTCTTAAATCCGCACTTTTTCATATAACGATTCATAGTAAACGCAGAAACATAATATTTTAGAACCGCTAAAATGGTCATTACTTTTATCATTCCAAGTTTCCTAAATAAAAAACCAATATACGCAAAAATATCGCCAACTAGGTAATAACTTTTTGAAGCCCAGAAATTATTACCAAGAAATAAGTGCCATGAATAAAAAGGTAATGTTTTATTCTCGATTGAATACTCAAGCATAGAGTAGTATTCTTCATAAAAATTAAGCCATTGTTGAAAGAAATCATAATCACGATAGTATGGCATTGTTTTTATAAAATTAGGTATGAAAAAAATAATCAATACAAAACTAACCAGTAAAAAGGTTTTTAATAAAGAATTATTAATTAATCTGTTCTTTATGTTCTTTAACATATCTTTTATTTTACACTATCCACAATTCTATTGATTCATCGCTCATTTTTTCACATATAATTTAACTAATGTGTAAAAGGAGATTTACCTATGGTAGATGAATTAATGAAATACATTACCGACTATGATCCAGAAGTTGGTAACGCAATAGAAGCGGAAGCTACAAGACAGAGAAATAATATTGAACTAATCGCCTCTGAAAATATCGTATCTGAAGCTGTTTTGGCATCTATGTCTACAGTACTTACAAACAAGTACGCAGAAGGCTACCCAGGCAAGAGATACTATGGCGGTTGTGAACATGTCGATGTAGTTGAAAACATCGCTATTGAAAGAGCTAAAAAACTATTTGGATGTGACTACGCTAACGTACAGCCTCACTCAGGTGCTCAGGCAAATACAGCTGTACAATTTGCTATGTTAAAACCTGGTGATACCCTAATGGGTATGAATCTGGACGCTGGTGGTCATTTAACACACGGTTCACCTGTATCATTCTCAGGAACATACTTCAATATCGTTCCTTATGGCGTTAATGAAGAAGGCTATATTGACTATGATGAAGTACTAAGAATTGCCAAAGAAGCAAAACCAAAAATGATTATCGCTGGTGCTTCTGCATATGCCAGAACTATCGACTTCAAGAAATTCAGAGAAATCTGTGATGAAGTTGGTGCTTATCTAATGGTCGATATGGCTCATATCGCAGGTCTAGTTGCTGCAGGATTACACCCATCACCATTCCCATATGCTGATGTTGTAACTACTACTACTCACAAAACTTTAAGAGGTCCACGTGGTGGTATGATCTTAGCTAATAAAGAAGCCGCTGAAAAATTCAACTTCAACAAGGCTATCTTCCCAGGCACTCAAGGTGGTCCGCTAGAACATATTATCGCTGCTAAGGCTATCTGCTTTGGTGAAGCATTAAAACCAGAATTTAAAGCTTACCAGAAACAGATTGTTAAGAACGCCAAGGCTCTGGCTAATGCGTTAATGGCTAAGGGCTTTAAGCTGGTAACTGGTGGTACTGATAACCACTTAATGTTACTGGATTTCACTGGTACTGAATTAACTGGTAAAGAAATGCAAAACAGATGTGATACTGTCTGCATCACTTTAAATAAAAATGCTGTACCTAACGATCAGCGTTCACCATTTGTAACATCAGGTGTTAGAATTGGTACTCCAGCTATCACTTCACGTGGTATGGTAGAAAGCGACATGGAAGAAATTGCTGAACTAATCTACATGACAGCTTACCAGTACGAAGAAAAGAAAGACGAAATCAAAGACAGAGCTAATAAGCTTTGCGCTAAATATCCTATCTATTAAAAACATGGGCTTCTTGCGAAGCCCATTTCTTTTTTATTTGTTCTTTTTATAAATGATTTCCAGACCCTTATAAGCCAGTTCACCATCATAGATATCAATCTTATCGGTAGCCTTAGTAATCTGCTTTCCTAAACCACCAGTCGCAATAACCTTAAGTTCCTTGCCAGTCTCTTTCTTGAACATTTCGATGATATGTTCTACCTGGCCTACATAGCCATGGAATAGACCAGCTTGCATAGCGCCAATGGTATCAGAAGAAATAATCTTTTGTGTAGGCTTGATTTCAATATCTGGTAGCTTAGCCGCCATATTTGATAAAGCCTGACCAGCGATTTCAATACCCGGGCAGATGCAACCGCCATAGTAGTTCGCATTAGCGTCAATATATTCAAAAGTTGTTGCTGTGCCAAAATCGATTACCAGGATATCGCCCCCATAGTATTTATGGGCAGCCACCGCATCCACAATTCTATCAGCACCTACTTCTTTAGGGTTATCATATCTGATAGAAATACCACTCTTGATACCAGGACCAACAATCATTGGTTCCTTATCAAGATACTTTCTAATTGCATTAGTAAATGAATGCATCAGTTTAGGTACAACACTACTGATAATGATTCCTTCAATATCTTCTTTCTTTAAGTTATGAATATTCAACATATTCACAATATGCATACCATATTCATCACTGGTTCTCTTTAAAGTTGTAGTAAGTCTATATGTAGCCAAAACCTTACTATCATTCATAATAGCCAAAGTAAGATTAGTATTTCCAATATCAACTGTTAATAACATACTAGACCTCCATCAGTTTATTTAAGATGACATAAGAAAGCTCTTCCTTACTCATCATTTCCAGCTTCTCATTATTTTCCTTAGTGATTAAAGTAACCACATTAGTATCACCCTTAAAACCAGCACCCTTTTCAAATAAGTCATTCAATACCAGTAAATCGCAGTTCTTACCAAAGAACTTCTTAGTGGCATTTTCTAGCTGGTTTTCCGTTTCCATCGCAAAGCCACAGATTTTCTGCTTTGTCTTATGCTCACCTAAATACTTAAGAATATCGGGATTACGTACCAGTTCAATGCTCATATCATCATCGCTTTTCTTAAGCTTTTGACTGGCTACATTCTTAGGACGATAATCCGCAACAGCAGCTGACATCACTACATAGTCCACTTCATCAAAATGTTTCTTTACTTCTTCAAACATTTCTAAAGCACTTTTTACTTTTATTGTATTTACGCCATATGGCTCTTTAATTGAAACTGGACCTGATACCAAAGTAACTTCTGCGCCCAGATTCTTAGCCGCCTTAGCCAAGGCATAGCCCTGTTTACCTGAAGAATGATTTGAGATAAATCTAACTGGATCAATAGCTTCCATAGTTGGACCAGCAGTAATTAAAACCTTTCTACCAGCCAATTTCTTTTCTCTTAAAGAAGAAAGAACCGCTTCCTTTAAATCATCAACTGAAGCCAGTTTCCCCTTACCTTCATCGCCGCACGCCAATAGGCCGGTAGCGGGTTCAACAAACTTAACTCCATATTTTTTTAGTTTTTCGATATTTTCCTGAGTAATTGGATTCTCATACATCTTGGTATTCATTGCCGGAGCAATAATTTTCTCACAATCACAAGCCAGGAAAGTTGTTGTTAACATATCTTCCGCAATACCATTAGCCAGTTTCGCAATCACATTCGCTGTAGCTGGTGCCACAATAAAAACATCAGCTTTCTTAGCTAAAGATATGTGTTCTACATCGTAGTTTTCTACTCTATCAAAAGTATTCACATAAGTTTTATGTTTTGTTAAAGAAGAAAACTGCAAAGGAGTGACGAACTCTGTCGCATTTTTTGTTTCAATTACTTCTACATCCAAACCTTCTTTCAACAGATCAGAAACCAGCTGCACACTCTTAAAAGCCGCAACTGAAGATGATATGCCAACAATAACTGTTTTCATTTATTTAGTTAACCTTTCTCCTACCTTAGTCACAATAGGACAGATGATACCAGCTGCAATACTTTCAGCTAAACCATTAGTAAATACTACTGTTAAGATAACACCTAATAATGCCGAATATTCTACACCTCTGGCTGCCGCATATTCCTGACCAAAGAAAATATAAGCACTGCTCATAACTAGGAAAGTATTTACAAAGGCACCTAAAACTGAGCTGATTACCATCGAAATATTTACATTTACTTTCTTCTTTAATAGCTGATATACATAACCGGCAACCACGCCAATTAGGACTCTAGGCACAATCGCAATTAATACAGACATAAAGTTACCGCTGGTACCACCCACACTGTAGAATGGGCTAAACAGGAAAGAAGTTAAATTTGGTGTCATGGTATTTTTGATTAAAGAAGTTAAACCAAAGACAAAACCAACAATTCCACCTTCTTTTGGCCCCAGCAACATCGCTGCAATAATTACCGGCATGTGCAATGTTGTGATATTGATAACTGGAAGTGGGATGTAACCTAAAAAAGGGACAACCGCAAAAAGCACTTCAATTGTCACAAACATTGTCAGCAAAGAAAATCGCTTAATCTTATTATTCATTTTTCCTCCAACTGTCGTTTCATAAGAATACAACGTTCTATAAAGGGCTTTTATTCATAGCTTGTTAAAGTACAGAGAATTTCCGTCTTTACTACAAATATAGACCGCACAACAATTATACTAGACTATAATTGTTTTATGGAAAGTAAATACCTGCAAATTATCAATATCGCCAAAAAAGCCGGCGAAAACTTTAAATTAAACCGTAATTTCGACATCAAAATTAAGTCTGATATTTCCAATATCGTTACTTCTATGGATGTGGAAACGCAAGAATACATCATAAAACAATTAAAAGAAGTCTATCCTACAGCCATCTTCTTTGCGGAAGAAAATGATGTAAGAGAACTGGATAATGAATATGTCTTTATCATCGACCCAATTGATGGCACCACTAATTATGCCTATGACTACAATATGTCTTGTGTCTCAATTGCCCTGTTAAAGAATAAAGAAGTGATCTTTGGTGTGGTTTATAACCCCTATGTTGATGAATGCTATTACGCAATTAAAGGTGAAGGATCATTCCTGAATGATAACCCAATCCATGTTAATAACGATGATCTGGCTTCTTCATTAGTCCTGTTTGGTTCTTCGCCATATAATAAAGAACTCTTAGATGAAACATTAGACAAGGTCAAAGAAGTCTTTAGACATTCTAGAGATATCAGAAGATCTGGCTCAGCAGCCATTGATTTATGCAATGTTGCTGCCGGCAAGGCCAGCTGTTATTTTGAAGAAATACTTTCACCTTGGGACTATGCTGCGGGAGCTTTGATTGTTAAAGAAGCAGGTGGTATTTGCGATACCTACAAGGGCGAAAACTTTACCTATGAAAAAAGAATCCCTGTTTATGCCTGCAACCCAAACAATAAAGAGGAATTCCTAAATATTATCGATAAGTAACACAGCTACTCTGCTGTGTTTTTTAATACCTCGTCATATATAGAAGCCAAGTGTAAAGTAGTCTTAAAAGGTACTACTTTACTTTCCTTTAAACCGTTCTTATATAACTTATTAAAATGGTCTAATTGCCCATAAAAGTCATCATTAATATATGGATAACTTTCTTCATTCCCATTAATGATTAAAGATGTGGGACGATGTAAATCTGGAATAAAGATTTCACCTTTTTCCAGTTTAATCAGACAGGTCTTCTCTCTTTTCTCATCAAAAGCCGTTTCCAGACTTCCACAGTTAAAGTTAACTTTTGTATGGACGTCAACACTATCAACATATCTGATATCAGTTCTTTCAATCTTTAAATCATCTATAAAGTCATCGAAATAAGATAGGCAATATGGGCCTACATCGTGGAGGCAACCGCCATTAAAACCCTTATAGACATGGGTCTTCTTTAAGTCTTCCATTGTGTAGAACGAACATAATTGAGTATTTATACTCAACACTTTTCCATAGATATTATTATCAATTATTTCTTTTAAATGGATATAAGCCGGCACAAAGCGGGTCTTTAATGCCTCCATAAATAAAACATTATTTTGCTTAGCCAGATCAACAATTTCTTTCGCTTCCTTATAGTTCATAAAAGCCGGTTTTTCTACCAGTACTGCTTTATGATGTTTAATGGCCATCTTCGCATATTCAAAATGTTTACTGGTGATGGAAGAAATATAAACGACATCAACATTTTCATCATTTAATAATTCTTCTTCGCTTTTATATATTTTCTCTACATTGAATTCTTCGCTAAAGACTTCAGCCTTTTCTTCATCTCTGGCATAGATACCATAAAGTTTTGCACCTTCTACATTCTTTAAACTGCTGGCCATTCTTTTTGCAATCTTACCAGCTCCCAATATTGCCCAATTTACCATATTCTTTCCTCTATAATTAATATATGATAAAAAACATTATTTTTGATTTAGGTCAGGTTTTAATTGGCTTTAATCCTTTAAACTCTTTATTGAATATGGGCTATCCTCAAAAAGAAGCCGAACTCTTAAATGAGATTATTTTTAATGACCAGCTTTGGCAGGATGGCGACGCTGGCGTATATAAGAGTGAGGAAGAGGCCATTAATCTGTATATTAATAAGCATCCTCAACATCATGAATTAATTAAAGATTTCTTTTCTAAAGAATGGAAAAAAGAAGTCTTTATTCCTATCAATTTAGATTTGTTTCAAAAAGCCAAGGATAATGGCTACAAGATTTATCTTTTAACCAACTTCTCATCATACGGCTTTGACTTTGTTTACAATGAATTTCCTTTTATTAGAGAAGCGGATGGACGCGTGGTATCAGGCAAAATTGAAATGATTAAACCACATGACGATATCTATTTGTACTTATTAGATAAGTTCAATCTTAAGGCTGAAGAATGTCTTTTCTTCGATGATAATTATGACAATATTGAAGCGGCTAAAAGATTAGGCATTAATGCTTATCGCTTTTTAGGGAATAAACAGGAAGTTTTAGATATTTTAGACAAATAGATTATTAACTCACGAGTTAATAACTCTTCAGTTAATAATCCTACAATTGTTATAATTAATAAAAATGGTGGCAAATATGGATAAAATCAAAAGAACACTGCTATATGGCGGATTAGACAAAGAAACATTCAACAAGCATAAGGATTGTATAACTGAGAACGATATTCGACACTTAACAATCTATCTTTTAATTGCGGGAACAGGCTTTGGTTTATTATGGATGGCAAGTCTTGTCACTAACGGTTTTGCCCATACCAACGCCCTGGTATATCTTGTCACTTCTGTCTTATTCTTTATTCAGTTTATTTGTTTGAAAATAAGTATTAAAAAATGCGGTATCAATAATCCGGTTAATACTGCCTATGTTTATACATTTGCGACTATCCTGTATTTTGAATCTATCTACCTGACCACCCTGCATCCAAGTATGCCAGCTGTTACCTATATAGGCATTCTGCTGATGATACCGCTACTGTTTGCCCAGGTTCCATTTGTTACAATTATCTGCCAAACAATATTTGTAATTATTTTCTGTATCTGTGTCAGCATCTTCAAATATCCTGAAATTGCCTACATTGATATCTGGAACAGCTTCACTTTCCTGATTGTTTCAGTACTGACTATGTCATTATGATCCCAATTCGTATCAACAATTTGGTACAGACCAGAATCATCAAAGAATTAAGCTTCCATGATGACATGACCGGTTTACTAAACCGTCGTGCTTATGAAGAAGAATTAAACACTATCAGGGAACACAAGGATATGGATGACCTGGTAATTGTAGCTATGGACGTTAATGGTCTAAAGAAAATCAATGACACTATAGGACATGAATGTGGTGATGAATTAATTATTGGTGCTGCCTCTTGTATGAAGAAATGCTTCGATAAATATGGCAAGGTATTTAGAACCGGTGGCGATGAATTCTGTGCCATCTTAAGGATTAAAGAGAGTCAGTTAACTGAACTTCAATATGAATTCCAAAAAGTTGTTTCTACTTTTGAAAGTACACATATCAAAAACCTGTCTATCTCTTGTGGCTATGTAGTTAAAGAAAAAGACAATAATATGTCTATTCATGACATGATAGTTCTAGCCGATAAGCGCATGTATGCTGATAAAAAGAACTATTACAATAATAATCAACAATAATGTAAGAAGGTTTCTAAACAGAAACCTTCTTTTTAAAATACTAATAATTTAATCTTCGATATTAAAATCTTCTATTCTAAGTTCTGAGAAATCCGCATCTGGATTTTCAATTAAACGTTTAGACTGTTTAAGAATTGCTTCCTCAACCTTATTTCTCGCCAAACGGCCATTACCGGTATTAGGATCTTCCTTAGCCTGAATCATTGTGAAATATTCCTGAAGTGGCTTTTCACATTCCTCACTCAAGACATAACCCTTGCCCTTGGCAATAGACTTGGCAATCTTCATCATTTCTTCGCCAGTATAATCATCAAAGTTAATGATATTGGCAAATCTTGATTTCAAGCCAGAATTGGCAGTTAAGAATTCCTGCATTTCCTTAGAATAACCAGCCAAAATAACAATCAAGTCATCGCGATGATCTTCCATCGCCTTAACAATTGTATCGATAGCTTCTAAACCAAAAGAATCATCCTTACCACGATATAAAGAGTAAGCTTCATCAATAAACAGTACACCACCTAAGGCGCTATTAATCACATTCATTGTTAATGGTGCAGTATGACCAACATATTTACCAACTAGATCAGCTCTTGTTACTTCTACAAGCTGGCCCTGTTCCAGAATGCCACAAGCCTTCATCATGCGGGAAACAATTCTGGCAATAGTAGTCTTACCAGTACCAGGATTACCAGTGAAAATCATATGTTTAGAAACTTCAGAAGTCTTAAGACCCTTCTGTTTTCTGATTTGCGTAATCTTGATATGGTTTTCCAGCGATAAGAGGTATTCCTTAACCTTGGCTAAACCAACAATTTCATCAAGTTCAGCCTGAATCTGTCTTCTTTCTTCTGAATCATCAGAAAGAATATCCAGGTTAATACTTTCTTCATTAAAGACAACCTTTAAAGCATCTTCATACTTTAAAGTCATCTTGGCAATACCATCTCTTCTTAAAGTGATATTAACCAAAGAATTATAAATCTTATCAATTAATGGACTGATCGAATCAACGCCATCATTTGGCTCGTAGTTCTTTTTTAAATAATCTTCAACACTTTCATCAATGACTAAATCAAGTTCAAACTGAGCTTCACTCTTCTTTTCCAGATTCTTTAAAAGTTCCTTAATAATTGAACTTAAAGCTTCTTCTGAAAGCTTAACAGTATCCACCTTATCTTCAATCTTATCCACAAAAGACTTGCCAAAGACATCCATTAACTTAGCTGGCTTATCTTCACTGATGAAGACCAAAGTCTTATTATTACCAGAAAGATGATCAATCACGTCCTTACTTAATTTGCCACTGGCCTCTTGCATATGATTATTCGCAAAAGTATAGCGCTGATTTAATAAACACTTACCCTCAAGCACCAGTTCATTAAGCATACGATTAAAGATTGGTGAAGACTCCTTGAAGTTTTCAATTAAGATAATAGGATTCTTGCCCTGTAAAGCTACATATAAGTCCTGCAGGAACAATAATTCCTGATTGCTTGACTGATAACGTTTCATATCCAATAGATAAACTTCACTGCTGACAGTTAAGCCATACTTCTTAAGAAGTTCACCCATGGTATTAATTAATTTATGACGGCCAGTACCGTTGCTGCCATAAAGAATAATTGAATTTCTAATCTTATCAGGACTTGAGCCTACTACATAAGGTCTTCTAAAAGCCATGGTTAATTTATCACAGGCCTCATCCTGACCAATTACTACTTCTTTTAATTCAGCATTAATTTTTTCAAAGACTTCCTTGCTGGACTTGCCAACCACTACTGTTTCTGGTGTTTCAATCTTGGTATTAAAGTCCTGTTCCAGACCCTTCTTTAAAGAAGCTAAATAATCCTCAGATTCTTCCTTCTTACCAACAATTTCATCAATGCCCTTCTTATTAGATTCCAGTAACTGATTCAACTGTTTTTCCACATCATTGATAATCTTGATTGAATCATCATAGCTAGTAGTACGACGATTATTCAACAGTTCTTCTACTAATTTTTCTCTTTCTTCTTTTTTCATTAGTTAAGTTCTTTCAATAAATTTTCATATATTTTCTTGGCAATTAAGTCTCTTGACTTATCCAAGGCTCTTAAAACATATTCCAAACCATCATAGTAACCAAGCGCAAAGTTATCATTATTATTAGCCATACGCTGATTATCATATTCATCACTTACCTGACCCTCCAGAGTGATAAAGTTCTTGGTATTGTTTTTGGCGATTTCGTAATACTTTTCCAAAGCCGTTCTATGACCCTTTACGTATTCCTCATTATTGCTTCCATAGTCTACCGCTTCCAGGATATTGAAGAAACAATCAGAACGATTGTCAAAGGCTCTAATCGAAGTTGGAAACTTCGGCTTAATAGCCGGCTTAATCATATCCTTTAAAGTAGCTGACTTCTTTTCGTTACTAAAATTTTCATTGACTGTTGAATAATCATTACCCTTACCGATGTTATCCAACATGTCGTAGATATCATCGATTTTCTTGTTTTCTGAAACGTTATTTTTATTCATTTCAGCAACCAGTTTATAAATATCCTGCTGTGCCATTATTTCTTATCTCCACCAAAAGGATTAGTGCCGAAACCATCTTTCTGTAAAAGTGACTGCAAGGTATTGATATCGGCATTAATATGCATATAGTCATCTTCCTGCATATTTGAACAGATAGTCTTTAAAGCCTCATTAATTAAAACGATTGTTTTGATTAGCTGCTCTTCGCAGGTCTTGAAATCTTCACCATGAACTGGCGCATCCTGTAACTTCTTATACTTCTCTAAAACATCAGTTAAAATAGGCAGATAGTAAGTATATAACTTATCAATCTTGGAATTATCCTGACTTGTTTCCTTTAAGATATCAATCTGTTTTAATAAGTCACAAGTCTGATATAGACCATTAGTGATTTCTTCCTGCGGAATAGCCTTGTTTAAGGCGTCAATCTTATTGATATACTTATCCGCATCGCTAAGTACCTCTGTTCGCTTAGCCTTAACTTCTTCTTTCTTCTGCTGCTTAACTTCAACAGTGCTCAGATTTATATCACTCTTCTTAGCGAAGACTAATAATAAGTCCATGATACGTTTATAAACATCACCATATTTCTTCTTGAAATCAGCCAGTTTAATAATCTTTTCATCGCCATAAGAAAGATATAACTGATCAACAGTTGTAAACTTTCCGGACTTGGTAGTTAAAGAAATTCCATCAACAATCGCTAATGAAAGATTAGACTTAAAATATTCATTAAGTTTTTTATCAATCTTATTCATATCGGCATTAGAAATACCAATATTCACGCTCTTTTCTTCACTGTTATATCTAACACTGGATTGGCTCTTGTAATAGTCCTTTCTCGCTGATTTTCTATTAAAACTATTTACCAGATTATAGATTACCAGGCCGGTAATAATAATGGGCAATAGTGAAATCAAACCTTCAAATAATCCACCAATACCAAAAATAAAGAAAAATATAAATAATCCGCCAGGAAACCCTGAACCTCTTCTTCTATACATATAAAGTAATTATACAATAATTAGACTATGTTAATTTGCTTGTAAAGTGACAATTAAGTCACTTCTGTCCTCTTAACAGCTACTTAGCAAACTTTATTCACAAATATGTGATATTTTAAAGATAGAAAGAATAGGTACTCATTATGAACAAGTATGATGAAACAATTAAAAAGATGCAGGACATCACCACAGAAATAGCAGCCAAAGCTGATAGAGCTTGCTTTGGACAGGACGAAGAAACGGTGACCAAAATCAAAGCTGTTTCAACTAAAACAATCGATGTGATTAATGAAGCAGCCATCAGACTAAAAGACGCTATTGAAAAAGTAAGCAATGAAGAAGAATTAAATCGCTTCTTGGAAAGAGTAGAAGAAAAGTGTGAAAACGCTAAAAACTACGCTTATGCCAAATTCAATGAACTGGCACCGGATGCTGAATATGTAGTAATTGAAGAAGAAGACAAAACAGTAAGTAAGAGCTCCATGGAAAAGTTCATGGATAATGAAAATGTTAAACAGGCCGCTAAGATGGCTACTAACCTAAAAGAAGATGCCATTAAGTTCATCAAGGATCCAAATACTAAAAAGAAAGTAGATGATGTAGCTCTGGCTGCCCTAAATGTTGCGGACAAGGGATTGGACTTCTTATTGAAATTCTTAGATAAATAACTCGGGAAACCGAGTTTTCTTATTGTTTAAATTATATTTATTATCGTTTATTGATAATTATATGTATAATGAAGCTGTAAGGAGGATTACCTTATGTCTTTACAGGAAATCTTAAAAAGCACAAAGAAAACAATTAAAACTATTAGATGGTTCATGATAAGTACCATAATATTTACCATCATTATTGGAACTATACTTACAATTGGCATCGTCTTTAAAACTATTGAAATAAGTTCCAATTCCTTCGCCATTGGCCAATTAAGTATCGACTTAAAAGAAGGTGTCTTTATCACTAATCCGGCCTTTGCCAGATTCTCAATTCCCTATACAATAATTCACCTTTGTATCTATTTTGTAATTTACTTATTAATTCTAAAAGAACTGGATACCATCATCTCTAATGCCCTGAGTTCTTCAATATTTAATAAAGATAATACCAAGAGCATCAGAAACATTGCCATCTATATTCTGATTAATGGTGTACTGATAAATATCGCCAAGTTTATTGAATGCTTCCGCTTAAATAATTACACTGATTTAAATCTGTTACTTAACAATGCGGTTGTTTCTTCAATAAACATTAATTTTAAAATTGAACTTGGTTACTTCATTCTGGCCTATGTCATTTATATCCTTTCAAAAATCTTTGACTATGGACAAGAACTGCAGCAGCTAAGTGACGAGACACTCTAATATGGGAAAGATAATACTTAGACTAGATAGAGTCATGGCTGACCGCAAGATGTCTTTAAAGGAGCTATCGGAAATTGTTGGCGTCACCAATGTTAATCTATCAAAGATGAAAACTGGCAAGATATCAGCCATCAGATTCTCAACTTTAGAAGCAATCTGCCAAGCCCTGGATTGTCAGCCTGGCGACATCCTGGAATATATTAAAGAAGACTAAAAGAAAATCTCGTTTGCACGAGATTTTTATTTAGATTAATACTTTAAATACCAGGAAATAAATCAGAACCAAGGCACCTAAAACGATACGATAGATACCAAAGGCAGTAAAGCTGTTTTTCTTAATATAGCCAATGAAAGTTCTAATAGCTACATAAGATACTAAGAAGGCAGTCAGCATACCTACAAGCAATATTACTAACTCGCTTGTGGTAAAAACTAAACCAAACTTAAGAATCTTTAACAGGCTGGCACCAAACATAACTGGAATTGCCAGATAGAAAGTAAATTCGGCAGCGGTAACTCTGCTTACACCAAGAAGCATAGCTCCAATAATAGTAGAACCAGATCTTGATGTACCAGGAAGCATAGCTGCAAACATCTGCCAGATACCAATAATGATTGCCATCTTATAAGTGATATCACCAATACTGTTTACCTTATATTCCTTGCCCTGATTGTGTTTTTCTACCACAATAAATAGAATACCCACAATAATCAGCATAGCTGCTACTGTAAAAGTTCTAAGATTTACAGTACCTGCAATCGTTGTAGAAGCATATATTTCTTCAACCTTATCATCAAAGACTAAGCCATAGACAATTGCTGGTAGGCAGGCAACCACGATCTTAACCCACATAAAGAAGGCATCAGTTGAAAGAGCTACCTTACCAACTCTTAAGTCTTTTTTGCTTTTCTTAATCTGACCCTTACCTTTCTTATTGCCCCAGATATAGAATGGCCAGATCTTCCACCAATAAATCACAACTACCGCCATAATGGCGCCTAATTGAATTACAACTTCATACATTGAATAGAATTCTTTACTTACATTTAAATGAACAAATTCATCCAAAAGAATCATATGGCCTGTTGAAGAAATCGGCAGCCATTCCGTAATACCCTCAACAATACCAAATAGTATTGATACTAATATATTTAACATTTTCACTTAACCTTTCTTTTAATCAGTACTGGACGATTATCTAACTGATATTTATTATCCCTAATTTCAATATCTGTATTATCAATCAGATTTAGATAAGTACCTGTTTCTAGTTTAATATCTAGAATTTCATTTGTCATATTTACATTGAAGATACCAATGTACTCTTCTTCTTTGTTTTTCTGCTTAAAGACAATAGCCTTATCACCCTCATAAGTGATATCGATATAGTCATCATCATTAAACATAGCCTTCTTTAATTCATTTAATTTCTTAATGAATAAGACATGTTCCTTATCGAGCTTAGTCCAATCGACATCATCTTTTTCAAAGAAGTCTGGCATATGATCAGCAAAGCATTCCTGCCCAGCATAGACAAAGGAAACACCCTTAGTCAAGAATGAAAAAGCTGTCCAGTTTCTAGCTCTATCCTTATCCTTTACCAGATTATAGATACGGGGATAGTCGTGATTTTCCAGATGGAAAAGCTTTAAGGCATTCTTAGGAAAACATGCCTGCTGATAGTTTAAACAGTTGATATAACGCTCAAGTTTCTTTTCCTTGGTTGCCTCATTATATTCATTGGCGATGTCATAACTGTACAAGATATCAAAGGCTTCATATAAATCATTATCACTGGCTGCATAAAAGTCATTAAAACGGGCATATTGAACCAGTCCACTATGCACTGATTCTGCCAGCATCACAAAGTCAGGATTAATATTTTTCAAAGTCTTGCGGGCTTCAAGCCAGAAATCAACAGGAACCAGAGATGCCACATCACACCTAATACCATCAATACCCTTATTAGCCCAGAAGCTTAGCATTTTTAATAATTCTTCTCTTAGACCATTACAACTGTAATCGAAGTCATAGACATCAGACCAGTCTGCTACCTTGCGAGTAAAATTGCCATCCTTATCTTTTAAATAGTATTCCGGATGAGTTTCAGTATAAACACAATCGCAGCCCGAGTGATTAATTACCACATCCATCATAATCTTTAAACCAACTTCATGACACTTATTTACTAAATGTTCAAAGTCTTCCATAGTACCGATATTTTTATCGATTGAGTAGTAATCCTTAATCGCATAAGGACTGCCAAATGTACCCTTTCTATTAAGTACACCTCTTTCCTGGACCGGTAATAAATAGATATAGTCAAAGCCCATATCCTTAATTCTTAATAAGTCATCTTCCAGCTTTCTAAGTGTTCCCTCTTTACTGTGAATAAAAGGAAATAACTGATAGATGCTACATTTTCTTAAATCATATTTTGTATCTCTTGCCATATTATTTAAAGTAATTCTTTAACTCCTCAATATAATCTTCCGCAATCTTAGAATTGATTGTGTTCTTTCTGGTGATATATCCAAGCTGCATTTCTGCATTCGGGTTATCATCATCAGCCTGATAAGGCACAGCGATATAATCATCACCATTAAATTCGTTATAGATAACACCACTACATAAGGTATAACCATTTAAACCCTGCATCAGATTAAGCATAGTCGCTCTATCATTTACCTTAATAGTACGGGCATAAGTATTTTCCACCAGAATTTCCTCTGCCAGATAAGAAACTTCCTGGGAACCCTGTTCAAAGGACATGCATGGATAATCCTGCAGCTGTTTTAAAGTAATAGACTTCTCCTTAGCCAGGGGATGATTCTTGTATAAATAAACCTGGGCTGTACAGTTGTAGAGGAAATGGAATTCCAAGCCATTGGTATCAAGCAGTTTCTTGATGTATTTCTGATTATAGTTACTTAAATAAAGTACACCGACATCAGAACGGCCTTCCGCCACATCATCAATTACGTTATGAGTCTTAGTCTCCTTAATCGCAAAAGAGAAGTTCAAAGAGTCATAGCCATATTTCTTAACCATATTTACAAAGGCTTTGGTTGCGAAAGAATAGTGCTGACATGATACACCAAAGTTGCGCTTAACGCTCCCCTTTGGACCATACTTTTCTTCCAGCATTTCATATTGGGTATAAATAGAACGGGCATTAGCCAAAAAATCTTTGCCCTCAGCAGTTACGGCAATACCCTTATTAGTTCTATTGAAAATCGTAATATTTAATTCTTCTTCCAGCTGTTTAATAGAAGAAGTAAGAGTAGGCTGCGAAATATATAGTTTTTCAGCCGCCTTATTCATTGAACCCTCACTGGCAATAGTCAGGGCATAAAGGATTTGTTGTAGAGTCATAATTAACCTCGCTATTAATAAATTTTATAATAAAGAGGCTTGTTATCATATGTGTATAATTGAATTACTATGAGAAAAATTATTTTAGGCGCTCTGGCTCACGTAGATGCTGGTAAAACTACCCTATGTGAAGCCTTACTATATAAGACAAATACGATAAATAATAAGGGCAGAGTTGACCACGCCGACTCTTTTTTAGACTTCAACAGTGAAGAAAGAAATCGTGGCATCACCATCTACAACAAGGAAGCCCGTTTCTCTTATTTAGACAAGGATTATATCTACCTGGATACACCCGGCCACTTTGAACTGAGATCAGAAGCCAGCCGTGCTATCAAAGTAATTGATGTAGCTCTATTAATCATTGATGGATCACAAAACATCTCTACTGATACCATTTCTACTTTTAATAATTTATTGAACTATCATATTCCCATCATCTTATTTATTAATAAATCTGATATCTCCTATGTTGATAAGACTAAGGTTTTTAATGATATTAAGAATAAGATTTCTGAAGATATCTGTACTTTAGAGAACCTGGAAGAGACTGTCGCCTTAAATGATGAAGACCTGCTGGAACAGTATCTTGAAGGCAATTTGGATATCAAATACGTAAAAGAAGCTATAAATAATAATGAAGTAATTCCTCTAATCTTTGGCTCAGCCTTAAAAGATGAAGGCATTGATGATTTATTAAACTTTATTGATAAATATATTGAGTTACCTGAAATCAAGGAAGAAAAGCTTAATGCCTATGTCTATAAGGTAAACACCATCAATAATGAAGTATTCACTCATTTAAAAGTATTAAGTGGTACTCTACACAATAAGGAAGCTTTTAATAATCAGAAGATCAATGAAATAAGACTATATTCAGGCCTTAACTACAAACAGGTCCAGGAAGTAGAAGCTGGTGATATCTGTGCTGTTAAAGGACTAAATGATATCAATGTTGGAACCTATATTCCTTCTTTTATTAATGAAAACAGTGACAGTAATCAGTTATTAACTTATGAATTAAAGACTGGGATTGACGTCAATGAAGTCTATCACAAGATTGAAATCTTAAATCAGGAATCTCCAGAATTAAATATCGAATTAAAACATAATCACATCTATTTAAAGCTGTCTGGTGATCTGCATAAGGAAATCATCACTAAATTATTAAAGGAAAGATTTGACTTAAATGCTTCTTTCTCTGATCCGGTTATCTTCTATAAGGAAACTATACTAAATGAATCATATGGTGTTGGTCACTTTGAACCTTTAAGACATTATGCCGAAGTAATTGTTTCTTTAAAACCAATTGAAAATGGTCTAAGAGTCAAGTCATTGGTTAATAATTCATATACTGGTACTTTAATTAATTACCTGGAAAACCACCACCCTCGTGGTATCTTGACTAATTCTTATCTTACTAACTTAGAAATAACCATCGTTGATTACAAGACTCATCCTAAACATACTGAAGGTGGCGACTTAATCAACGCCCTAAGGCGTGCTATCAGACACGCCCTGTCCAAGAATGAATCAGCATTGCTTGAACCTTACTATCTGATTAATATTGATTGTGATTCAACAAGTATTAACCAGATTATTCCGGAATTAAATAATGTTAATTCTATTTATTCAATAGAAGAGGATTCTATTCTGGCTAAGGTACCTTTAAAGCAATTCAATTCTTTTATTCTTTCTTTAAGACAAAGATTAAAGGAAAGTCTTTCTTATGAACTGATTGAAACTGTCTATGATAAGGCAAATAATCAGGAAGAAATCATTGAAGAAATTCATTATGATTTCATGAATGATTTAAGAAATCCGGCTGGTTCTATTTTTACTTCCAAGGGTGCTGGTCATTATGTGGATATTGATGAAGTTGAAGAAAAGATGCACCTGAATTATGCCGATTACTTTAAGGAAATTACTGTTGGCACCATTAAGCATAATAAGTCTTCAATTTCTGAAGATGAATTAAAAAGAGTTTGGAATACTTTATATAAGCCTAAGGAAAGAGTTGTTAGAAAAGTTAATAAAGTCGTCAGTGAAGATTATGATAGAAGACCGGTGGAAATTAAATATAAGCCGATCATTTATATCGTTGATGGTTATAATCTGATGTATTCTATTGAAGACCTAAAGGATATGGCCGCTTCCAACTTCTTTATGGCCAGAGAAAAGGTTATCGATATCGTTTCTGATTTTAAGGGTTATGTTTCAGCTGAACTGATTGTCGTCTTTGATGCCTATAAACAGGATTATAAAAAGGCTCAGGTTAATAATGACGGGCTTATTTCTGTCGTTTATACCAAGGCTAATCAGACCGCTGACTCTTATATTGAAGAAGTATCTAAGAAATTATCTAAGGATTATAAAGTAATTACTGTTACTTCTGACTATCTTGAACAGATTAAGGTTTTATCAAATTCTTCTTTAAGATTATCTTCAAGGGAATTTATGTTAAGATATGAGTCTTTTAAGAAACTGAATAATACAAAGACTAATATCAAACCTAATAGACCTTTAGAGATTCTTAAAACTTTAATGGATGAAGAATAATAAAATCGCTGATGATTTCAGCGATTTTTTAGTACCATTCCGGATAATTTTCTACGATTTTAGTTTCCTTATTGTATGGGAAACTGATTTTGCAAGAATACAGCATTGGTTCCTTTACTTCATCCCTGCTTCCATATTTATGATCACCAATTAGAGGATGCTTAAGATGGGCAAACTGTACTCTGATTTGATGAGAGCGACCAGTATATAGTCTTACATGTACTAAAGACTTATTTTCTTCTTCTCTGATCACATCATAAGCCAGCTTAGCTTTTTTAACACCTTTTCTTTCTCTGTTTACCACAAAAACCTTATTCTTACGGGAATCCTTAAAAAGCAGGTCTTCAAGTATTCCTTCTTTTTCATCAAGGATGCCATGAACCATTGTGACATATTCTTTGATAAAGAGATTGTCCTGTATTGCCTTAGACATAATGGCTGCATATTTTTTATTTCTGGCAAACAGTATGACACCACCTACATTTTTATCCAAGCGATGTAAACAATACACTTCGCCACCTAATTCATTTTTAATAAGTTCTGGTAAATCATGTTCACTGTCTTCGCCCAAGTCTTTGATGACAGCGACGATATTTTCATCATGTTCAAGTATTTTCATTTTTTCTAATTTTTTCTAAATATTTCTTCAAAAAACTAATAGCAAATAACGGTAAAGTTAAAACATTTTCACTCTGGCCTATATTATAGTTGCCAAATTTTAAACCACGTTCCAATCTATATGTTTCCATCGCTGTACTTAAAGAACGATGTCTGCCCTGTTTAGCTTTAACTTCTATTGGAATGATTTCGTTTTTAAAACGCACCAGTGAATCCAATTCAATAGTTGAATCTTCACTTCGATGGAAATACAAATCATATCCCTGTTTATTTAATGCACAGACCGCTATATTTTCATACATCGCACCTTTGTATACATTTAAGTTTTGATCCGTTAACAAATCAGTGGCTGTTTCTTCATCCAAAGAAGCTATCAAAAGAGATGTATCTGAGAAATAAGCACGGAAGTTATTATCATCTTCATTACCTTTTAAAGGAAGTTCTAATAAAGGTATATTATTAGACAACAAAACAACCCCAGAATTTTTTAACCATTGCATACATTCATAATGTGATGAGAATCTGGCTCCGTGACTTACTTTAGTGAATTGGAACTTGTGATTTTCTTTGGCTAATTGTGAAGGTATTGAATCGTAGATTTTTAAGACCTTTGCAACATCCAAACCTCTAAGATATTTAATCGCATCAGATTTATAGTCATTTAATAAATTTCTTTGCAGGAATAGTGTATTTGAATAATTGCCGTTCTTCAAAAAATCATTCACAATCCTTGGGTAACCACCAACGATCACATAATCCATGAAAGACTTATTCATTACTTCCAATGTCGCATCATCCAGTTTAATTCCTTTTGACATTGACTCAACAATTCTTTCTATTAAATTACTATCATAGCCCTTTGCCCAAAGAAATTCTTCAAAATCCATGGAATACATAATCTTTTCTTCTTTATAACCAACGGCTACACTCGATATTTCACTATTTGTTACACCTAGTTTTGAACCAGAACAAATCACATCATACTTTCCATCAAGTTTAAAAAATTTTAGCGCGGTGGTGGCTTGCATATAATCCTGGATTTCATCAAAAAAGATTAAAGTGTTATTAGGTATAAACTTAAATTCAGGATTATATAAAGACAACTTTCTACAAATATCGTCTGGATTAAAATTATCAAAAACACTTTTATACTCAGGATTGGTAATAAAATTGATTGACACCAGAGATTCATAATTATTCTTACCAAATTCCTCTACTGAAGTTGTTTTACCAACCTGTCTAGGTCCATACAAAATAAGCGGATTATGGTCTTCTCTGTTTTTCCACTCTAGTAAATACTGATCTATTTTTCTCTTTAACATAGTAGCTCCTAAGTAGATAATAACAAATTATTGTAATACTCGCAATTTTTTGTCACAATTTTTTGCGAATTTTACAATTTTTTGTCATTTTGCTGTTTTAAAAAGAAAACTCCCGTATTTCAGGAGTTATTTAACATATACAATATCATCCTCATCATATTGGTCTCTTGCCTCAGGAAACTGATCAGGATGACCAATATAAATAATATTTAAAGGCACTTCTTTTTTGCTGAGTTTCAATACCTCAGTTACTCTTTTTACAGCACCTTTTTGTGGATAGACCCCACACCAAACAGAACCTAAGCCAAGTTCTGTTGCCTGCAATAAGATGTTTTCTGTAGCTGCTGAACAGTCATGTATCCAATACTCCGCCATACCAAAAGGAAGAGCCTTGGATAGATTGCCACAAACCACAATAGCTAAAGGAGCGGTGATTTTAGTAAAACGGCTAGAATCCTTTAGTGCTTCAAGTTTCTCTGCATTAGTAATTACATAAAACTTCCATGGCTTGCGGTTAACAGCGCTAGGACCACTCATGCCTGCATGAAGCAATAACTCGATATCTTCATCACTTACTTTTTGATCAGTAAATTTTCTAATACTTCTTCTTTTCTGTAATGCTTCCCTAACATCCATATTTAGTCTCTCTTATTTTCATAAGCCAGCACTGAACAAGTACCTTCCGCCCAGGAATACTGGCTCATATATTCACCATGAAATTTAGGAAAACCAGTCTTTAAATAACTGTAATAATCGCAATCAATTTTCTCGGTTTCAACAGAATACTGGTAACCATTTACTCTGACAATACCGGAAATATTAGCTTCATTTATAGTGTGTCTTAAATCAGAGAATAACTGTCTTAAATAAACTAGTTTTGCTTTTTCATCGCCATCTTCCCAAAGTACAGCACAGATCTGTTGGGAAGTAACACCGGAACCATTTCTATCAATCAGATAGGCAAATAACTCTTTAGTCATGCTTCTTTTGAAACTTAAAGGTTTACCATTGGCCAAAACTTCAAAATTACCAAAACAATTTACCTTTAAGACTTTCTTAGAAACTTGCAATTCCTTAATATGGTCAATTTCTTTTTGAACAGCTTCTTTGGTAATTGGCTTCATCAGATAACCAGAAACATGCTGCTGGAAAGCTTCGATAGCGTATTCTGAATAGCCAGTACAGAAAACAATTTTGCATTCTGGATGAACTTCCTGAATCTTTTTAGCTAGTTCAATGCCACCGATACCACGCATCATGATATCTAAGAACGCAATATCTACTTCATTTTCTTCGATATATTCTAAAACTGCTGAACAAGCAGAAAAAGCATCTACTTTTTCAATATCTGTCGAGGCTTCTACCGCTTCTTTTAACGCTGACAACATCGCAATTTCATCATCTACAACTATCGCTTTCATTAGTTACCCCCCCCGACTTTGGAATCAATATTTCTGCTATTGTTCCTTTATTTATCTCGCTTTTTATACCAAGTGTTCCCTTAGTAAGTAATTCAATTCTTTCCTTAACGTTGCTGATGCCGATGTGTTTATTTTTATCAGCATATATTTCTTCTACATTAAATCCTACACCATTATCAGATACAGAAACACCATAATATTTATCTGTTTCATAAGTTGAAATAGTAACGGTTCCACCACTTTCTAAACCCATTAGTCCATGTTTAATAGAATTCTCTACTAATGGCTGTATTGATAAGGCTGGCAAATAGAATCCATTGGCCTTTAAGTCATAAATAACTTCAATATCTGGAAAACGTTTCTTTTCTATATTTACATAGTGCTCAACATGTTTAATTTCCTGTCCCAGCGAAACTACATTAATACTATCAAGTTCTGTAAAATTACCGCGCAGATATAGAGTGAAATCATGTACCAGTTCTGCCGCCTCTTCAGGATTAGTCTTACACAAGTATTCAACCGTACCTAAAGTATTGTAGATAAAGTGTGGCTGAATCTGAGACATCATAGTTGAAATACGATTTTCCGCCAAAGTCTTTTCAATCTCAGCCAATTGTTTTTCTGTTTCATTAAAACGATCGGTTAATTCACTGACAAACATGTTGTATAAAAGAAAACAGGAAATCGTGAATGCCATATAAACCGGTGCCGGATACCAGATAGGCGCCAATAGAACAGCACAGATAGGTGATATGGCGAATATTAATAGATTTATCATATTTCTTAAAGGTAAAGATTCACGATAATAGAAAACCAGCAAGGTATCTATTAATAAACCGGCAACAATAGACAATTCAATAACAGCGTAGTAGGGACCGCTTTGATAATAACCAAATTCATCGACATAGAAAATCAAATCAGTTCCTGACAAACAGATTACAAAGGCACAAAGCGCAAAATTGAAAAACACAATAACTTTAGTTGGCAATGAAGAATAATGTTTTCTTATTCTTGCCATATTATAAAGACAAGCCGAATATAGTGAGCCGATAGTGCCAGCACACAACATTATAGTTAAACAGCAGATCCTGATCAGTGTTGCGTTAGCTGGATTACCTTCCAAAAACCAGATTGATAATTCAGCAATCATCATCACAATAAACATCGCCACCAAGGCGACAAAGGGTTTCAATAGATAAAACAGTCTGGTTCTACTGGTAAAACTACAGATAAAAATAGTTGTCATTATCGCAATGGCAAACATCAGTATTCCAACATTTAGAACTCTTAAACTATTTAAATACATAACTTATTCTTTCTATTTATTCTACCAAATATTGCCATATAATCTTTTAGCACTCATTTATTTAATCACTTTTCAAATTTAGTTGTCCTGCTAACTGTTCTAACGTGTCTTGCATTAGGTTCATGTGGCAGCATGTGCAACAATCCTGACTGTCATTACCGCTATTTCACTTCTAATCTACATAAAGGTAACTGGTAATAAAGAAATCTCATTCTAATCTCTTAGTGAAACTCATCTAATAATGATGAGCTTTTTTGTATACTTAAGACGTGGATAAAAGAACAGTTGATAGAGCAATTAAAAGGATTCAAAGAATGGAAAGATATTTTGATATTCTTTCAAATGATATTAATAACGAAAAAGCTTATAAACAGCTATCTAAATACATGGATACTAAATGGCTCTTCGACTATGAACTGGATGAACAGGGATTAATACCCAAAGATATAAAAAGAGGCGTACTTTCACAAGACGCCCTTTACAATTTACTTGATGAGTATGATGATTAATCAGCCTTTTCTACTTCACTGCTATTTTCATCTTCACACTTGGTAACAGAAGATGTTCTTTCTTCTTTCTTTTTAACAACCTCTTTCTTAACTTCTTCAACAGTTGTCTTACCAAGGTCTTTTACAGCTGATCCAATCGCATCAACCTTTTCCTTGAAGTTGTCATTTTTCTTATAAGCTGCAATACCAGCTGCAGCACCTGCTAATACTACTAATTTTCCGATCATTTTAATTCTCCTTCGCTTTTACAATTAAGCTAATAATCAATGCAACAATAAGCACAGGTAACAAGAAGTCCACGATATTAAATATCAATGAAATTGCTCCTGAGATGATGAGGAATAATAAGTCTATTCCCCAACCAACGATTTTGAATGTTGTCTTAAAAATAAAGTAGACAATCATTAATGTTAAGAATGTGATGAACACCTTAATTCCTCCTTTGTTTATGACTTTATTGTAAAATCTAGAAATACTTAAATATACACATTTATCAGCAAGTTAGTCCCATCTATTTTTCTAAAAAAAAAATTAGAAGGCAGTGCCTTCTAATTGTTTAACGCATCATATTTAGATAAGAGATATACACAATACTGATTCATACTAACACCCTCTTTTTTAGAATGTTCAGTCAGCGATTTGTGTAAACTCTTAGGGATCCTTAGTTTAAACTGACCAGAATACTCATTTAAAGAATCTGGATCAGGTATCTGAATCCCATCTTCTATGGCAGCATAAATCCATAGTTTCTTTGCTTCATCAGCATTTTTGATTGCATCTTCAATTGTTTCACCACTACTTAAACAACCCGGAAGGTCAGGAAAAGAGACAACATATCCGCCTTCTGCTTCATCACGAACTATCTCCATCCGATAGTTCTTCGCGATTAATTCATCAGCATTTTGCACCTACCTCTTCCTCCTCTTCTATTACTTCTTTTACCAGTCTCACATAAGCTTTTTTGATTGGCTCGTGTTTAGGGATAGTTATCGGAAAACAACCTTTCTTTCTAAAAGTGTAATGACTGCTCCCCCCTTTAGGATTAGACATCACATATCCATAACTTTCGAGCACTTTTTGCAGCTCTTCAAATCTCAAATCATTGGACAAACTGCAAATTTCAGATAACAATTTGCTCCATTTAGACATCTGTCTTTATTATAAAGTGGTGTCATATATGGTGTCAATTATCTATGCCCATTTAAAAAGATGGCATTGCCATCTTAGTTCTGATTATTAATAATTGGTTCCAGCAACATTGGATAAGTATATAAAGTATCTGTGTCCAGATCTACCTTGTGCATATCCACTGCATTAATCTGGTGACCATCATAAGTTACATAATAGTAGATACCCTTATCCAGGTTAGCGCATGAATAATAAATAGTATATTCATATTCATTTGGTTTTACTTCGCAACAGCCCTTCTGTTGTTCAACAGAAGAAAGGATATGGAAGAACTGAGAAACTGAAGAGATTTCATCAGACTTTGACTTAGAGTTATTTCTGGTAAATGCTACCTTAACAAATCGAGACATACTAGATAAATCACCAGGAAGACCCATGCCACCCATACCTCTTGAATAACGGTATAGCTTGCCTTCTTCAAAGATTGCTGGATCTTTAGGAGAAACGCTGAAGTAATTGTTCAGATTAAACATCTGATAATCAAATGGTGGGTTATTAGTTAAAACACCAACCTTATTGTCATGGATATGTAGTCCATCCTTCATATATTCAATAGTGATGTTATTACCTTCCTTATCAGAAACCATCCAGTGCAATAAGGCGATTGGTAACTGTTCAGAGAACTGAGTTGTACAAAGATTAATCTTTGAAAGTTCTTCTTTTACTTCATTAACATTCTTGCAGACAGCTAATAAATAAGGGATGAATTCAAAGGTAGCGATATTCTTTTCACCTTCCTTATATTCGTTATAGCAGGCATTACCAACAAAGTTTAAGCCCGCCATACCTAAGCCTTCTTCATTAATCGCGTCATAGAATAATGGCTGATTAGCTATTACATGAGCCATACCAATAATTGCATAATGACTCTTGATTTCAGCTTCATGTCTTAACTTTAATGTAAAGTTTCTAGGTACTATTACAATCTCTTCACCATAAGAGAATTCATAATCTAAATTTCTACCAAAATAGGTATTTTCTGTTTTATAAACAGCAGCAGTGCACATAATTCACTACCTCCTTTATATCTACATAGTAACAAAATAAAAGTCATCAGGCGATGACTAGTATTCATTCAACTTGGAATTATCTTTTAGACATTCCTCAATAATCAGTTCATAAGTACTGCCCTTGGAATACTTTAAGGCCTCATTCAGATACTTATTTACACTATCATTATTGCCCTGGTAATTAGATAGCTTGGCCAATCTGAATAAAGTAATGCCTTTCTTTAAACCATTCTGTTCTTTAGACAGTTTCTGTAATTCCTTATGGACAGTATTGTTTTTGGCTACATATACTTCATAGATGATTTTCGCATCCTTAAGTATTTCTTTAGACTCTTCGGTTCTGGCATTATCTAAAAGGATTTCCAGCTCTTCTAAAGCCTCTTTTGACTTCTCTGCATTTACCTTCTTGGCATAGTAAGAAAGTTTAAGAGTGTTATATTCAACTCTTTCACCCTTAGACAGTTTCATTTGATCAAGCTTATCAAAGCTATCTTCAATTAACTTTTCATCATTAAGAATTAAATAAGCCTTTAATCGTAGATGTTCAATTGATGCCTTTTCAAAAAGCAGATTCAATCTCTTATTATTCAATAATTCCAAATATAGTTTTGGATTATTATCGATTAATAAAACCTTATTTAATTCACTGATTGTCTGCTTTCGCAGTTTAAATAGAAACATAATGAATACAACAATCAGAATTGTGATAGCTATTACAAGTTTGTACATAGATGCCTCCAAATTAGAAGAAGGGGCGATTAAACGCCCCTTATAAATATTATCAATTAAGCGTATACACCAGTAGCGAAACCTAAACCAGTTAGAACTAATGCCATAACCAGGATTAGACCCATAAGCTTAAGTGGTGACCATTTCTTCTTAGAGTATAAGTAGTAAACAAGAAGTGTTAAACCTAAAGGTAAAATCTTAGGGAAAATACCGTTTAACATATTATCTGCATTAAATAATACAGCAGTTGTTTCTACTAAATCAGCACCAGTATAGTCAACAACAGTCTTTGTGATCTGAATTGGTAATGAACAGCTTACAAATGAAGCAGTTAAAGCACCAGTTACGATTAGACCAACAAGTGATAATGTATCAGTTAAATGATCAAGCTTACCAGAAGCCATCATTGTCTGAAGACCTTCTAGACCTGACTTATAACCAAGTTTGAATAATTTCCAGCTTAGTAAGCAAGTTAAGCTTGGATAAGCTACCAAATAAAGAAGAGCACCTGCCCAAGCAGCTCCTGCTGCAGCTTCAGAAATTGATAGACATACAGTTAATAAGATAGGAATGATGGTTGCTACCCATAAAGAGTCACCAATGGCAGAGGTAGGGCCAATCAAGGCAACCTTTACAGATTCAATAACTTCAGGTGTACACTGGCCATTCGCATTAGCTTCTTCCAATGCACAAGTAATACCATTACAGATTGAACCAACCTGTGATTCAGTATTGAATAATGTGATATGTCTATTTAAAGCAGCTGCTCTTTCTTCCTTTGTATCGTATAATTCTTCGATTACTGGAGCCATAGACTGACCAAAGGCCATACCCAGCATTGATTCAGCCTGTTGTGAACAACCATTCCAGAAGAACCAGTTAAAGAATGATTTCTTTAATGTTTTTTCACTAATTTTCTTAGCCATCTTAAGCCTCCTTAGTAACTACGTTGTAGTAGCAGACACCAACGATAATAGCTACAACAGCTACTGCCATTGTTGATAAATTGAAATAAGTAACTAGAATAAATCCTGCTAAGAATACTGCATAATGCCAGCCCTTCTTAACCAGGAATGATAAGATGATACCCATACCTAGGGAAGCCATCATACCACCAAATACTGATAATGTAGTTGTTAACCAGCTAGGAATTAAGTTAGCGAAATCAGCTTGTGAAGAACCAACTGATAAAGCTGTTAAAACGATCATAGCTGGAACAAATCTGCAGATAAAACCAATTAGCTGACCACCAACTACGTTTGGAACAAACATATGTTTAGTGTCACCTTCATCAGCATATTTCTTAGCGATACGGTTTAATGGAAGGTTTAATGCATATGATACGTTCCACATTAACTGACCAACTAAACCACCAATACCAGCAAATACTACCGCAAGACCAATCAGTTCAGTGGCACCAGCGCCTCTACCAAACATAATTGCACCAGCAGTACCGATATAAGTTGCATAAGATAAATCCCAGGCAACAGCGCCACCAGGAGTAACGTTACCCATGTACATGATTTGTAGTGGGATACCAACGATCATTGCATCCTGCATATCGCCAGTAATTAAACCAACGATAAATGAAGCAACTAAAGGTCTACCTAAAGCGTACCAGCCGATTGTATTACCCACAATTGAACCGATTGAACCCAGATAAACGAACAGTGCTACCAAAATAATTTGAACTGTGTTCATTTAAATAATCCTCCTAAAATATTATTATTTATATTTGTTTTTTAAAGTCTGCCCACTCTGTCAAGCTGGTGTTTGGCAATTGCTGGAAACAAACCTTGAAACCTGAATTAACTAAATCATCAACAACTCTAATATCATCATCACTTAGAAAGAAGATACCAGTAGCGCCACTTAACTGATGATTTGTATCGGGTCTTTTTGCGATATTACCTAAATAGATTACTTCGCAACCCTTAATCCCTTCCTTAATCTTTTCTAAAACTGAAGGGAATTTCACAATAACAAGTCGAGTATCATCACTTTCCTTAGCAAGCAATGGTAAAGCTTCTTCGCTTGTCACAATCTCTGTTTTAAAGTTCTTTGGAACACCCATAGTCATTATTGACTTCAACATTGGATTCTTGGCACTGACATCATCAATACCAATGATTTCCTTAATACCTAATGTTGGACCCCAACTGACTACAGTCTGACCATGAATTAAACGGTCATCTACTCTTACATAAACCTTTCCCATGTGTTTTCTCCTAGAATAATTTATTTTCAATTAAACTTGCATGCATATAACATACAGTTGGACCATCAGATCCTGCTTCAATAGCTCTTACTTTTAGATTAGTTGGATAATATTGCTGGTATGGGAAGTTATTGACTCCACCTCTAAATACTGTGTAAGTATTTAAAGCCTTATACCACTGGTCTACTTCTTCCTGTTTTAATACGAAATAAGACTGCGGGATAAAACCAACCAGATCTTCAAATGTTTCACCATATAATAACTGAATATTTGAACCCTTACGACGCATTCTCTTAACAGCTTCTGTTACTGCATCATGGGTATTGATATGACGGGGATGCATTGAACCGCGCCAGTGGGTAATAACTAAATCGACTTTTTCTTCAGTGAAATACTTTTCCATGCGATCAGCAAATTCATTTAACGAAGGCATATTAGAACTTACATAACCCAGCCAGATAGAATCACCACCAAGATGAGCAGCTGCCTCCTTATTCTGATCAAGTAATGTTTTTAAGTATGCATCACATTCTTCCTTAGTAGCGTTAGGATCTTCCAGACGACCCTGGGTAACATGAATACAAGTTACATGAGCGCCCTCTTTAGCGTATTTAAGAAGTAAAGGTCCACCCATTAATTCAGCGTCCAAACTATGAGCGCCAACAGATACTACTCTTTTAAATTCACTCATTTTTAAATCTCCTTCTTATATGTAATAAATCTTCTAAAGACTGTTAAACCATTTCTCTCATAATATCTGCGACCTGGTTCATCAGTAGTGATAAAGAACATTCTATATATTCCTTTTTTGCACATCTCGAAACAAACCATATCTAAGAGTATTGAGCCTAAACCAGCATTTCTTTCAGACTTAGCGATACCGATAGGTCCAAAACGCATTGGATTGCCATCGATTGCACGATTACAACAGCCACAGATTTTTCCATCTTTATTCAAAACCAGGAATAAGACATCTTCAGCTGTATTATTCTGCATAGCCATCAGAGCATTGCGCTTCCAGCCACCGCCAAATTCATTCTTCATAAATTCCAGCAGTTCAATTGAATACTTGTAATCGAAATTAATGAACTTGTAACCTTTTTCTTCAGCAGCCTTAATCTTTTCCTTAGTCTTTTCGGGAATCTCAAATCCATGTAAATCCTTACCCATTGAGAAGTGTTCTTCATAACCCTTATAGCCATGTTTCTCAAAGAAAGCGATAGATTCAGGATAATGATCAGGATCAAGGCCCCAGAAGAAGTAAGAAGGTGAATAAGCAGCTAAGGTAATATTCTTAGCACCCATTTCCTTTAATTTATCTTCTGCCAGTTTTAATAATTTTGTACCAATGCCCTGTCGACGATATTCTTTATCAACAAACATCACATCAATCCAGCCTCTTTCAGGTTCGGTGCCTCTTTCAAGATATGGGAATATTCTTTTCATCGCCAGAATATAGCCAACTACCTTATCACCATCCAGGGCTACCCAAGATAATTCAGGATTGAAGTTATCATCAAACAAAGCCTGTTTTCTAAATTTTTTAATATCAATCGGATCAAATGTACAACAGCGATTCCACAAATCTACTACCTGACCCTCATATTCTTGTAAATACTGTTTTATTTCCATAATTAGTACCCTTTTGTATACGCTTTCATTATAATGAATACAGGATATTGTTTCATCGTTTTATAATTCTTTGGAACTTTATTTCATAAAAACATACCATTTTGGTATAAGGAGACCATAAATGAAAAGTCCATTAATCATGTTAAGGGAAGTATCACCTACCGCTAATAATGTTGAAAAAGAAATAATCAAATATATTCTGGCCCACCCTGAAGAAGTAACTAAACTATCGATTCAGAAACTGGCAGCCAATTCTTATTCATCGCCAAGTTCAGTTTTAAGACTATGCAAACTGATTGGCTATGATGGCTATAAAGAATTTAAACACGCCTTATTAACTGAACTGGTTACTATTGGCCAGGAAGATAAACATTCCGAAGAGAATGTAACCGCCCTGGATAGCACAGCCTTAATTATTGAAAAGACTACCAACAACAATATCCAGTCACTAATCGATACCCGTCATCTGATTGACGATAAAGTTTTAGATGAAGTAGTTGAAAAGATTCATGATGCCAATACTATTAATCTTTTTGGTCTAGGCGCATCTCTTGAAGCCTGTAACGACTTCTTCTTAAAAATGTTAAGACTTGGTAAACACGCCAACTTCACCAGTGAATATCACACCCAGATTATTAATGCCCTAAATGTTAAGAAAGGTGATATCTGTATCTTTATTTCCTATTCTGGTGAGACTGAAGAAATTCTCGAAATCAATCAGATTGCCAAGGAAAAAGAAGGAATCTGTGTGGCCATCACCAGATATGGCGAAACTTCGCTTTCAAAGAACTGTGATTACGTCTTGAATTCATCATCAAATGAATCAATGTTTTCCTGTGGCACCATGTCTTCAAGAATATCTCAATTAAATCTTTTAGATATCTTATTTAATCTGTATTGTTCAAAATACTATGAAGAAGCTACTATGAATCTAACTAAGACACATATGAAGAAAAATGCTAGTGAAATATTTTAAAGAGAAGGTCATCGCTTAACGATGACCTTATTTCTTTATGCAAGCTTTAACGTGACCTTTGTTTCTAGACAATAGATCCTTAGCTACATTTACATCCTTACCTGTAAGCACCATGACAATGGCTAATTTAACACTGCCGCTGGCCTTATCAATATATGTACGCGCTTCTTCTCTTTCGATGCCTGTAGCTTCAATCACAATATTTTCAGCGCGTCTCTGCAGTTTCTCATTACTCTGTTGGACATCAACCATCAGATTCTGATAAGCCTTGCCAATACGTACCATTGAAGCGGTAGTAATCATATTAAGAATCAGCTTTTGAGTTGTACCGGACTTTAATCTGGTAGAGCCAGTTAAGATTTCAGGACCTGCTTCAGCTTCTAGAGCCAGATCAGCAGTTTGACCAATAGCTGTATTCTTGTTGCAGGCAATAGCTGCCGTATAAGCACCAATTTCCTTGGCATATTCCAAGCCACCTATAACATAAGGTGTACGACCGCTGGCCGCAATACCTACCACCACATCCTTATTTGTTAAGTTAATCTTAATTAAATCTTCCTTACCTAACTCTTTGGAATCTTCTGCCCCTTCAATTGGAAATCTTAAAGCTCTATCGCCACCGGCTATCAAGCCAACTACCATATCAGGATCAACACCATAGGTTGGTGGACATTCTGAGGCATCAAGTACACCTAACCGGCCACTTGTTCCTGCTCCCATATAGACCAGACGGCCACCTTCTTCAAAAGCTTTAGCTGTTTTATCTACCAATAAGGCAATTTCTGGAAGTATTGTTGAAATAGCTTCTGGTACTTTTTTATCTTCATTATTCATTAGAGTAACAATTTCTAATGAAGTCATTTCATCCAGATTCATAGAATCCGGATTTCTTCTTTCGGTTGTAAATTTTGTTAAATCTAACATATTGCACCCCTTATATCTTCATCATCATCGTATATGTTTTGGTACAAATGTTTCAATAATTTTTATTTCTTTGGTATTTTGTTTCAACAAATAATACCCTTTTGGTATTTATTTAAGACAAGCCTCAATCAAACCCACAAATAATGGATGAGGATGATTTGGACGAGACTTCAATTCTGGATGAGCCTGGGTTGCGATAAAGAATGGATGATCCTTGATTTCGCACATTTCAACTATCACACCATCTGGAGACTTACCACATAGACTCAAACCATTTCTGCTTAATTCATCGCGATATTCATTATTTACTTCATAACGGTGACGATGTCTTTCGTTGATGACTTCTTCACCATACAGTTTATGAGCCAAGCTATCCTTTTCTAAGACACATGGATAAGAACCAAGTCTTAAAGTACCACCTAAATCCAAGCCATCTTTATCAGGCATGATATGAATCATTGGATGAGTAGTGCTTGGATCGATTTCCATACTATTGGCATCCGCATATCCCAATACATTTCTGGCAAATTCCACAATTGATAACTGCATACCCAAGCATAGACCAAGGAATGGTTTTTTATGCGTTCTGGCATAGTTGATAGCACAAATCTTACCTTCAATACCACGATTACCAAAACCACCAGGCACCAGTATGCCATCCACATCGCCTAATACATCTTCAACATTTTCATAAGTAACAGTTTCCGAATCTACCCACTTAAAATCAATTCGTGCTCGATATTTAAAACCGGCATGTTTTAAGGCTTCAACTACTGAAATATAGGCATCATGCAGACTTACATACTTACCAACAATAGCTATTCTTACATCCTTGTCCGGATTTTTCATATTATCAACCATAGTTCTCCAGGTTCTTAGATGAACCTCGGTATCTTCAAGCTGTAATTTATCTAAAACAACTTTAGCCAAGCCTTCTTCTTCCATAACCAGTGGTACTTCATACAGATATTCAAGATCCCTATTTTCCAGTACACACTCTTTCTTAACATTACAGAAAAGAGAAATCTTATTCTTAATGCCATCATCAAGAGGATGCTCACAACGACAGACAATTACATCCGGCTGTAAGCCAATAGACTGTAATTCTTTAACTGACATCTGTGTTGGCTTAGTCTTTAACTCTTGAGAAGAATTTAAATATGGAATCAAGGTTACATGAATAAGACAGGTGTTTTCTTCACCAACTTCCTGTCTAAACTGTCTGATTGACTCTAAATATGGTTGCGACTCAATATCACCAACAGTGCCACCAACCTCAATAATAGCTATCTTTAAATCATCCTCTTCATTGACATAGAATCTTGATTTAATCTCATTAGTCACATGGGGAATGATCTGAACAGTGCCACCGCCATATTCACCTTTTCTTTCCTTTTGTAATACTGACCAGTAAACCTTACCAGAAGTAACATTTGACTGCTTAGTTAAGTTTTCATTTATAAATCTTTCATAGTGACCTAAATCCAGATCGGTTTCTGCCCCATCATCAGTTACAAATACTTCGCCATGCTGAACAGGGTTCATAGTGCCTGGATCAATATTTAAATAAGGGTCAAACTTCTGCATAGTCACCTTATAATGACGCGCTTTTAATAATCTGCCTAAAGAAGCAGCTGTGATACCTTTACCAAGTCCTGATACCACGCCACCAGTTACAAATACATATTTTGTTGCCATATTTTTTCTCCTCTTGCTTGAAATAATTTCTTTCAAACAAAAATATATTTCAAATTTTATTTAAAAAAAATAAAAAATTATAGACTATTTTTTAAAGAAAAATTAGAATAAGATTTGAATTATCCCCTTTTTAGTAGAAATAATTTCATTTGAAATAATTTTCATAAATATATGAAATTTTTTCAATTTGGGTATTGTAATGTCAAAAAAACAGGATTATTATAAAAACATATTTTTAATAAGCGACGACGGAGAGAAGTAATTCTTACCCGATTTATAGAGAGCCAGTGTGTGGTGGAAACTGGTATGAAGGTAATTATGAAAAAACACTCTAACAGCTGCGAGTCGAAAAAGAAATTGAGTAGATGAGCCGGATATCTTACGTTAGTAGAGAGATGGTTATTAGACCATTGAACAAGTGGCTTTAGGCAAAACAGGTGGCACCGCGGATTTAGTCGTTCGTCCTGATCGATAGGATGAGTAACTAA
>JAUNCS010000012.1 GCA_030526485.1 Erysipelotrichaceae bacterium | reverse complement strand
AAGCAGCTAAGCCGTACGCTCTTAACTAACTTACACAGATTAATTTACACTATCACAAATCCACTTTCCTTATCCCAGACCCAGCTGAGTTTACTTTCTTTAAAAGAAATAGAGATATCACTGCTACCATCCTCATTTAAATCTGAGAAATCGATTGATACATATTCATCTTTAAAGCCTTCAGGAAATCTAAGTTCTGCAAATTCAATATGTTCTTTACTATCAAGATAAAGCATAGCCTTTTCTTCATCCATCGTTAAGACTACTTCAATCTTTTCGCCATTTTGTGTAACTTGCCCATAATCAAGAATTACACCAGTCGTGCGCCAGTCATCGCCAACAATTACTTCCTGTCTGTGACAACCCGATAAACAGAATATACATAAACAAATAATTAATAACTTTTTCATAATTCAATTATATAAAAAGAAAAGATAGCTCGCGCTACCTTCTCATAAGGGGACAATTTAATTTGTAAATATCTTACACACTTATAGTAAACAAAATTAATAGTTTAAATATGTTTACAATATGGAAAAATGTGTGATTTTTAGCACTCACTTATTTTGATAGAATAATAGATATGAATAAGAAGAAAATACTAAGCTATGTCTTAATTACGGTAATAGCTCTGGCATTGCTTATCTATAATGCCTTTTATATAAATCCTCATCAGTTAAAAGTAAGAACCGAAACCCTTGTTTCTGATAAGGTTGATTCCAAACTGGATGGATCTTTAATCCTTTATTTCTCTGATCTTAAATATGGTTCAAACATCAATGAAGATAGGCTGGAAAGTTTAAAAGAACAGATTAATGAATTCAAGGCTGATGTGATTTTCTTTGGTGGTGATGTCATCGATACCTTAAACATTACTAAATTAAGCGAAGAAGAAAGTGAAATACTTGTTACTTTCTTCAAAGACTTGAAAGCCAGCAGCATGAAATGTGCAGTACTTGGTGAAGCTGATTTATATACAGCAGAAATGGAAGAAAGTATTCGCAATATCTTAAAAAGAGCGGACTTTAGAATCTATGAAAATACTAATGACCGCATTATGATTAATGATTCCTTCATCAATATCATCGGTATTGATTCAATGCTAGGTTCTACACCAGATATTGAAAAGTCATTTGAAGGCTTAAATGCCAATTACTTCAGCCTGGCTGTCAGCCACACTGGTGATAGTGCCAATGGCATTGATAAGACAAAATGTGATTACTTCATCGCTGGACACAGTCTTGGCGGCAAGGTTTATATCCCATTAATCAACTTATTATTTAGAGATGAAGGTTCTAATAACTACTACCATGGCAAATATAAAGATGTTGATTTAACTGTTGATATCACCAATGGTGTTGGTACACCAAGTGAAAATGTCAGATTATTTGCTGACAGCGAAATTGTAGTCTATAAATTAAAGAAGAGTTAGCGTGCTGCTAACTCTTCTATTTCTTCTACGGTCTTTGGAATATCACTTGATAAGACAATACAGCCATCTTCAGTGATTAACAGATCATCTTCAATTCTAATTCCAATATTTTCATCTTCAATATATAAACCCGGTTCATCAGTAATGATATTACCGGCTTCTAAAGGTGCCTTTCGATCAAGCGTTACATCATGAGTATCTAGGCCCAGCTGATGTGATACACCGTGATAGTAGTATTCTCTAACATCCTTATTTAAACCATGTTTTGGAAGTTCTTCCTTATAGAAATCCACTACAATCTTATTTAAATCGACAGTTGATAAACCAGGTCTCGCGTTATCAATTACCAGCTGTTGTGCCTTTAAGACAATTTCATAGATTTCTTTCTGTCTATCAGTAAACTTGCCATTAACCGGGAAAGTACGGGAAATATCAGCACAGTACTTATTAGAAGTAGCGCCTAAATCACATAAGAATAATTCGCCATCTTCCATTAAGCTGTTGTTGCTTGAATAGTGAAGAATAGTAGCTCTTTTACCAGATGCACAGATTGACTTAAAGGCATTCAATGAACAGTTTTCCTTAGCCAGTTCATAATTGAACAAGCCTTCCATAGCCATTTCTACAATACCTGGACGGATATTCTTCATCATCGCTTCAACACCCTTCTTAGTGATAGCGATAGCCTTCTTTACTTCTTCGACTTCTGTTTCATCCTTTTTCATTCTCATCTTGGCAATCAAAGGATAAATATCATCAATATCCAGTTCTGGATTATTTTCCTTTAAGGCATAGGCAAAATCTACACCGATATTGTTGTCCTTGGCATCTTCATTAGTCCATAAATCAAAGTAGACAGTATCTTCACTATTGCTTAAGCTTTCAATGAAGTCTTCGATTTCTTCATAGTTACCAACTTCATCAACTTCAGTTAAAGCTATAGCTTCTTCCTTAAGCATGCGACCACCTACCCACTTTGCCAGTTTTTCATCAAAAGGCAAAATGAATAGTTTTTCCTTTAAGACATTACCCTTTTTATTTAAGACAAGAGCCATTGATTCATTAGTTAAACCAGTTAAATAATAAAAGTTTCTATTTACTTCAAAGGGATAAAATTCATCTTCACTCTTTAAAGGAGCCATACCTGAAAATAACACCACAGTAGTGTTGTTTAAAGTATCCATAAGTTTAGCTCTTCTTTGTTTATAGATATTCATTAGAATAAATCTTCCTCTTCTTCTTTCTTATCCAGATAAGAAACCTTGATAATCTGATCATTCTTGATACATTCATCAATTAAAGACTGGTAATCAAACTTAGATTCAAAGAACAGACATTCCTTTTCCTTAGGCTTAGTAACCGGATTCTTTGGATCAAAAATAGTACAGCAGTCTTCATATGGCAGGATAGAAGTTTCATAAGTACCAATCTTCTTAGCCATATCAATACTTTCAATCTTATCCATCATACATAATGGACGCATAATTAAGGTTTCACAAACCTTGGCGATAACACTGATACTTTCAGGAGTCTGCGAAGCTACCTGACCAACAGATTCACCATTAGTGATTAGCTTAATCTTACGGTTCTTACAGATCTGGTCAGCAATACGATACATCATTCTTCTCATGATAGTAATCGCATAAGATTCATCCGCATGCTTATAAATAGCCAGCTGCAGTTCAGTAAATGGAATAACATGCACCAGCATATCACCCTGATAAACACTTAGCTGTCTAGCCAGTTCCAGCACCTTTTCCTTAGCCTGCTTAGAAGTATATGGTTCAGATGCGAAGTGAATAGCTTCAATCTTTAAACCACGCTTCATTGTCATGTAGCCAGCAACTGGTGAATCAATACCACCAGACATCATCAGCATCGCCTTACCATTGATACCAGTAGGATAGCCACCGATACCTCTAACCTTTTCATCCATCATAATCGCATTGGCATGGTCGATTACGATATAAATCATTAAGTCAGGATTGTGGACATCAACCTTAATTTCACTGTTCTTTAAGATATGTGAAGCTACCTGACGATTAATCTGGTCGCTCTTAAGTGGGAATGACTTATCACTTCTTCTGGCATTAACCTTGAAAGTCTTGTAGTCTCTTTTTAAGGCAATCTTTAAAGCTGTTTCCTTAATAGCTTCAATATCCTTTGGAAGTATTAAAGCTCCAGAGAAATAAGAATAACCAAAGACCTGCTTTAGGTCTTCCTTGATAAGGTTGTAGTCTTCACCATTTAATTTAATGAAAAGACCATCATGAAGCATCTTATAAGTAAGTCCTTCATAAGCCTTTAATCTTCTCTTGATGTTGTTAGTTAAAGCTTTAGTAAAATCCTTACGGTTTTTACCCTTAGTAGATAATTCGCCATATCTTACGACAATATGATCATATAGTAGTTCATTCATATCTTTTTATGTCCTCCTTTAAGGCATCTATTAAATAATCAATTTCTTCTTTTGTATTACTGTAGTCAAAAGAAATTCTTATTGCATAATCTTCATCAAAACCCAGACTCTTTAAGGCACGGTTGCCCTCGTTTTTTCTCGAACCACAGGTTGATTTACTTGAAACCATAATGCCTCGTCTATTTAACGCATTAAGCATTACTTCACTTTGTACTGAAGTCGAAATATTAATCAGATTGGAAATACCACCATCTGGTGAATTAATGCTGACATTTTCAACTTCCTTGATTCTTTGATAGAAATAATTCTTCAAATCTTCAATATGGCCTTCACTGTTCTTATGACTTTCCAGCGCCAGTCTTAAAGTCTTGGCCAAGACAATATTTACCAGGGCATTAGAAGTACCGCCACGGATACCAAACTCCTGCTGGCCACCAGATATTAGTGGCAACAGTTCAACATGCTGCTTTCTGATTAAAACACCACTGCCCTTTAAGCCATGTATTTTATGAGCTGAGAAAGAAGCCATATCAATATCTTCAAAATTGATATCCATCTTTGCCAGACCCTGAGTTATATCGGTATGGAAATAAGTGCCAGAATGCTTCTTGACTATTTTCTTAATAGTATCAATATCATTCACTGCCCCTATCTCATTATTTACCAGCATGATAGTAACAAGAATTGTGTCATCCCTAAGCGCTTTTCTTACATCTTCAGGATTAATCTTGCCATCCTTACCCGGTTCTAAATAGGTAACTTCATAACCAAACTTTTCTTCCAGCTGTTTTAAGGAATTATGAACACTGGAATGTTCATAGATTGAAGAAACGATATGTTTCTTATTCTGGTTATTCAGACAGATACCCTTTATTGCCAGGGAATTAGCTTCCGAAGCTCCAGAAGTAAAGATTACTTCATCTTTTTTAACTCCCAGCATCTTGGCAATCATCTCTCTACTTTTTTCCTGCATATTATAAATAGCGACACCATCATCGTATAAAGCGTCGCTATTGCAGTAGTATTTAGCTAATAAATCTTCATAAGTCTTTAATACTTCTTCATTTAGGGAAGTTGTCGCAACATTATCAAAATAGATCTTTTTCACTAGACATTCTCCAGATAATCAGTTTCTTTTCTATTTGGGAAAAGCTTTTCCATACAAGAAATAGCCATCGTTAAAGCCTTAGTATACTCACCATTGATATATGAGAACTCAGCCTTTGATAAGTCTCTTTCCACTTCAGGGAAAGAAGAACGATACTTGTTTCCAAAGACAATGGCATTTTCCACCATAATAGCCATACCTACAACATTGTTGACATTGTTGTAGAACTTATAGATGAAATCAATAGTGTCATCAAGTGTCTTATTAAGCTTTTCAATATCGATTGGAATTTCCTTTAATTCGCTCTTAATCTGAGCAATCTTCTCTCTGCCTCTGATTAAGTCATCATGGTAAGAATTAGCGATAGTTGGCAAATGATATTCCAATACCTTAACTTCAACTTCATTTAAGACTACCTGCAGTTTCATAAGCTGAGTCTTAGCTCTTTGTTCATCAGTAGTATTCTTATCAAAAGTTGCCTTATATTTACTTAAAACAGTCTTATCTTCTTCAATCTTAGTGATTAATTCATCACTTTGAGCCTTAAGCACACTGGCAGCCTTATCATTAGCCGCAATATCCTGGTTTAGGGCAATATATTCAGCCTGGTAAGCCTTAACCTTGGCATCAGTTTCACTTAAGAAGCTTTCCATATCTTCTAAGCCAAAGCGTTCCTTATCCTTCTTATAAGCACCAGCTACATAGGCATTTAAGCCTCTTGTTTCATTCATCAGATTAGCGATCTTATCAGAAACAACCTTTAAAGCCTGGAAGTCTTCATTTTCTCTTTCCAGTGAAGCCAGTAATTCATTAAGTTCATTCTTGATTTCTTCATTATGCTTGATAGTATCACCAATATCGCCATGACTAAGTGTTCTGACATCTTCATTTAAGACTTTCTTGATCTGTTCAAGCTTAGAATCAATCTTTAAATGCTCAGTGTGAACACCTCTTTGACGAGTCAGGGCATATTGTCTGCTTACTTCATCAAGTAAAGTCGGAACCACACCCTTGGTATCAGTTAAGACCTCAGGAAGCTTAGAAACAGTAAGTCTAAGTTCCTTAATTGAGTCTTCAATTTTCATTAGACATTCTTGTGAACTCAAATATTCATTGATATACATGAATTCTTCACTTTGTGAGAACAGGTCTTCAATTACTTCAACCTTCTTTTCAATACCCTCTAGGGCAATTGATAAAGCAGCTGCATTGGAATGAATATATAGTTTTAATTCTCTAAAAGATTCTTTTAAACGGGCAGAATTTTCACGCTGATTGTTTTCTTCTTCAGCAAACTGTTCAAGGAATTTATCGATCGCATTAACTTCTTTTTCACTGTCATTAATGTTCTCCAAGACAATACTTAAAGCCTCTCTTGCTTCCTTGTAGTTTCTACCAGCAATAGAGTCCTCGATATTTTCAATCATTTCGGTGATTTGGTCGATATGTTTTTGGGCATCTTCATACTTTTGATAATAGACCTTAACTTCTTCAGCAGTCTGTTCATTGCGCTTAGCCATAGCCTGCGCCTTGTTCAGTTTAAAAGCCAAAGGTACAGTCTTGATTTCATTGAAACGAACATTTAAGTCATCAATGTCTTTTCTCAAGTTGGCCTTTCTTGTATTAAAGTAGATAATTGCCACAATAATGGCTACTGCCACTACCAAAACCCCAATTAGTATTAACTTTGTCTGATCAGTCATAATTCCTCGCTTAAATCACAATAATTTTACTATTAATAATAGGCTTTTTCAATTGACTAAAAATAAGCTTTTTGGTAATATTATTAGGCACATTAGATGACGCATGTAAAGTTTTGAGACGAGCGTTAATATCCTATAGGGAAGATTAGTAACCCAGCGTAAGTGGCGAACATCGTATATTAACACACCTCATAAATGATTTACACCTCTAAAGTGAAGAAATATTAGGAGGAATACACACATGGCAAGAAATACTGGACCAGTATGGCGTATATCTCGTCGTCTTAACTTCTCTATCCTAGAAACAGGTAAAGAATTACAGAAGAGAGCTTATATTCCTGGTCAGCACGGAAGCGCAAACAAGAGAATCAAGTTAAGTAACTATGGTCTACAGCAGGCTGAAAAGCAGAAAGTTAGACATTTATATGGTCTTAACGAAAAGCAGTTCTACAACACTTACTTAAGAGCTACTAAGATGGAAGGCGTTACAGGTACTAACCTATTAATCCTTCTTGAATCAAGATTAGACAACCTAGTATACCGTATGGGTTTAGCAAGAACTAGACGTGGTGCTAGACAGCTTGTAAATCACGGTCATATCCTAGTAAACGGTAAGAAAGTGAACATCCCAAGCGCTTTAGTTAAGCCTGGTTCTACTATCGAAGTTAAGGAAGCTTCAAGAAACAACTCTTCTATCGCTGATGCTTTAGAAGCTACAGTTTCATTCAAGGACTTCGTTGAAGTAGATAAGGATGCTAGAAAAGGTAAATTCGTAAGACTTCCAGAAAGAAAAGAACTTAACACTGAAGTTAACGAACTACTTATCGTCGAATTCTACTCTAGATAATAGAGAAACTATTTCGAAATTAAGATGGCTCTTAGGAGTCATCTTTTTTTATATTTGAAAAGGATATCTATCGATATCCCTTAACTTTATTTATACATTTCTTCAAGAGTGATAAGTGTTAATCTAAGCTCTTCAGCATTTTCCTTAACCCATTCACTAAAACCATTTAGCGAAAACAAGAAATATCTCTCAATGGTATATTTATTATCAATTAAACCATTTCGATCTAACAGTTGCTCCACTATTCCTTTATCAATTGGACTATTCTTAAACTTACATTCGCCTATTAACGCTTTTTTGAGTGTTTGATTAATGCCAACTACATCAATATCAGTTTGTTCCTTCTTTTTGGGATTACTGCCATTCCATTTACCTACTTCACTCACCACAAAAGGCATATTAGAATTAAAAGCATTCATTAAGACATAATTATGGGCCATCTTCTCAAATATCTCTCCCATATATTCATGTAAGAATGGTTTCACCTGTGAGTAGTAATACTGTTCACCATTTCCTACTTCTATTGCCGGAATTCCCCTTGGAATAAACTTGTACCAGAACAGAAACATCCCATCCTTCAGGTTGTATCTTACTTTCTTATTATTCTTTTCGTCTGTGATACAGTAATCCTTTTCGATGATTCTTGTCTTCATAAGATTATCTAGCACATTATGTACAGAAGTACTTTCCATCTTTGTTTTATCTTTTATCTCATTAGCTCTATTGGCGCCACCGGCAACCGCATAGATTACATCGTCATAGACTGGAGCATTTTTAAATTCCTGTACCAAAAGATTATGAGGCTCTTCATATAAGAAGCCAGAAGAAGTGAAATACAGATTAATCAGATTTTCATCTAAAGATATGTTCTCATCAAACATTTCCAGATACTTGGCAATACCTCCGGTTACCCCATAAGTTATCGCCTTCTCTTCTAAACTGTAGTCCTTCACAAACTCAGCTGCTTCCAGATAATTAAAAGGTTTCAAATCTATCTGCATTGTTCTGCGACCATAAATAGGGCTCTTGCTGCTAAGTATTTCTTGTTCCATAAAACTGACAGATGAACCACTTAAAATCAAAAACATCTTTGAATCCTGCCACTTACTATCGATTTCCACTTGCAAAAGTGATAAGAAGCTTTCATCCGCCTGGGCTAAGTAAGGCAATTCATCTATTACAAATACCAGTTTTTTGTCTTTAATATTATTAGACACAAAAGAAATAATATCCTTTAAATCATTGAACTTTACACCAGCTACACCTGGTAGAAAGTGATTAACTACCACTTCACTAAACAATTCAATATTTCTGCTTATACTTCCCTTAACAGCTGTGAAATAGATAAATTCTTTATTCTTACAGAATTCTTTAATTAAAGTTGTTTTACCAATTCTTCTACGACCATAAAGAACACACATTTGAAAACAATTCTTCGAATAAGCATTCTCCAGGTTTTTTAACTCTTCTTTTCTGCCGATAAATCTCATAGGATACCTCTTTATAGTAAACTTATCTTTACTATAATTAAGTTTACTGTACAAATAAAAAGGATGCCTAAGCACCCATTTCATTCTTTAAGATATTTACAACAGTATTAACACTGTCTTCTACCACTTCGTTTACGACGTGATATTTATAGATTTTAGAAGTCATGATTTCTCTTTGAGCCTGATCAACACGCTTATTAACCACTTCTTCCTTTTCAGTACCACGACCTGTAAGTCTCTTTCTTAATTCTTCAATTGAAGGTGGACAGATGAAGATACTTACGGCATCAGGACATTTTTCAATTACCTGAATCCCACCCTGTACATCGATTTCCAAGATTACATTCTTACCGTTCTCTCTCATCTTTTCTACATAAGCTCTTGGAGTACCGTAGTAGTTTTCTACGTATTGAGCATGTTCAAGGAATTCATCATTCTTAATAGCCTCTTCAAATTCTTCCTTGCTTACAAAGAAGTAATCAACACCATTCTGTTCACCTTCTCTTGGTGATCTGGTTGTCATAGAAACTGAGAAAGCTAAGTTTAAGTCCTCATTTTTTAATACTTCAGCTAAAATAGTGCTCTTACCTACGCCACTAGGTCCACTATAAATAATTAATAACCCTTTTTTCATATTGAGTTTATTTTACTACTTGTATTCTGTATTACAATAGGAATATGGCTTTAGATGGAATTATTTTAAGCAAAGTTAAGGAAGATCTGGACAAGTCGCTTCCTATCAAAATCAATAAAATCAATGGCACTTCAGATACAGAAGTTATTTTTAATGTCCTGGCTAATAAGAACAGAACTTCTTTAGTTATCTCATTACACAGTGTCTATAACCATATAGCTTTATCAAATGAAAGCTACAGTGACTATGAAGAACCATCAACTTTTATCATGGTTCTAAGAAAACACTTATTAAATGGTATTATCACCAATATCATTCAGAATGATTATGACCGATATCTATTATTAGAGATAAGAGCACTTAATGAACTCTATGATGAAAAAGAATATATTCTAAGTGTTGAACTGATGGGCAAGTATGCCAACCTGATACTGGTTGATAAAGAAACCAATAAGATCATTGACGCCCTAAAGAAGATTCCGCCTTTTCAGAATACTAAGCGTACTATCTTACAGGGAGCTGTCTTCACTCTTCCGGAAAAACAGAACAAGCTTGATCCATTCAATGTAAGTGAAAATGAAATTAACTTTGATGAATCGCTGGTAAAACAGCTGCAGGGCTTTTCTAAACAACTGGAACTGGAACTAAGGCAAAGATTAGAAACTCAATCATATAAAGAAATAATTGAGGAGATCAAGGAATCTGATTCTTTATACATTTCAAGCAATAATGAATATCATGTCATTCCTTTAACATATCTAAATCTGGAATATCAGAAAAAAGATATTAAAGAAGGCTTCGATACTTTATATTACAAGTCTAATGAAGTAGAAAGAATCAAGAAAGTAACTGAAGATATCTTCAAGTTTATTAAAAGACAGATTAAACACTACGATAATAAACTTGTTAAGTTAAGACAATCTTTAGAAGATGGCAAGACTTTAAATGAAGATCGAGAAAATGGTGAACTGCTTTATACTTATTCAAACTTAGAGAAAAAGGGATTGAAAGAAATAAGTATCGAAGACTACTACGGCGAGACTCGAGTCATTAAACTTGATCCTAAACTGACTATTAAGGCTAATGCCAACAAGTACTACAATACCTATTCCAAGAAAAGAAAAGGTAAGGTCTATATTGAGGAACAGATTGAGATTGCTTCTAGAGAACTGGAATACTTTACCGCTTTAAAGGAACAACTGGATATCGCTTCTTATAATGATGCCCTGGAAATCAAAGATGAACTTATTCGCTATGGCTATCTAAAGAAGAAAACCAGCAAGCTTAAAAAGAATAAGAAAATATCTTTATACCAGGTAAAAGTAGGTGATAACACTATTACCTTTGGCAAGAATAATACCCAGAATGATTATCTGACCTTTACTTTTGCCAAGTCCAATAATATGTGGTTCCACGCCTTGGATTACCATGGTGCCCACCTGGTGGTAGATACTGATAAGCCAAGTGAAGAAGTTCTAAGAGCCTGTGCTAATCTGGCTGCCTACTTCTCTAAGGGCCGCTATTCTAGTTCAGTACCGGTAAGCTATTGTCTTGTGAAAGATGTCAAAAAAGTAAAAGGTGCCAAAGCGGGCTTTGTCACCATGAGAAACTATAAAACAATTTATATTGATCCAGAGCTAAGCTCTGATATCAAGATTAAAGCTATTTAGCTTTCATTAGAAGCTTCTTGTATTCTTTTGAAAGCTTTTCTTTTTGTCTTTCGATATCCTTATAAATCACAATCTGAATAAAACCATAGACAATTACTGCCAAAGTAATAAAGTCCATGATAAACAGTTCATGATTATTTGGATCGGAATTATCCTTATTGATATTTTCATCAAAATCCATCAGCTTATAGTCATTAACGCTATCCTTAGAAAGGATAGCAAAATCACCAGTCTGCTTGGTTAAGAATCTAATCTGATTTTCACTTTGAATAGTCTTACACTTAATGATGTCACCATTTGGATCATAACGATAAACAGAATAAATCTTATCGGTCGCCTTGTCTGGTAATTGCAGAGAAATAATAGTAGCACCCTTTTGCTTGGCAGACTGCATATTCAACGAATAAGAAATATTCACAAAGTCTGCTACTTCAAAGCCATAAGCACTGGCTATTGTTTCAAGCTTAGACTTAACATTATTATTCACACTTCTTATATGAACATAGTAGGTATCCTTAAAAGGCTTTAATAGATTAGTGATATTGATATCAGCTACCGATAAAGCCAGACCACTGACTGAAAGACTGTAGTCATTTGGATCAATACAGTAATAAGCACTATTGTGATATGTATCCATAAAGGCACCATCAAGGTCTCTTAGGCTTTCCATATCATAGACATATTCCAGCTTATTAAAGCTCTTCTTGACACTCTTTAATTCATCCAGATGCAAAGACTGATTCTTCTGATAATTTTCAATATTGGAGCTGATTAAAGCTGTGGTTCTATCATATTCCTCTCTTAATTCGCTTGAAACAGTAATTGGATATTCAATTTCCACACCCTGATAACTGATAGTGATACTACTTTCGCCAGCAGTAGAACTATCAAAGTTTTTAATCATATTGGTATTTAAAGGAATCTTCTTACGGCTTCTATCCTTATAGTCAACCTGTAAGACGCCATTTCTTAAATCCAGCGATCCATCAAGCATTACTTCTTTATTGATATGACCACTGACCTTAATAGAAGAAATCTCCTTATATTTGGCTGTATATGTCGCTTCTTCAAGAGCTGGTAAAACTTCCTTATCGAAGTCGATAAATTCATAACCATCTTTTAAGACACAGTTCACTACTGGTGTCTGTCCCTCTAGAACCTGCATACTAATATTTTCACTGCCAGCAATAAGCCCACCATCCGCATCAAAGTTAATCTTAACAACTTCATTTTTATGCATCTTTTCCGGATTTAGAACCGCTGTAAAGACATCTTTCTTCAATAAGGCAACTCTATCATTAAAGTCATAAACATATCTGTCGTTGCCACTGGCCTCTAACTGTACCAGATAATACTTTTCTGTTTCATCAAGAATAATAAAGGATTTAGGATTTCTGATAGTCTGTTTAAAAAGCTGTTCCTTTTCATCTTCTGGATTATAGAAACGCAAAGTTTGCGCATCCACAATACCTAAACAGTAAGCATCCTTATCCTTATAGCCCATAGCTGAATCAAACTTAAAGTAGAAAGAAGCTGCTTCTTCACCATAATAAGGGTTATTGGAATATTCCTTATTTAAACCACTAAGCTTATTGCCAAAGTAAGCCCCATTATAAGTACCACTGCGATAGAAGGCATACTTATCCGATAAGAAATACTTAATGAAGTAATGGATACCTTCTTCAATAGTGTTGTAAGAATTTCTCTCTCTTTCTTCATCATTATGATAAGCACTGTAGGCAAAGACATTGTTCTTCTTAAAAGAAGATTCACTCTTGCCATAAGAACTGTCTACTACAGCCATAGCTAAAGAGCTTAAGGCATTTACACCATAGACATTCTGCCCTTCCACAAAAGCCTTTAATTCGCCATAAAGCTGTGACTTATTGACGATATCATTGGCCCCATCTTTTACCTGATCCTCATAGTAAGAAATCTTTCCATCAATCATTAAGATTTCATAGAAATACTTTTCAATATCACTGTATTCATAATTAGTAAAAGAACGATAGTTCAGATACTGATAATAGTTATAGTAAGGATTATCAAAGTTAACCGCATTCTCATATGTACCACCTAGATAATCATCAATCATGGTCTTATAGTCTTCATAGAAATAATTGCCATCATATGAATAATAAGGAGTCTTATCCTTTAGAAAACCAAGTGATTTATCCAGTTCAAGAGACTTATAGTAGAAATCACTGTCCAGCTGACTCTTAATCAAATGATAGAAAGTACCATCAATATTCATATAAGCTGAGGGTCTGACATTTAATAATTCCAAAGGAATCAGTCTTACATCCTCTAAGTCGATATAACCAGTATCGCCACTCAATTTAAAATAAACCGTTTCATTGGCAGTGTCAGTATATAAATAAGCTGCATCCCTGCCATAACAGCCATTGATAGTTGAATTATTCTTCGAAATGGTAGAACGGTATTCAGTCTTTAGAGTACAGGCATCATTGGTCTTAAACTCAACGACACCATATTCCATCTTTACAACCTGTTCACCATAATAAATAACCAGATTATCATATTCATTTACATGTCTTCTAAAGTAGTTATTGGCCGCTGTAAAAGTGGCAAAGCTCTCTAAAACATTATTCTCACCAGAAGAGACATCAGCTACGCTATATTTAATCTCATCAGCACTTACTTTAGCGGAATTTGTTAATACCATCCCTAAAACAAGCCATACTAAAAGACATTTCTGAAATAAATTCATGTCTATATTCTATCATTATTAGAAAACTGTCAGTAAATGACAGCTTTCTAATACAGGTTCAGATTTTTAAAAGCTCTAAAATTAAAGTCCTTTAAGGGTATATCTCTTTTTAAAGCTATCTTCTTTTCTGGGTCAAAGATATAGTAATCCCTGTTTTTCAAATCAACTAATTCGTTTAGTATCTTCAGGTTTTCTCTAAAACTTAAACGGGTATCAAAGATAACTTCATAGACCTTGTTTAAAGAAAGAATGTGTAATCGCAGAATTATCTTATTCATTATCCACCACCTTCAATAAGTATGTCTTATTATCCTTAAACAGGTAGCCCTGACCGTTTTCCAGTTCTTTCAACATATTTCCATAAAAGAGCTTCTGACTGTAAATATCTCTGCCTAACCACAGATAATTAGAATATTCATCCTTCAGTTTCTTATCGTATAATTCAACGCTTATATTTGGATCATCCATATAGATTTCTTTATATTTCTCCACAGTTCTTTCTTCATAAGAAGTGATTAAAAGACTTTCATCTTCTCTTAGATAAATCTTTTCACGATTATTTAAATCAATGCCTATTAAACCTTTTTCATATTTCACAATATCCGGAATGCGATTGATATATCGGCGATGATTTACTCCTTTCTCTATTTCTTCAATCACAAGTGGAACAAAGGAAACAAGCTTGTCGGTATAGGCAAAAGAATTACCCTTATAAGCTGAATAAGCCGAAAAGATATTAATGAGATCCTGCTTATCATTTGTCTCAATCAGATACTTATTCTTAAAACTGTTGATTAATTTAAAATTCAAATTCGAAGTCTTACTGATAGCGATAATCCGAATGATATTCCTCTTTAATAGCTGATACAAATAAGAAATAAAGTCATCGCTATAGGCCAAGAGAATGGAGATATCTTCTATCAGTAATGTTAAAGGCTTGTTTTCTTTTAATAACTTTTCAAAAGTAAATTTAATATCCTCTACTTCTTCATAATTTAAATATTCAATGATATTTTCTTTCTCAACTTTATTTTGACCAATCAGTATCAGATCATCTTTTATAGAATTGATCAGATTATTGATTTCGTTTTTACGACTTGAAATAATCAAGGCATTTTCTTCTTCCGGGATAAACAAGATATCTTTTCTGGAATTTAGATAATCATCTATTTCACCAAGGATAATTCCATCAGTATGATATTCTTCAATTAATTCATTTCTTTTCTTAGCCGATGGTTTATCAAAGCCCATCGGTACACTATCAATGTTTAATTCATCACTGGTTTCAATGATCTTTCTAACCAGGTAAGATGCCTCGGTTTCACTCAGTTCGCCCTTTACCTTTTTCTTACATAAAGTATTAAGACGATTATCCAACAGAGCCACCTCATAGTTATCGGCATTATTAATGTCTTTCTTACTGTATAAGGCCTTAGCCTTAACGAGACTGCCATCAACCTGCAGATAAAATTCACCAGGATTACATAACATGGCGGCTTCCTTACTCTTGATAATGTCGTTGGAGTCTTTTTCGGATAATACTTTTAAAGCTATCTTAAAACGGGAATTAGACCAGATTTCATCATCAATGGATCCACTTGGTCTTTGGGTTGCCAATATTAAATGAATGCCCAGGCTTCGACCAATTCTTGAGAAAGATATCAGTTCCTTAATAATCTGGGGATTTTCTTTCTTTAGTTCCGCAAATTCATCAACCACAATCAAGAGATGTGCCATCGATTCCAAGCCAAACTTTTCATAATTATTATCTAGATAATCATCAATATTCATAATGGAAGTCATAGCCTTATTGGAAAGTTCCTTAAAGAGTCTTTGTCTTCTTTTACATTCATAATCAATTCTTAAAATTAATCTTTCAAAGATATCATTTTCCAGATTATTCACTGAAGCTACAATATGCGGTAATCTTTGTCCCTTATAAGATAAAGATTCTTCAATACCACCGCCCTTATAATCAATCAAAATGATATTTAAATAATCTGGTCGATATCTAAAACACAGTGAAAGTAACATTGACACAATAAGTTCTGACTTACCAGAGCCAGTAGAACCACCGATTAAGCCATGAGGACCCTGCTTACTTTCATGTAAGTCAAAGGACATGACTTCCTTGGAAATTGTCGCAAAATCAGCTCTAAGTCCCACCTGTTTTTCCAGATAATTATTCTTCACATCGATATCCTTAAAGATATCTTTAAAAGTTAAGGTCTTATTTAAATAATTGGTCTTCTGATATAAACCCAGCGTTTTAACATATGCCTTTACATCCAGTTCAAACTCCTTAAAAGTAAAAGGCAGCTGCTCTTCAAGATAAATGGTTCCACCATCATTCCGATACTCTACTACAACTTCCGAATTCTTATAGACTGAATTAATATCGTTACAGAAATACAATAAGTGGATATTAGGATTAGTGATACTGATATTAATCTTATCCAAAGATAAAAGGATTAAAGGCTTATCCAGTAAAGTACTGTTTAATTCCTGCAGCTCTCTTTTCTTATTTAAAGTTAAGCGTGTGTTATTAAACATCAGCTGTGGCAAAGAATAAAGTTCACTGAGCTGATTAATATCCTCAGCATATAAAGCCAGATAGAAATCTTCATAGTGATACTTACTGGACAGTTCTAAAGCAAACTTTTTAAAGAGATACATCCTCTGACTCTTTTTAGAAATAACTGATACCAGTCTTTTCTCTAAAAGCGATATGTAATATGGGCAATTCTCAATATTGTTTAAACGGTATTCAATTCTTCTTATTCCCTCATTAACATCTTCATCTTCATATTCCTTGTATTCTTTTGGATATTTAGAAGTAATAAAGCCAATACTGACCTTTAGAAATTCCTCACTTTTATCCGTGATATAAAAAAGCTTATCTTTGTTTAATTCACCATCAAAGTAATACTGTCTTTCTTCTTTTAAATAATCATCGATTTCTTTCTGAACCTTATTCTCATAATCACTTAGATAAGAAAGATACTTATCCTTGTTTTCCTTTATCTCCAAAAGATTCTGTTTCTTCTCGCTCTTATTAGCGATCAAAGGCCAGACTATCCCTGATACAAGCATGGTAAGAGGCATTAAAAGATAAATAATTCCATTTAGTAAACTGCCATTATTTAAATAAAGATTATAGAGATTGATACCAGCTATACCAAACATCCCGATACTCATGGTTAGACTCGGACCAATGCTTAGTATCAGATTCTTACCGGTTACTTTTCTTACTTCTTCATAATTCTTTATATCTTTTAAAACAATCTCTTTTTTCTTAGGAAGATAGTGACTCTTTATTGGAACCTTTTCTTCCTTATAGACAATCAGCTGTTCATCAATATGTTTTAGAGGCAACTTATTCTCTACCTGGAAACTGTTGATATAAAGATAAGTGTCATAGTAATAAAAGATAAAGTTATAAAAACTTATCTCATCACCATCTTTCAGTTCCTCACTCTTATATAGACGCCCATTTAATAATAGGCAGTCAGAATTGGTCTCCAGTTTCTTTTCCTTGTAGTAAAGATAATAATTTGACAGATACTGATCACGATTAACGATGTTAGCCTTGCTAGAAGCAGCGACAATAAAAGGCTTATTTTCATATAATTGATAGTCATAAAAGCCCTTATCATCTTTATAGACATAAATCTTAATATCAAAGAAAAGTTCCTTGTGCTTGATAATATATTTCTTATATTCAATTCTTCTAACCTTATCGCGGTCATCAAAGAAATAGCCCTTCTTTAAAGAGAGATAATAGTATTCGTTTTTCTTTAATATCTCAATACCCTTATAGCTTAAGGGCAGACTTTCCTTATCCAGATTAAACCTGATAAAGCTGATTCCATCTTCAATTACGATATACATTTTAGTCACTCACCAAAATATCAAACTGAGTTGAATACTTATTATCTTTACTGCTTATTGTAATCAGACTTGAACCTCTTTTTAGGCCTATAATCAAACCACTTTCATTTACAATAGCTACTTCATTATTGGAACTAGTATAGATCAGATCTTTTTCGCTCATATCCTTAGGAAGTAATCTGATTGGGACATTTGTTGTTTCACCAATCTTAATAACCTTGGAATATTTTTCCAGAATTATCTTTTCAACATTTGTGCTGAAGTCCTTAACATTAGTCTTATATTTGGCCTTACGGGTACACTTTTTAACCAAGGCCATATTTTCAATGTGGGTATAGTTATCAAAAATCTGATCCCCGGCATCAAGAATGGTCTTGGATGCACTAAAGCCAAACTTGCTTAACAAGGATTTAGAAGTATTAAAATTAATATCCATTATCCAGTTTAAAGAGAGGTCTCCACAAATCTTTACATCCTCATTTTCCCTGGCTACTTCATCAAGTACCGAATAAGGAATATCGCTTGCTTCCTCTGTTTTATCTCCTTCTTTATCATAAATATGCATAGTACTAGAAACTGCCGCTCTAATACCACCATCCAGTTCAATATCCATTAATCGGTATTTGCTGGCTTCAAGATTAAAGTTAAGACCCAAGGCAGCCTTAGAACTGGCACCAATCTTAAAGTCCAGGTCCCTATCGGTATCATTAATTACTCTGAAAACTCCATTCTTTACTTCAAAACCTAATGAATGATTATTCTGCAGCAAGAGTTCCACCTTACCTGAAGTATAGATTTTAGCTAAAACATCGATATTGAAATAGGCCGAAGGGATATTGGGTAACGGTGTTTTAATCTCACAAATCTTGATAGTTGTTTCAATATCTTCTTCGCTGTTTCTTAACTTAGAATTAATAAACTTCTTAAAGCCAATGCCATCCTCATTCTTTAAATCCAGATAATAATTCTTATAGGTACCATCACTCACGCCCAATTCTTCACTGCTCTTAAAGTCAATCTTCATGTAGGTTTCTAGAACGTTACCATCCTGATACTTCCATTTAAAAGAAGGTTTAATACCACTGACGCTGATATCTAAAAAGACATTTTTCTTATTTATTTCCTTACTGATACGGGCACTTAAGGAATTAGACTTAAAGCTATAGGATATGCGATATCCATCTTTACAGAAGGTATTAGACAATAAGGTAGAAGAAAGAAGCTGTCTGTCTTCATTAAAGTAGACAGCTTCTTTTTCTGTTTCTGGACTGATGATTTCCGCATTTTCAAAATCAATTTCAAAAGAATCACTGATTTCAATTTCCGCAATTATTTCTTCAAAACTCACATCCTTAAAGGCATAGTAGTCACCACGATAACCAATGATTTTCTTATAAGACCCTTCATCTTGCAGATAGATATAATCATTAATCTTTAAAGCTTTGTCACACTTTAAACTGTCATTTAACAGTGTGTAATCATCTAGTTTAATGACTTCTTCCTTTTCCTTGACCTCAAATTTTTCCTTAAAACTTTGATTGTTGATTGAAGCTACAGCCTTATCAATATATCTGATGGCTGTTTCTCTATCGACCATTTCACTATTAGGCACTATCTTATAGTTGTTATCAGGCAATAGCCTGTTCATTGTCTTATAGAGGTAGTCATAATCGAGGTATTCTTCTTGTTTCTCATTTTCATCAACGATTCCCCACTTAATAAGGTTTTCATAAGCATCACCTTCAAGGCCCATTCTGTCACTCAATATTGAAAGATATTCTTCTGTCTTGATGGGTTCCTTCTTCTTACAGGCACCCAGAGTCAAGAGTAACAAGATACTTATTAAGGAAATCAGGACTTTCCTACTCAAAGTTTGACGCATTAGTAGTTAAGGTTGTCTCAATTGAGTCATATGTCGATACGATATAATCCAGAAACTTGGCATATTCTTCAATTGTTTCACTTTCATCAATAAATTTTGTCGCATACTTCTGAAAACGGGAAACGATACTCTCACCCGCCGTACCCTTCCAGACACCAGTCAGTTCCCTCATACTGCCAGAGATATTGCTTAGAGTATCATCAAGACTGGCATTGATTACTCTGATAGTACTGGCACAACTGCTGACTTCCGGTAAGCTGATTCTAATTTCTTCCATTTAATTTTCCTCCTACACTTTTAAACGATTAGCTGAACTGGTCAGTTCTTCCTGAACTTCGCGATAAGCCTTGGCTGAGCTTCTTAAATATTCCGCATACTGGCGATTGATAATTGAAATCTGTCTGAAGTCATCTTCAAAAGACTTAATACGACTGGTAAAGGCCAGATTATCCTTTCCACCCCAGTTTCCGGCAAGTTTGTCAATTTCCTGATAAAGCATTTTGAAAAGTCGCTGATAATCCAAATCGGCAGTTTCTACCCTGCTGGCAACTTCTTCCAAACGCCCAGGTTCGACGTTGATTAAGTTATTCATAAAATTTCCTCCTATATATCTTTATTGTGAAAATAGATGGAAAAATCCTCACTTTTTTCAAAAAAACTTTAAAAATATACTAAAATCAGTGATATAAGGTACAAATTATGAGTAAAAACGCAACATTTATAAGAGAATTACCATCGCCTGATGAAATAAAAAAACTTTATCCATTGGATGATGAGTGCAAGAAAATTAAGGCTGAGAGAGACCAGATTATTAAGAATATCTTTACCGGTAAAGATAAAAGATTACTGCTGATTATTGGCCCATGTTCAGCTGATAGAGAAGATGCGGTAATGGAATACATGCATCGTTTAAAGAAACTGCAGAAGAAAGTTATTGATAAGATAGTTTTCATCCCTCGTGTCTACACTAATAAGCCCCGTACTAAGGGCGTAGGTTATAAGGGTATGCTGCACCAGCCCGATCCTACCAAAGAAGAAGATATGCTGGCTGGCATTATTGCGATTAGAGAACTGCATCTAAGAGTAATCAGAGAAACTGGTTTTACCTGCGCTGATGAAATGCTGTATCCAGAAAACTACGCTTATCTAAGCGACTTACTGGCTTATAATGCCGTAGGTGCCAGAAGTGTTGAAAACCAGCAGCACCGTATGGTGGCTTCCATGATCGATGAACCAGTTGGTATGAAAAATCCTACCAGTGGTGACTTAAGCGTTATGATGAATTCTATCGTAGCTGCTCAATCAGCCCAGAAGTTTGTCTATCGTGGCTATGAAGTACAGTCTAAGGGGAATCCTTTAACACACGCCATTTTAAGAGGCTATGTCGACCGTTTCAACAAGGCATATCCTAATTATCATTACGAAGATATTTCTATGGTTCTGGAGGCTTATAAGGACAGTGATCTAAAGAATCCAGCAGTCATCGTTGACTGTAACCATTCAAATTCTGCCAAGAAATATGAGGAACAGTTACGTATTGCCTCTGATGTCATTCATTCAAGATTTGTCTCAAAAGACATTCATAAACTGGTAAAAGGTTTAATGATTGAAAGCTATCTAGTTGATGGAAACCAGCAGCCAGGTGGTGAAGTATATGGTCAGTCTATTACTGATGCCTGCATCGGCTGGGAAAAGACTGAAAAGCTGGTACTTGCCTTACACGGCCAAATGGGAATCTAAAGTCACGCTAAGTGGCTTTTTTTATTTTTAATTTGAAGTACAATTAAATAAGTATATTTAGAGAGTGGACAAGAATGTTAGACGCAAATTTAAAAGTTATTAGAGAATTACCTTCGCCATTTGAAATCAAGGAACAATACCCCCTTGATGAAGAATGCCGCAAGATCAAAGAAGAAAGAGACCAGATTATTAAAAATATCTTTACTGGCAAAGATAAAAGATTATTATTAATCATCGGCCCATGTTCAGCTGATAGAGAAGATGCCGTAATGGAATATATGCATCGTCTAAAGAAGTTGCAGAAAAAAGTAATCGACAAGATTGTGATTGTACCAAGAGTTTATACCAATAAACCACGTACCAAGGGTATTGGCTATAAGGGCATGCTGCACCAGCCCGATCCTACTAAAGAAGAAGATATGCTGGCTGGCATTATTGCGATTAGAGAACTGCATCTAAGAGTAATCAGAGAAACAGGCTTTACCTGTGCTGATGAAATGCTATATCCAGAAAACTACGCATATCTAAGTGACTTACTGGCATATGTAGCAGTTGGTGCCAGAAGTGTTGAAAATCAGTTACACCGTATGGTTGGCTCTATCGTCAATGTACCGGTAGGTATGAAAAATCCAACAAGTGGTGACTATTCGGTAATGATGAATGCGATTATCGCTGCCAATGCCAAGCACCGCTTTGTCTACCGCGGTTATGAAGTAGAATCTAAGGGTAACAACTTAAGCCATTGTATCTTAAGAGGCTATGTTGATAAGTTTGGCAATGCCTACCCTAACTATCACTATGAAGAATTAAAGACTATCTTAAAATTATATGAAGACTCTGGCATTAAATATCCAGCTGTCATCGTTGACTGCAACCATTCAAATTCTGGCAAGCAGTATGAAGAACAGATGCGTATTGCCTCTGATGTCATTCATTCAAGATTTGTTTCTAAAGATATTCATAAACTGGTAAAAGGTTTAATGATTGAAAGCTATCTTGTTGATGGCAACCAAAAACCAGGCGGTGAAGTATATGGCCAGTCTATTACTGATGCCTGCATCGGTTGGGAAAAAACTGAAAAGCTGGTCTTAGCGCTACATGGACAATTAGGAATCTAAAAGATTCCTTTTTTATTTGAGAACGCACAAAAAAAGACCAAGTGGAAAATGGTCTTTTTTTGATTCTGTTTTGATTGATAATTCTCGAAATTAACGCTTTGAGAACTGAGGAGCACGACGTGCACCCTTTAAACCGTATTTCTTACGTTCCTTAGCACGAGAATCACGAGTTAAGAAGCCTGCAGCCTTTAGAACTGGTCTAAAGTCTTCACCTGCTTCAAGTAGTGCTCTAGCGATACCATGACGCATAGCACCAGCCTGACCAGTTAAACCACCGCCATAAACATTGATGTTTACGTCGTATGAACCTTCTGTGTTAGTTACAACTAGTGGTGACTTAACAACCATTCTTAAGATTGGCTGTGGTAGGTATTCGTCTAATGATTTGTTATTAACAGTGATTACACCAGTACCAGGTGTTACATAAACACGAGCTACTGAAGATTTACGTCTTCCTGTTCCAAGGTATTGTACATTTGTTTTCTTCTTAGGCATTGATTTTCTCCTTATTTAAGCTCCATAGGTTTTTGAGCTGTATGTGGATGCTCAGCACCTTCATAAACGTATAAGTGTGTTCTCATACGATCTCCAAGTTTGTTATGAGGAAGCATACCTTGGATTGCTTTCTTCACTAATTCAACTGGATATTCTCTCTTCATTAGACCGATACTTCTACTCTTTAAACCACCTGGGAACATAGTGTGGTGATAGTAGATCTTCTTGTTTTCCTGATCGCCTGAATAAACGATCTTGTCAGCATTGATTACTACTACGTAATCTCCGCAGTCAACGTTTGGTGTGTAAGTTGGCTTGTGCTTACCTCTTAATACAGTAGCAACCTTAGTTGCAAGTCTACCAAGAGTCTGGCCTTCAGCATCAATTACATACCATTCTTTCTTGACTTCTTCAGCTTTAAGCATTGTAGTCTGTCGCATATAATTTACCTCTTTTCCTGTCTTACCGGGGCAGGATTGCAGTTATGCTTAAATATTATAGTACAAATAAAAATCGGTTTTCAATATTAAAACCGATTTCTTTAATAAATTTCTTTTATTTTTTCCTGTTTTGTGCTATGAACTAGTCTTCCCTGATGATTTCAATAGCCTTCAGCATCTGCAAGTCCTTGGACTTATCAGTCAGGCTCAAATAATCAACTTCCAGCAATAAGGCATCATAGAACTCTTTATCGATGATATTAGAAGCACTTAAGCCCTTATCTTTTCGATACTTTTCTACCATCTTTTCAGTACTCTTATCAAAGTAACCATCAGTTCTATCAACTGGATAGCCAACAAAATTTAGTGCTCTTTGACAAACTTCCACATAAGAAGAAACTTCATCATATTTAAATGTCTGATCACCAATTTCATACAGACTCATATACATCAGCTCATCAAGATATACTTCAACATCTGGTTTAATACCTTCTTTATCAATAAAGACACCATTTGGTGAAGTCCAGTACGCCACTGACATCTTTAGAGCTGAGCCATCAGTTAAGGTATAAGTACTTAAGACTATACCCTTACCATAGGTAGTTATACCAACCTGGCTAACACCAGCTAGCTGTTCCTTCATCGCAATAGTGAATACTTCAGCTGCTGAAGCCGTATTTTCATTGGTTAAAATAACAACTTTCTTAAAGTTAGTGTAATGACGATTAGAAATAACCTTGACTACCTGTTTATCGCCATTATTGTAGACTTCATTCATTAAAATGGCATCATCACCAAGGAATAGACCAGCAACTTCTCTGGCTGCCTTTTCATAGCCTCCACCATTATTTCTTAAATCAATGATCAGCTTATCTTTTTCTAGATACTCATCTAAGTATTTAATAATTTCATTGGCAGTATTGTTACCGAAACTACTTATCTCTAAAAGCACATAGTCTTCATATCCTTCTGCATAAACAGTTGAATCAACCTGGCCTCTTACAACATTTAAAGTGATTTCCTGATTGCCTCTTTGTACAACAATCTCCACCACTGTTCCTTCTTCACCAAGAACCAGTTCTTTAATTTCATCACTTGTCTTATCGCTGATATCAACACCACTGATTTTAGTTACGACATCGCCAACATGCATACCAGCATTTTCAGCTGGAGAATCTTTAAAGATTTTTTCAACAATAAAATTATTATTAATTGTGTAGTACTGGATACCAATACCTACGTAGTTTTTATTAATATTCTGCACATAACCACTTAACTGTTCCTTAGACATATAAGTCGTATAACGGTCATCAGCGAAATTGGTCATGCCATAGAAAGCCTTATCTTCTAATAAAGTATCTAAATCCTCATATTCATCGCTATACAACCAGACCTTTTTCATATAGTCCTTAATCTCATCAAACTTATTGTTGGAATGAGAAACATAAAGAGTATATTTTCTAAGGAAGGTTGCGCCAAAGCCTACACCAGTACCTGCCAGAAAGATACATAGACACAACAAAAAGACATAAAATTTATGTCTTTTCTTTTGTCTTATTTCCTCTCTTTCCGATTTAAGAGGCTTCTTTATCAGTTTTACTACAACTTTTTCCTCTGACATATTAACCTGGTAAATAATTTGCACCATTTAAACGGCAAGGTGCAGAACCCTTATTATCGCAGTTATTAGGAAGGGCAGCAGAACCCCAGCCACAGTTAAATGACTTAGAGTAACGGCCATTATTAATTGCGTTGATATATGACTGTAAGTCTTCGTTATTGCCCTTACCAAGGTAGTACATTTCAATATGGCAATGTGGACCAGAAGAGTTACCACTGCTGCCAACCTTGGCAATTGGTGTTCCCTGTAAAACGACACCTAAACCAGCTAAGGAGCCAGAATATAGATGTGAGAAAGTCAAAGCGTAGACTTTTCCATTTACTGAGCATAGGAAGTAAATCTGATTACCACCATAGCCAACACCACCACCGGCACCACCACATGAATTACCTAAATAACCATAGGTAGGACAGTTATCATCTGAAACAATAATTACACCATCAGCTGGTGCATAAAGAGTTGTACCAACTCTGGCTGCATAGTCGACACCTAAATGTACACCACCACCAAAGCTTTGTGGGTATCTAGGGAAACCTGCCGAAATACTTGAACCTGGCACTGGTGAACTAAAACCGGTTAAGGGGTCAAGTTCATATAAGTCATCCAGTTTGAATTCAATCTGTGATTTTAAAGACTGCTGTTCTTCAATCTGGTTTAAGTAGTCGTTGACCTGCTGTTCAGCATTAGTTGCTGCCTCATAGTAGTAGGCACGCATCTTTTCAACTTCTTTTTCCTTATATTCAAGTTCAACTAAAGCAATGTCCAATTCATCCTTTTTAGCTGCCAGTTCTTCTTTTTCAATATTTAATAAACGAATTGTTTCCAGTAATTCGTTACGATCCTTTTCTTCCTTGGCATTAATAGCCTCAATACCGTAGATTCTTCTAACCATATCCGAGAAACCATTAGAACCCATCAGGAAATCCAGCATTGGTGAAAAATGCATAGAACTCTGAGCACTTTCCATTCTTGAAAGCACACGATTATTAAGTTCTTCAACTAAAGCTTCTTTTTCAGCGATACTGGCTTCAAGTTCAGCAATCTGTCTAGCCAGCTCTTCAATCTTTGGCTTTAATTCATTGATTTCCGCCTCGATTTCATCAGCCTTTAGGGCATACTCACTGGCCTTGGCCATAAAAGTAGCCATATCAGCCTTAGCCTTTTCCATTTCCTTTTCCAGTTCCGCAATAGTATTACGGATATTGTTTAACTGACACTGCTTATCACATTCGTCATCAGCACTTACTTTGACAGTTGAAAAGCTGGTATTAAAACTAAATAAAACAATTAAAGAGATCAGAAAGATAGCACTAAGTTTCTTTCTCATCGCTTTGACCTCAACAGTTTATTAACACTTAAGAATGAGCCAATATAACCTACCACAATACCAATACCCGCTAAAACAGCGCATAGATAGTATAAGAAAGGCTTAGGATTAGTAAGTGTAAAGACACCCAAAATTACACCATTAGACATATTGTAAAGGTATAAGTATCCCGCAATCATGCAGGCAATAGGAATAATGGAACCAAGAATACCGATGATAACACCCTCAACCATAAAAGGTCCACGGATATAGCCATTGGTAGCACCAACATTCTTCATAATCCAGATCTCGGTATCACGGGCTCTGATCGTAATCGAAATCGTATTATAAATCAGATATACAGCCAATAGAGTCAATGACAATACTAATGCTGCCCCAAAAATACGAACTTTCTGTAATAAATCAATTAACAGATAAGTATTAGAACCGCCATCATGAACAGAAGCGATGCCATTGATACCACTGATACGGTTCTTAACTGTTTCCAGCATCGTACCATCCTTGACACTTACAAGATAAGCATCATGGAAAGGATTCTGTTCGCGATACAATTCGTTAAATTCACGAATATCCGGATACATTTCTACGTAGTAAGTGAATTCTTCATCCTTACTGCGGTAATCAACACTTAAAACACCATCAATAGCCAGGATCTGCTTTTCCAGGCTGTCTAAAGTTGTCTTAGAAGTAATATCATAATCAACCAGAGCACTTAAAGAAATGGAACTCTCAATATCCTGGGTAATAGTATTTAAGTTATAGGTTAAAGTCAGGAAGAAACCTATTAATAATAAGGTGATAGTTACTGACGCACTTGAAGAGATAGCCATACCAAAATGTCTACCAACGCCAATAAAACCTTCTTTAATCTTCCTGAAGAATCGTCTTATTATCTTCATCTTTTAGTCCTTCCGCTCTATCTCTAGCTACATGTCCACTATCAATTTCGATAGTACGTTTTGGATGAGCCTTAACTGTATGAATATCATGGGTAACGATAAGCACAGTTGTGCCCTCTTCTTCATTAATTCTTTCAAAAAGAGAAATGATATCGCCACTCATCTTTGGATCCAGGTTACCAGTCGGTTCATCGGCAATCAGAATCTTTGGACGATTGGCAATGGCTCTGGCAATAGCTACACGCTGTTGCTGACCACCAGACAACTCTCTTGGATAAGAACTAGACTTTTCGGTAAGTTCTACCAGTTTTAAAACTTCTCTTACTCTTGGTCTTAACTGATCCTTTGGAGTATCTACCACTTCCATGGCATAGGCAACGTTTTCAAAAACCGTCTTTTTAGGAAGCAGACGGAAGTCCTGGAAAACTACGCCAATATTACGACGGTATAGAGGTACTTTTCTCTTTTTCAGTTTACCGACATTAGTATCAAATACTGTTACGGTACCAGAACTAGGAATTTCTTCACCATCAAGAATCTTGATAAGTGTTGATTTACCCGAACCAGTCTTACCAATTATATAAACAAATTCGCCTTCATTAATTTCCAGCGAAATATCGTTAAGCGCACGTGTACCATTTTTATACACTTTGGATACTTTATCAAACTTTATCATAACTTCATTATTATACTATATTTCCAAAATAGCCTTTTATCAGTCTTGAAATTGTTATAATGATAAAAAAGAGGACTTATTTATGAAATTAATATTAGCAATCGTCTCAAACGATGATAGTTCAGCTGTTTTATCAGCCTTAAACAGCAATTCTTTCCAGGTTACAAAACTGGCAACAACAGGTGGTTTCTTATCTCTTGGTAATACCACTTTAATCATTGGTTGTGAAGATGATCTGGTAGAAAAGGCTATTGAAATTATCGGCAATGAATCAAAAAGAAGAACAGAAATTGCGCCCAGTTCTGCAGCCTTCTTAAACAGCGAATTCTCTTCTATGCCACTTGAAGTAACAGTTGGTGGAGCTACAATCTTCGTCTTGAACGTCGACCAATTCTATAAATTATAATCAATAAAAAGTTGAACTTTATAAGTTCAACTTTTTAGTTATTAAGCATACAACGCATAAAGAATTCAACAGCACGCTTAACTGTTTCTAAGCGCACTCTTTCATCATTGCCGTGGATTGTCTTTCTTTCCTCACTTGTGACATCCATAGCTGAGAAACGATAAACCTTATCAGAGAATCCTGAATAGTTACGGGAATCAGAACACTGAATCATCAGGTATGGTGATACTACCGATCCCTTCCAGGTATCTTCAATGGCTTCCTTAACAATGTGATATCCTCTATTATCTGTAACGGAGATATCACTTGGATTTTCACCATCTAAAACATTAATTTCAACACTAGTATCATTTACAACTTCTTTCAGATACTTTAGCGCACTATCCACCGTATCCGCAGGATTTAGTCTTAAGTTAGCTACCATTGAAGCAACCGGTGGTACAACATTAGGAGCCTTGGAACCACTCATCTGGGTAAAGGCTACTGTTGTCCTGATTAGGGCATTAAGTTCACCACCCTGTTTCTTGCATAAAGCATTTAAGACCGGTTTAAATAACCATAAGTTAGCAAATATCATACGATACAAGAAGTTTGAACGGCGTCCTAAAGTATCAAACATCTTTAGAACCGGCGCATCATAGTGTGGCTTAAATGGATTATCTTCTACTCTTTGACAAGCTCTGGATAAAATACCAATTGGGGTATGGGGTCCCGGAGCACTGGCATGACCACCATTAGATTTGACCTTGAATTCAACATTCATTAAACCCTTTTCCGCAATACCAACAAGTCCACATTGCCCCTTTACACCAGGGAAGACATCTTCAACAACCGCTCCGCCTTCATCAAGAACCATTGATAACTTGATATCGTTTTCCTTAAAGTAATCAACTATCATCTTGGCACCAGGGCCAGAAACTTCTTCTCCTCCTGAGAAAGCGAAATAGATATCATTCTCTGGCACAAAGCCTTTTCTTAAAAGATTTTCACAGGAACAAAGAATACCATTAAAAGTAAGCTTAGTATCAAGTGTACCTCGACCATACATGACTCCATTTTCAATTAAACCTTCAAAGGCTGGCTTAGTCCATAAGTCTTCTTCAACTGGTACTACGTCATAGTGGGCCATATATACTGCTGCCTCACCCTGATTTTTACCAGGCCAGTGGAATAATAAAGCACGATTATTTGCAAATTTCTTTAATTCCAGCTTTTCAAAGACCATTGGATATAGCCCTGGCAATAAATCTATCAGTTTATTGAACTCATCATCATCTTCAAGACTACTGTCATAGTAAGATACAGTCTTGCATTGCACAAGTTTCTGTAGATTATTGATGGCTTCATCGCCATCAAACTCGACATGCACCTCATCTCTTTCTTCTTCCTTTAATGGTTTAAACATTAAAGTTCTTACTAGTAATATAAGAATTAAAACAGCCAACAATATTAAAATCATATTTTGTCCCTCAACATTCTTATTTCATTGTATGCAAAATATCAGACACTAACAAACAAACTCTGTTCTCACTACAAATACTTCGTTTTCATTTATTCTTTGAGCACTCAAAATTAATTCACATAGTGTTTCATCAATCAGCATACGCTTCTTGTAGTAAACAAGATTCTCGGACTTATTGTTTCTCTTGCATCTTTTAAAACCATGATCCTGTATTTCCTGATAAGTTAGTGGTACATCAAGATACAGTTCATCAAAAAGACAGGCAAATCCTTCAATTAAGTCGTTAAACTCAGCGTCCTTAGCTCTTTCAATTACACGAAAGTGTTCAATATATTCTCTATCTACTGTGAACATTCTTCTACCTCCTTCATATCTTTATAGTGAAAAAAATAAAAAAATCCTCACCTTATTAGAAAAAAGTTGTGAAATTTCTTCCACAACCTTTTATAGAATATCAATTTTAGTAAAAGCCGTCTTTGAAATACTCTCAGAAGTTCTTCTGACAATATCCTTCGCTTTTTCAGCAGTTCCTCCTTCAAAACTTAATTCAAAGAAGAATGCATTAATAATTTTTTCTAGCTTAAACGTAACACCATCTACTGTTTGACCGTCTAACTTATCAATTAGCTGTTTAGCTTTCTGACTATTTACCTTTAACATTATCTGATACCTCGTTACTTACAAGGCCATTATAACGCTTATAAACTGAACAAAATCCCAAGTAGCGCTGCACCTAATAGATAAAATACCGGATGAAGCTTTAATTTCTTATTTAGAATAAATGTCAGGCAGAAAATTAATATCACACGGATATCAAACATATCCAAGATATTGCCACTGGCCTTAAACTTATCCACGAATAAGACAGAACTTGTAATAATACCAACAACTGCCGAAGAGATAAGGCCTACTACTAAAGGTCTGATGCCAGTGAAGGCTGCTTGTACATAATCATTTTCTTTAAACTTCTTTAAGAAGTTAGCCACAATCATAATAATGATTAAACTTGGTGTAATTTCGCCAATTGTCGCTATGATGGCACCTGGTAAACCAGCTACCGTAAACCCTACATAAGTAGCCATATTGATACCAATAGGACCAGGAGTAGATTCAGATACCGCAATCATATTTGCCAGATCAGCATTGCTAAACCAGTTAAACTGGGCGCCCATCTTTGATAAGAACGGGATAGTGGCTAAACCACCGCCTAAGGCAAATAAGCCAGTTTTAAAGAATTCAATATATAAAGTAATTAATAGACTCATTATTTAGCCTTCACTTTACTTAAAACAATACCCGCAACTGCCGCAATTACAACCGCAATAACGATAGACAGATCGGTAAAATAGGCAAAGATGAAGCCAAATAATAATAGAATAACACTGATATAATCTTTAACTACCTTCTTGCCCATGGCATAGACTGCACTAATAACAATTGCACATACACCCGCACTTAATCCTTTAACAGCACTGATTACCATCGGTATAGAAGCGAAGTTCTTTAAGAAAGCTGCAATAATCGAAATAATAATCACTGAAGGACATACTACTGATAAAGTAGCGACTATACCGCCCAGGACACCAGCGATATTGTAGCCAATAAAAGTAGCTACATTAACCGCAATAACGCCTGGTGTGCATTGACTTACAGCATAATAGTCCAGTATTTCTTCCTTGGTAGACCATTTTCTTTTTTCTATAATTTCTCTTTCAATGATTGGTAACATCGCATAACCACCACCGAAGGTAGTGATGCCGATTTTAAAGAAAGAGATAAATAATTCTAAATATTTCATGTATCCCCCTTTTAAACGTACTAAATTATTATAAGACTTAAGATAACAAATATAGTACTATTTTATAGAGGTGAAACTATGTATAAAGTTGTCTTATGGGATGTTGATAGAACATTATTAGATTTTGATGCAGCACAGGGTGCAGCTATTAAAACATTATTTAAGGAATTTAATCTAGGTGAATGTAGTGATGAAATGTTAGAGGACTACGACCACATCAATCATAAATACTGGGGTATGCTGGAAAGAAAAGAGATTACTAAACCCGAAGTATTACTTAACCGTTTTGTAGAATTCTTTAATAAATATAATCTACATGCTGATCCAGCAGTATTCAATAAAAGATATCAGAACGCTTTAGGTGATACCATTGTTTTCTATCCTAATGTCTTAGAAACATTGAATCATTTAAAGGATAAGGGAATCAAACAGTATGCCATCACTAATGGTACCAAGGCTGCTCAGGATAAGAAATTAAGCCGTTCAGGTTTAATCAATATTCTGGATGGTGTCTATATCTCTGATGTGATTAAACACGAAAAACCAAGTTTAGAATTCTTTGAACCAGTTTTAAATGATTTAAAAGATTATTCAAAGGAAGAAATGCTGATAGTTGGTGACTCTTTAAGTTCCGATATTAAGGGTGCCAATAATGTAGGAATTAAGGGCGTCTGGTTTAACTTTAAGTCACAGACTAATAACAGTGATGTCGTTATTGATTATGAAATTAAGGATATCAAAGAAGTAATTGATATTGTGGAGGGAAACTAATGAAGCACTATATTATCGTTAAATGGAATGATGAAGTAACTGATAAGGAGCTTTTCTACAACAAGGCATATGAAGCTTTTAAGAATGTTACTGACATTGATGAGGTAACAGGTTTAAATGTCTATAAGAATAATTCTGATCGTTCTAACCGTTATGATGTAATGATTGAAATTGAATGCAGCAAGCAGGGCTTACTAAACTATGATGTTTCAACATTACATAAGGAATGGAAGGATAATTATTCTAAATATATCGCTTCTAAAGCAATCTTCGACCATGATTAAAGGACTCTCGCGAGTCCTTATTTAATCTAAGATATTAAAATGTTTTAGAGCGTTTAAGACACCATTATTTGTGCTGGCTGTAGTTACATAGTCAGCATTTTTCTTTAGAATTTCTTCAGCATTTTCAACTGCTACACCAACGCCAGCTGTCTTAATTAGTGTTAAATCATTTTCGCTGTCACCAAAGGACATAACTTCTTTGGTATCGATACCAATCATATCGCATAAAACTTTAAGCGTTTCACCTTTTGATACACCATTAGGTGTTAAGTCTAACAGAAAACCACCAGATACCGATTCAAAGTATTCTGCAAAGTTACTGTAGATATAGGAAGTCACTTCATCAGTTGACCAAAGAGACATAGAATTAGGAACATCTCTTACAGTTAGATAATCTTTGAAATAATTAAATAGATTTACAATTGGCTTAAAACTTAAGTAGCGTCTGGTTGTATTATCATACTTAACATTGATACGACACTTATGAGTTAAAGCATAGAAGGCTACCTTTCTAAAAGCTTTCATATCCATATATTTTCCATAAAGCATCTTTTTATCCGCGTCATAGATAGTAGAGCCGACATTGCAGATATAGTAATCTGGTTTTAGGCCTCTTAAATCCTTCAGGGCATCAATGTTACGGCCACTGGCAATAACCACCTTATAGCCTTTCTCCTGCAGTCTTTTTAAAGTATTAAGGTTGTCTTCCACAACTGTCATAGTTTTAATGTCGGTAAGTGTTCCATCATAATCGGAAACAAATAATTTAAATTCACTCATAGATAAAATTATACAAAGAAAATGGACTATTGCTAGTCCATTTCTCCTACATATTCAAATCTTTTAACACTCTTACCATCTACGATTACTTCTTCATCCCACATCTTGATTGGACGAGCCCAGATACCAAATTCTCCATATAGAGCTCTATAGAGGACAAGTTCTTCCAATGTTTCTGAGTGTCTGGCAATATCTAATAACTGATAATAATTGCCCTTATAATGTCTGTATTTTCCTTTTTTAAGCATAAGTATACAAAAAGGCTCTTGCGAGCCTTGATTATGAATTAAACTAATTCGATTGTTGCCATTGGGGCATTATCGCCACGTCTAACAGCAGTCTTAGTAACCTTAGTGTAACCACCTTTTCTGTCAGCATACTTTTCAGCTAAGTCGAATAGTACTTGAACAGCAGTCTTGCCATCCTTGTTAGTAACATTTCTTAAGTATGCAGCAGCCTGTCTTCTAGCAGCTAAATCACCCTTTTTAGCAGTAGTGATTAAACCATCAACAACGCTTCTAAGTTCCATAGCCTTCTTTTCAGTAGTTTCGATCTTACCTCTTAAAACTACTTCAGTAGCCATGTTTCTTAACAATGCTTTACGGTGGTCAGAGTTACGACCTAATTTACGATTTTGCATGTCTGTCTCCTTTATTCAAAATGTTTGAAAGATAGGCCTAATTCAGCAAGTTTTTCCTTTACTTCCTTAAGTGATTTCTTACCTAAATTTCTTACATGACTCATTTCATCTTCAGTCTTCTGAGTTAATTCTTCAACAGTAGAGATACCAGCTCTCTTTAAGCAGTTGTAAGATCTAACTGTTAAGTCAAGATCTTCAATTGACATATTAACTGTCTTAGAGTTAATTTCATGAACATTTTCTTCCATTAGAGAACCAAGAGATGTAACATTCTTGTCTACATCAACTAGTAACTCTAAGTGAGAAATAAGAATCTTTGAAGCTAACGCAATAGATTCCTTTGGATTGATTGAACCATCAGTCCAAACTTCTACTGTCAATTCATCATATTTAGCGCTCTGACCAACACGAGTTGCTTCAACTTCATAATTAGCCTTAACAACTGGTGTGTAAATAGAGTCAGTAAAGATTGCACCGATACCCTGAGATGAACCCTGGTATAAAGCCTTGTTTTCATCAGCTGAAACATAGCCTCTACCGTTTCTAGCTACTAATTCCATTTCAAGTGAGCCGCCTTCTTCTACGTGGCAGATTACATGATCTGGATTTAATACTTCAACACCACCTGGAACGATAATATCCTTACCAGTAACTGTGCAAGGACCCTTAGCGCTGATTCTTAAAGTGTATGTATCGTCATCCATGATATCAAGAATTAAAGACTTGATATTTAGGATGATCATTGTAACGTCTTCTCTTACTCCCTTGATAGATGAGAATTCATGATAAATACCATCCATCTTAATAGAGTAAACAGCACCACCAGGTAATGAAGAAAGCATAGTTCTTCTTAAAGCATTACCTAAAGTTGTACCGAAACCTCTTTCTAGAGGAGAGATAACAAACTTGCCGTAGTTATCTGATTCAACATATTCAGCAATTTTGAAATTTGGACGTTCAAATTTTTGCATATGAATCCTCCTTATTAACCTCTAGGTTTCTTTGGTGGACGACAACCGTTGTGTGGAACTGGTGTAACGTCACTGATAGCAGTAATTTCTAAACCAGCAGTAGCAAGTGCTCTAACAGCAGCTTCTCTACCTGGGCCTGGTCCCTTTACTTCTACTGAAACTTTTCTCATACCATGATCCATTGCTGATTTGCCTGCAGCTTCAGCTACCATTTGAGCAGCATAAGGTGTAGACTTACGAGAACCCTTGTAACCAAGAGCACCAGCACTTGACCAAGAAATAACGTTACCAGCTTCATCAGTGATTGTTACGATTGTGTTATTAAATGTTGAGTGAACATGGCCAATACCTGTTGCCACATTCTTCTTAACACGTTTCTTACGAACTGTTTTCTGTGCCATACGTATACCTCCTACTTCTTCTTGTTAGCTACTGTACGACGAGGTCCCTTACGTGTACGAGCATTTGTCTTAGTTCTTTGACCTCTTACAGGTAAACCTTTTCTGTGTCTAACACCACGGTAACATGCAACTTCCATTAATCTCTTAATTTCAAGTTGAGTTTCTCTTCTTAGATCACCTTCTAATTTGTAGCTATCTAATGTTTTACGAATAGCATTTAACTGATCATCAGTTAGATCCTTAACGCGGATATCTTCACTGATACCATTTTCTGCTAATACTTTTTGAGCAGTTGGTAAACCAACACCATAGATATATGTTAATGAAATAACTACACGTTTATCATTAGGAATATCTACTCCAGCAATACGAGCCATTTAAATTTCTCCCTTCCTTAACCTTGTCTTTGTTTGTGCTTAGGGTTTTCACAAATAACCATAACGCGACCTTTACGCTTGATAACGCGGCATTTGTCACAAATTGGCTTTACAGATGGTCTTACTTTCATCTTTCTTTTCCCTCCATAGACTACTTATGTCTAAATGTTATACGCCCACGTGTTAAATCGTAAGGTGAAATTTCTACGGTCACTTTATCGCCTGGTAAAATGCGGATGTAATGCATGCGGATTTTACCAGAAACGTGAGCCAGGATTTCGTGCCCATTCTCTAATTTCACCTTGAACTGTGCATTTGGTAAAGTATCAATTACCAAACCTTCAATTTCAATAACGTCTTGCTTAGCCAAATACTAGTCCTCCTTCGTTAATATCTTGTAGCCCTCTTCAGTGATTGCTACAGTGTGCTCATAATGAGCAGCCAGAGATTTGTCTCTTGCATGGACTCCCCAGCCATCCTTCATTGTAACACAATGTGGCTTCCCCGTGAAGACCATTGGTTCAATTGCTAAGCACATTCCAGCTTTTAATAGCTCCATACTATGTGCTTTGCCTACATTTGGAACATATGGATCCTCATGGACCTTCTTACCAATGCCATGACCAGTGTATTCAATTGGTGTTGAATAACCATTTGATTCTACATAAGTCTGAATAGCATTTGATATATCACCTACTCGATTACCAGGTTTTACCATTTCAAGGCCCTTGTATAATGCTTCTTCTGTGATCTGCATTAATCTTTGAGCTTCTTCATTTACAGTACCGACTGCATATGTCCAGGCACTGTCACCGTGGTAACCCTTATAACAGGCTCCAACATCGACTGAAATAATGTCACCATCTTTTAGTACACGATTATCAGGAATACCATGGACAAGCACTTCATTAATAGAAGTACATACACTGCCTGGGAAACCATACAATCCTTTAAATGATGGTGTGCAGCCATTTTCTCTAATTACTTCTTCACAGATCTGATCAATCTCTTTAGTAGTAATACCAGGAACAATGACTTCTTTTAATCGTTTATGGACAAGGGCGACAACTGTGCCAGCCCTGTCCATTAATTCGATTTCTCTTTTTGATTTAAGAGTAATCATAAATTTTTTTAATCCTTTAAAGCGTCCTTAATATCAGCAAATACTTTAGCTGGCGCTTGGTCAGCATTGATTCTAGTTACTAAGCCCTGCTTTTCATAGTACTCAATTACCGGCTGAGTCATACCGTGATAAGCTTCTAATCTGTTAACAAGCGATTCAAGTGTATCATCAGCTCTCTGAATAAGTTCACCACCACAGATATCGCATACACCCTCAACTTTTGAAGGCTTAGATACAACGTGGTAGATTTCATTACACTTTGAGCAAAGTCTACGACCTGTAATTCTTGTCTTTAGAACCTCATCATCAATATCTAAATAAAGAACTTTATCTAGATTGATATTTAGTGATTTCAGAATTTCATCTAAATCAATAGCTTGATTCTGAGTACGTGGATAGCCATCGAATAAGAATCCGTTCTTAATATCATCCTTGCCAAGTCTTTCAACGATAATACCATGAATTACATCATCTGGTACCAGCTGACCATTACTGATGTAATGATTAGCAATCTTACCAATGTTTGTTTCATTAGCAATCGCTTCTCTTAGCATATCTCCTGTAGATATGTGTACAATTGGAAATTCTTCCTTAATTAAGGCAGACATTGTACCCTTACCAGTGCCAGGAGCACCTATAATAAGAAGATTCATTTTATATCCTACTTTCCTACGAAACCTTTGTACTGTTTGTTAGTTAACTTACCCTTAAGTTCCTTAATAGTATCCATTGCAACACCAACAACGATGATGATACCTGTACCACCAAGAGCAGCTCTCTGTGGAAGGCCTGTTAAGCCAGATACGATATAAGGTAATAGAGCGATGAAAGTCAATAACACCGCACCAAGGCAAGTAATTCTATTTAAGACCTTAGATACATAATCCTTAGTCTCACTACCCGGTCTAACACCCGGAATATACTGTCCCTGCTTAGATAGGTCATCAGCCATCTTCTGAGGATCAACTGTTAAGTTGGTATAGAAGAATGTGAAGGCGATTACTAATAAAGCATAGAACACTAAGAATAGTGGATTAGTAAAATCACACAATTTACTTAGGAAGTTATATGCATCAGCATTTACCCAAGAAGCAATGATCTGTGGGCCCTGAATTAGAGCACCAGCGAAGATTACTGGGATAACTGAAGCAGAATTTATCTTTAATGGTAAGTGATTCAAATCACCCTTAGTCTTGTTCATACGATGTGAAGTTGACTGCTGAATTGGAATTCTTCTTTCAGATATCTGCATAACAACAACCAATACAATGATCGCAACGAACATTAAGCAGTAAATTAGGAAGCCTAATAAACCTAACTTGCTTGTAGCATTAGCTCCGCAGAACGTATTGTATACAAGCTGAAAGTTGTTTGGCATGTCGGCAACAATACCAGCAAAGATGATCAAAGATACACCATTACCAACACCTTTCGATGTAATTTGATCTGCTAACCATAGCAAGAACATTGTACCTGCAGTAAAGATTACAGAAATGTATAGGTATGAGATAAATCCAGGATTTTCAACAATACCATAAGTGTTAGATAGTAACTGTACAATGAAGAAACCCTGTACAATGCCTAATACTACACCGACATATCTGGTAATACGGTCCATCTGCTGACGGCCCTTCTTACCAGATTTTGTCATTTCTGTTAAAGCAGGAATGATATCCATGCTTAATAACTGAATGATGATACTAGCAGTGATGTATGGTCCTACACCTAACGAGAAGATTGACATCTGTTCGATAGAACCACCACCAAGGATAGACATCATATTTAACAATGAGTTAGCACTTAAAGTGATAACTGTATCGTTAATACCAGGAGCAGGAATAGCTGATCCCAGTCTATAGATAAATAAAATAACTAAAGTGAAAAGTATTCTTTTTCTAATTTCTTTATTTTTAAGGAAATCTTTAAAAATACTTAACATCTTAGCAAACCTCTACTGTTCCGCCTACCTTTTCAATAGCTGCTTTTGCAGATGCAGAGATTTTGTTGCACTTAACAGTTAACTTCTTAGTTAAAGTGCCATTGCCTAATACTTTGATACCATCTAATTCCTTCTTAACGATACCAGCTTCTTTTAATAATTCAGGAGTTACTACTGAACCATCTTCGAAGTTTTCTAATACGTCAAGATTAACGATAGCGTATTCTTTTCTAGTGAAGTTAGTGAAACCTCTCTTAGGCATTCTCTTATAGAAAGGTGTCTGACCACCTTCGAAACCGATAGCTACACCGCCACCAGATCTAGCGTTCTGACCCTTATGACCCTTACCAGATGTTTTACCCTGGCCAGATGCAGGACCTCTACCTAGACGCTTAGTGCCTTTACGAGCGCCGTCATTATACTTTAATTCATTTAAATTCATTGCTCGTCCTCCTATCGAATTTCTTCTACTTTCTTACCACGTAACTTAGCTACACTGTTAACAGTCTTTAGACCCTTAAGAGCAGCGAAAGTTGCCTGTACCATGTTGATTGATGTTCTAGAACCAGTGCACTTAGTGATAACGTCCTGGCAGCCAGCAAGTTCAAGAATATCACGAACTGCGCCACCAGCGATGATACCTGTACCATCAACAGCTGGTTTTAGAATTACTTCACCGGCACCATATTCACCGATTACTGTGTGTGGAACTGTTTTATAACCATTTACTAGTGGAACTCTAATAACATTTTTCTTTGCAGCTTCAACGCCTTTTCTGATTGCATCAGGTACTTCGTTGGCCTTACCTAAACCGAATCCAACTCTACCCTTCTTATCACCGATGATAACAAGTGCAGAGAAACGCATACGACGTCCGCCTTTTACAGTCTTAGATACACGGTTAATTTTAACTACACGTTCTTCAAATTCTTTTTGTTCACGGAAGTTATTTCTTCTTGGTTTACGATTATCTTTCTGTGTCATAATTTTCTCCTATTAGAACTTAAGGCCAGCTTCTCTAGCTGCGTCTGCAACTGCCTGGATTCTACCATGGTAGTTGTAACCACCGCGGTCAAATACTACAGTTTCAATGTTATTTGCTAAACATAGTTCAGCGATTTTTGTTCCTACAGCCTTGGCAGCTTCCACGTTACCGCCATTAGCTAATTTTAATGTTAGAGATGAGCAAGAAACTAATGTCTTACCTGCTTCATCATCGATTACCTGACAGCTAATATGCTTGTTTGAACGGAATACGTTCAATCTAGGACAAGTAGCTGTACCACTAATTTTACGTCTTAAACGAGCATGTCTTCTCTGACGTTCTAAATTCTTAGATCCTTTATTAATCATACATTACCCCTTTCCTACTAAGCAGCTGTCTTACCTTCTTTACGACGGATGATTTCACCCTTGTAATGAATACCTTTACCCTTATAAGGTTCAGGCTTACGGTAGCTTCTAATAACTGAAGATACTTCACCAACTCTCTGCTTATCGATACCAGATACGATAATTGTGTTTGGATTTGGTACTTCTAACTTGATGCCTTCTTCGGCAACATAGTTAATTTCATGAGAGTAACCAAGGTTAAGAGTTAATTTGTTACCAGCTAAAGCAGCCTTGTAACCAATACCTTCGATTTCAAGAGTCTTAGTGTAACCATTGTTTACACCTTCGATCATGTTAGCAATTAAAGCACGTGTAGTACCATGAAGCTGTTTAGTGTGCTTTTCTTCATTAGCTCTTACACATTTAACTTCATTGCCTTCAACGTTAATAGCAATAAGATTGCTGAATTGACGTGTTAAAGTTCCCTTAGGACCTTTTACAGTCACCTCATTGCCTGCAGTAACGTTTAATTCAACGCCTGCAGGAATGGTAATCGTTTTATTCCCGATACGTGACATTTATTTAATTCTCCTTAAATTTAATTATTACCAAACGTAAGCAATAACTTCGCCACCAAGCTTAGCTTTTCTAGCTTCGCGGTCTGTCATTAAGCCCTTTGATGTAGAAATGATAGCAACACCTAGACCATTTAATACTCTAGGAACTGCATCAGCCTTTGCATAAACCTTTAAACCAGGTTTAGAGATTCTCTTAAGACCAGTGATAACCTTCTGACCTTCTGGACCATACTTTAATTCAATAGTAATAGTCTTATCTTTAGCTGTTTCACCTTCAACCTTATAGTTGTTGATGTAACCTTCAGCCTTAAGGATTCTAGCGATTTCAACTTTAATCTTGCTAGCAGGAACTACTACAGTTTCATGACCAGCTTGAAGGCCATTTCTAACTCTAGTAAGCATATCTGCGATTGGATCTGTCATGTTCATCATTGTTAGCTTTCCTCCTTATCTTACCAGCTTGCCTTCTTAACACCAGGAATCTGACCCTTGTAAGCCAATTCTCTGAAGCAGATACGGCATAGCTTATATTTTCTTAAAACTGAATGTGGACGACCACATTTTTCACATCTTGTGTAAGCTCTAGTAGAGAACTTAGCAGGACGATGTGACTTAACTTTCATTGATGTCTTAGCCATAATTCCCTCCCTTACTTAACAAATGGTACGCCAAGTTCTACAAGTAGATCTCTAGCTTCTTCATTAGTCTTAGCTGTTGTAACAACTACGATATCCATACCACGAACAGTATTTACTTTGTCATACTGAATTTCAGGGAAGATGATCTGTTCTTTAACGCCAAGAGTATAGTTACCTCTACCATCGAATGCTGTAGCACTAACGCCGTGGAAGTCTCTTACACGTGGAAGTACGATTGAAACTAACTTGTCCATGAATTCGTACATCTGTTCACCACGAAGAGTAACCTTACAGCCAATTGGCATACCTTCTCTTAATTTGAAGTTAGCGATTGACTTCTTAGCCTTAGTGATTACTGGCTTTTGACCAGCGATAGCTGTTAAATCAGCTACTGCTTCATCTAATGCCTTTGGATTAGCAACTGCTTCACCAACACCTAAGTTGATAACGATCTTTTCTAACTTAGGAATCTGCATTGTTGAAGTATAACCATGCTTTTTAGCTAAAGATGGTCTGATTTCATTAAGATATCTTTCTTTTAAACGATTCATAACTTACAAACCTCCTTACGCTTTCTTAGCTGCCTTCTTTGCAGCCTTCTTCTTACCTTCATGTAACTTTACGTTACTTACGTCGATAGGCATTTCCTTATCAACAATACCGCCATCAGGATTAACCTGAGATGGCTTCTGATGTTTCTTTCTAACGTTAACGCCTTCAACTACAACTTTATTAGAACGAGGTAGAGCAACTAGTACTTCACCTACAGTTCCCTTATCTTGTCCAGAAATAACCTGAACTTTATCACCCTTTTTAATTTTCATAGTTCAGATCCTCCTTATAATACTTCTGGTGCTAAAGATACGATCTTCATGAAATCTCTATCACGAAGTTCTCTAGCAACAGGGCCAAAAATACGTGTACCTACTGGAGTCTTATCATCCTTGATAATAACTGCAGCATTGTCGTCAAACTTGATGTAAGAGCCATTTTCTCTTCTAATACCGTAAGTAGTTCTTACGATAACAGCCTTTACAACCTGACCTTTTTTAGCTGAGCCACCAGCAGCAGCTTCCTTTACAGAACATACAACAACATCACCGATGTTAGAAGTTTTTCTATTTGAGCCGCCTAAACATCTGATTACTAGTAATTCTTTAGCGCCAGTGTTATCAGCAACTTTTAATCTTGATTCATTACGTATCATAACTTGCCTCCTATAGAATTACAGCCTTTTCGACGATCTTAACTAAGCGGAAATGCTTTTCCTTACTTAGAACTCTTGTTTCAACGATTTCAACAACATCGCCCATCTTAGCTTCGTTGTTTTCATCATGAGCCTTGAATTTACGAGAGAATTTTACCTGCTTACCATAAAGTGGGTGAGCCTTTTTCTCAGAAATTTCAACAACGATAGTTTTATCCATCTTGTCTGAAACTACAACACCGCGTAATACACGTCTAGTATTTTTTCTTTCCATCGTTCACTCCTCCTTACTTGCTTTCTCTTTCTTTTACTACTGTAAGAATTCTAGCAATAGACTTCTTAAGTTCTCTGATTCTCATTGGATTTTCAATTGAACCAGTTGCTTTTTCAAATCTTAAGTCGAATAGTTCTTTCTTCATATCTTCTAAAGATTTTAGTAATTCTTCATTTGATTTATCTCTAATTTCTTTAATATTCATTTAACTATTCTCCTTTCTTAATGAATTTACACTTAATAGGTAATTTGTTAGCAGCAAGTCTGAATGCTTCACGAGCGATTTCTTCGCTTACGCCAGCAACTTCAAACATAACTCTGCCCTTCTGTACTACTGCAACCCAACCTTCAGGCGCACCTTTACCAGAACCCATACGTACTTCTAATGGTTTCTTAGTGATAGCAAGTTGAGGGAAAATCTTGATCCAAACTTGACCATCTCTGTTCATGTATCTTGTCATAGCAACACGGGCTGCTTCGATCTGATTGTTAGAGATATATGAACCTTCTAAAGCTACTAGACCATATTCGCCGTAAGCAACTGATGTACCAGCTTTAGAGTTACCTTCGTAGCTCAATCTATGAGGACGACGGTATTTTGTTCTCTTAGGCATTAACATTATGCAGCATCCTCCTTAGTTTCTACTACTGCTTCCTTAACTTCAGGAGCTGCTGCTTCTGTAGTTCTAGGAGCTTGTCTTCTATCATTTCTTCTTCTGTTAGGACGACCATTAGGGTTTCCTTTAGGTCTTTCAGGTTCCTTAACCATTTCACCTGGTAAAACTTCACCACGGCAGATCCAAACCTTAACGCCTAACTTACCATAAGTAGTCATAGCTTCTTCCCAAGCGTAATCAATATCAGAACGAAGAGTATGTAGAGGAACTACGCCTTCTGAATAACCTTCAGTTCTTGCGATATCTGCGCCACCAAGACGACCAGATACTGCAGTCTTGATACCCTTAGCACCAGCTCTCATAGTAGCCTGGATAGCTTTCTTCTGAGCTGTACGGAAAGACTGTCTTTCTTCAAGCATCTTAACGATCTTTAATGCAACTAATCTTGCATCTAAATCAGGGTTAGCAACTTCTACTACCTTGATTTCAACTTCTTTACCAGCAGTTAACTTAGTTAATGCCTTCTTTAGTTCTTCGATTTTAGCACCGTCAGAACCTACGAACATACCAGGACGAGCTGTTCTGATAATTAGGTTGACACGGTTCTTGCTTCTTTCGATTTCTACTCTAGATACTAGGCAATCTGCGCAGCTCTTGAAAACTGATTCACGGATCTTAATATCTTCTTGTAATAAATCGCCATATTCTTTTTCAGCGTACCATCTTGATTCCCAATCACGGATAACGCCGACACGCATTCCAATTGGACTTACTTTCTGACCCATATCTTACCTCCTTATCTTTCTTCTACAACCACTGTAATGTGGCTTGTTCTTTTCATAATAGGTGTTGCTCTACCCTTTGCACGAGGCATCCATCTCTTTAGAGTTACACCTTCGTTAGCGAAACATGTCTTAATGTATAACTTTTCTTCATTTAAGCCATGGTTGTGAGTTGCGTTTGCAATTGCACTCTTAACTAACTTATATACATCTTTTGCAGCATGATTAGGTAAGTACTGTAGAATACCTAATGCTTCATTGACATCCTTGCCTCTTACTAGATCTAAGACAAGTCTTACTTTACGTGAAGGATGTCTAACTGTCTTAGCTGTTGCCTTAACTTCCATCTCTTGACCTCCTTACGCCTTTCTATCGTCACTACCGTGACCACCAAATTTTCTTGTTGGAACGAATTCACCAAGCTTTTGGCCTACCATATCTTCAGTTACATATACAGGAACATGTTCCTTACCGTTGTAAACTGCGAATGTGTGTTCTACGAAGCTAGGGAAGATTGTTGATCTACGTGACCAAGTCTTAATAACTTCTTTTTTATTTGCAGCATTTAATGCTTCAACTTTTTTCATTAGGTGCGCATCACAGAATGGACCCTTCTTTAAACTACGTGCCATTATTAATTCTCCCCTTTCTATTTACCATTTCTTCTTCTAACAATTAGTGCAGTAGAAGCCTTTTTAGTCTTACGAGTCTTAACACCCATAGCCTTCTTGCCCCAAGGTGTCATTGGAGACTTACGACCAATTGGACACTTACCTTCACCACCACCGTGAGGGTGATCACAAGGGTTCATAACTGAACCTCTTACTGTAGGCTTAGTACCCATCCATCTAGTTCTACCAGCCTTACCGAAGTTGATTAAGTTGTAATCTTCATTACCAACTGTACCAACAGTAGCACGGCAGTTGCTTAGAACCTTTCTCATTTCACCAGATGCAAGTCTTAAAGTAACATACTTGTCTTCAACTGCTAAGATCTGTGCAGAAGCACCAGCAGCTCTTGCGATCTGACCGCCCTTACCAGGCTTTAATTCAATGTTGTGAACGATTGTACCTTCAGGCATGTTTCTCATTTCTAGAGCATTACCTACCTTGATATCAACCTTTTCACCAGAAATAACTGTTGCGCCTACTTCTAAGTTCTTAGGTGCTAAGATATATCTCTTTTCACCATCAGCATAAACTACTAAGCAGATGTTGCAGTTTCTGTTTGGATCGTATTCGATAGCCTTAACTGTACCAGGGATACCATCCTTATTTCTCTTGAAATCGATGATACGGTATAACTGCTTATGACCGCCACCGATATGTCTTGTAGTAATTCTTCCTGTATTGTTACGACCGCCTGACTTATTGAAGCTTACGCAAAGGCTCTTTTCTGGAGTAGTCTTTGTGATTTCTTCAAAAGTAAGACCTGTCATACCACGTCTACCAGGAGTTGTTGGCTTGTACTTCTTAATAGCCATATCTTTTCTTTCCTCCTATGCAATTATCCGGAAATAGCATTTTTCTTCCGATATTTGATCGATTACTTATCAGCTAAGATTTCGATCTTTGAGCCTTCTTTAAGCTTTACGTAAGCTTTCTTAACCATGTTAGTTTCGAAACGATACTGTCCATAGCGGCCCATTCTCTTCTGTTTAGTTGGGCAGTTAACAACGTTAACTGAAGCAACCTTTACGTTGAAGATTTCTTCAACAGCCTGTTTGATTTGGATCTTGTTAGAACCTCTTTTTACTTCAAACACTACAGTGTTGTTTGAATCCTGTAGATTGATTGACTTTTCAGTAATTAAAGGACGAACGATAATTTCTCTAGCATTACTCATCTGCTAAAACCTCCCCAATCTTGCTAGCAGCAGCCTTAGTCATAAGTAGCTGGTTAGCATTTACTAAGTCATAAATATTTAAGCCTTCAACTGTAACCATTTCAACGTTACCGAAGTTTCTTGCTGAAAGATATGCGTTTTCGAAGTCTTCATTTACGTCAACAACGATAAGTGCCTTTCTTTCAATGTTGAATGCTTCTAATACTTTCTTGAAATCTGCTGATTTAGCAGCTGCGAAAGTAATGTTGTCTAATACTGTCAAGTTGTTCTTCTGAGCCTTAAGAGTTAAGCCACTTCTTAGAGCTAATCTTCTAACCTTACGGTTTAACTTGAATGTATGAGATCTTGGTGTAGGACCGAATGCGATACCACCACCTCTGTACTGAACAGCTCTTGATGAACCCTGTCTAGCACGACCAGTACCTTTCTGTCTGAATGGTTTCTTACCACCACCAGATACTTCAGATCTAGTCTTAACTTTGTGAGTACCCTGTCTCCAAGATGACTGCTGTCTTAATACAGCATCGAAAACAGCCTGTTCATTTACTTCGATATTGAAGACGCCTTCAGCTAATTCAATATCACCAACTTTATTTGCGCTTAAGTCAAATACGTCAAACTTAGCCATTAATTACGCCTCCTTTACTAATAGAACCTTTGGTTCCACGTGTTTGTTTTTCTTAACAGTTGTCTTAACTACAACTAAACCTCTCTTAGGTCCTGGAACGTTACCCTTGATTAACATGTAGTTCTTTTCAGCATCTACCTTGATAACTTCTAGGTTCTGGTTTGTTGTAACTAATACACCGTCATGACCTGGCATTGGTGTATTCTTTTCGATACGACCATTGTTTCTACCAGTAGTAGCTAGAGAACCTACACTTCTATGTACTGGACCAGCACCGTGTGTTTCTCTGATCATATGGTGATTATGTCTCTTAATTACACCAGTATAGCCTTTACCTTTTGAAACGCCTGTAACATCAACAATGTCACCAGCGGAAAAGATATCAACTTTAACTTCCTGTCCAACTTCTAAATTCATTAATTCGTCAGCTTTAACTTCCTTAACGAACTTCTTAGGACTAACGCCTGCCTTTTTAGCATGGCCAATTTCAGGCTTTGTAGCACGAGATTCTTTCTTATCTTCTAAGCCTAACTGAAGAGCTGCGTAACCATCAGTTTCTACTGTTTTCTTCTGTAGAACTACGTTTGGTTCACATTCAACTACAGTTACAGGGATAAGAACGCCGTCTTCTGTGAAGACTTGAGTCATGCCAAGCTTTCTTCCAAGTATTCCTTTCATGATGTCACCTTTCTACTATAATTTGATTTCGATATCAACACCGCTAGGTAATTCAAGACGACTTAAAGCGTCAATTGTCTTAGCACTAGGGCCGATGATTTCGATAAGTCTTTTGTGCGTTCTGATTTCGAATTGTTCACGAGAATCTTTGTACTTGTGTACCGCACGTAAAATTGTTACCACTTGCTTTTCTGTAGGAAGTGGAATTGGTCCAACGACCTTTTTAACACCACCATCTTCAGCAGCCTTAACAATCTTTTCAGTTGCTAAGTCTAAAG
>JAUNCS010000056.1 GCA_030526485.1 Erysipelotrichaceae bacterium | reverse complement strand
CATGTGGAAACTATTGTTTGCTTAACTTGCAAATAAATGAATTGAACTTACAGAAATTCTTATGAATATTTTGTAAGTTTTTTTTATTTTATAAAAATGTTTTCGAAGCGTTCAGGCAGTTTCTGTACAAGCGTGTTAGTCAAATATATTAGATAAATCAGTGAATGTAACTAAGTGGAAAAAACGATGAAATAGTATAAACTTATATGAGTGAGAGACGTAAAAGGTTTTACATTAGCTGAACTTTTAATAGTTGTAGCCATCATAGCGGTATTAACAGGTGTTAGTTTACCTGTTTTTAATGGGCAGCTGGAAAAAAGCAGAGAAGCGACCGATGCTGCCAATATCAGATCACAGTATGCCGAGGTTCTAGCTGAGGCTATCAGTAATGATAAAGATTTCAATATTGATGGTAAGGATTTAGGCGTGATCAATCTAAAACAGACTAAAAACAACTGGCAGGACAGTCAGTTTCTGGAGTCTTTAAAATCATTGGATAAAACACTAACTGATAGTATTCAGCCTTCTGCCAAGGGCACAGCCTGGGTTGAATATAAAGATGGCGTTGTATCAATTAAATTTGCTGGTGAAGGTACAAACAGTGTTAAATGGCAAAATATTGACCTTAATAATAGATTCTGGGCTGACGCTGTTAATAAGGAAGGCACAATTCTTGAATATGACAGTATTACAGTTGATCCAAACAATGGCTTAAAATTCTATAAGCCATGTCATATTTATGAAGATGGTGGCAAATATTATTTCTTTAAGTCTGATAAGCCAGATGGCAGTGGCCTTTGGCCTGATGATCAGCTTAAAAAGCCAGGAGAAATGCCAAATAGATTTATAGAAATGTCCACTAATCCAACAATTCTTACCGAAGCGGATGCAATAATCAATCCAAATAACCCTTGGTCTAATGGGTTACCCTATTTCACCAATATTCCTCCTGGAACTATCTATCAGGATGACAATGGCGACTACTGGATATTAGGCAGAAATTATGATTCAAAGGCAACCTGTAAATTACCACAGGATGGTAATAAAGACTGGTTCAGATTTTCTTATTAATCACCTTTAACCAAGGTGATTTTTATATACTTAAGATAGAAGGTGATACCAATGATAATCAGAGAAGCAAATATTGAAGATGCCAAAAGTATCGCAAAGATAAGTAGTGAATCATTAGGTTATCCTTGTGATGAAAAACTTGTAGAGAGGCGTCTAAGCAATCTTTATAAACAGAAGGTCTTTGTTGTAGAGGAAGATGAAGAAATTGTCGGCTTTGTACAAGCTGAACTGTATCAGTTGCTGTATCAGGAAAATTCAATTAATGTATTGGGACTGGCTATCCATAAAGACTTTCAAATAAGAGGTTATGGAAAAGCTTTAATGTTAAGAGTAGAAGAATGGGCTAAGGAAATGAGCTGTTCTAAAGTAAGACTAAATTCAGAAATCAGCAGATTAGCTGCTCATTGTTTTTATGAAAGCTTAGGATATAAGAATACAAAGTCACAAAAGCGTTTTGAAAAGAAAATATAGGGTAAATACTATGGGAGAATTATCTAAACTGCCAAATATTGGTAAGGCTGTAGAGGCCCAACTTAATCAGGTAGGAATTACAAGTTATGAAGAACTTAAGGAAACTGGTTCTAAAGAGGCCTGGCTGATGATTAAGAAGATTGATCCATCTGCCTGTATTAATCGTCTTTTGGCTTTAGAAGGAGCTATTAGGGGAGTTAAGAAGGCGGATCTTGCGGAAGATATTAAAACAGAATTCAAAGAATTCTATAAGTTACACAAATGAGAAAGAAAATGATTATTTTATTAATACTATTAATTTGTTTAATTCCTGTTCCTTTGCGTTTAAAAGATGGGGGAACAGTTGTTTATAAGGCTATCCTTTATCAGGTTGAAGACATTCATAGAATATTAAGTGAAAACGAATATATGGATGGCTTAATTATTAGAGTACTGGGCTTTGAAGTTTACAATAATCTTCATAAATAGCGACAATTGTTAATTTTTGTATAATAAATAGGATGAATAAGTCTGCTTTTACCTTAGCTGAGCTTTTAATAGTGGTAGCTATTATCGCTGTCTTAACAGGAATTGGTCTTCCTGTCTTTTCTAATCAGCTGGAAAAAAGCAGAGAAGCCAAAGATCTTGCGAATGTAAGAAGTGCCTACGCCGAAATGATGGTGGCGGCAAACGCTGAAGATCATAACGCAAAGTATAATGGCATAGTAATGTATGATGAAACCGAAAAAGTCTACTCTATAAAAGTCTTATTGAAACAGCGAAAAGAAGACTGGCAATACGAAACTGATTTAACGGTAGCAGGTATTTCCAAGAAAGATCACTATGGCACAAAATGGCTAAATAAACCGGATGGTGAAACTAACAGTTATTGTATAGTGGCCTATGATCCAGCCAGCAACACTACTGTTTTAGACTGGAGTGGTGGTAAGCTTAATACACTTTTTGAAATTGTTGGCTTTGGTAAGGGTTGTATGGGCCAGGTTATCAGTACTTCATATAGTGGTTCACATTTTGGCATAACACCAAGTATGAAAAAGACAGATGGTTATGTACTGGAGCCAGGCAAGACTTATCAGTTTAGCTTTACCTATGATCCACTTAAAAATGCCAATGGCACTATGCTTTTGCCTAGTGCAACTATTCTATATGACGCTAATGAAGTTCTAAAGATGGATACTGGCACTTTAAAATACAGCACTGTTGACAGTGTTAAAAATAATGGATCTTATGGTTCTATCAATTATAAATTTACCGAAAATCCGGACGGTACTGTTACTTATACCGCTTCATTTACTACACCAACTGGCTCTGATAAGTATTACTTCCATCAGAATTTTAAGGGTTTTAATGCGAAAACAGGAGCTGATGTCAATTTTGTTAATTTTACTGATTTAGATAAGGTTGAAGCTTCTAAACAGCAGATTAAAGATACTTGGCAGTTTATCGAGCTTAACTAGTTATGAATAAGGAATGGTCTAATTTAAACAAGGAAGCGCAAGCCAAACTTAAGAAGTCTACTTTTAAAGAGGGTATCAATACATTTCTTAAATTAAGAGAAGACTTGTTTAAGGAAATGCTTTCTTTAAAGGAAGAATTAAATACTGATGACTTTAGTGCTATGCCTTATATGAATGCTGATGGCTATCATAATAAGAGTATTGCTTATTCTATATGGCATATCATGCGTATTGAAGATATTGTAGTTAATACTTTAATAAGAAATGACGAAGAAATTCTTTTTAAAGAAGACTTTAATAATAAAATCAAGAGTCCAATTATCACTACTGGTAATGAGTTAATTAAAGAAGAGATTAGAGAATTCTCAAGAAAACTTGATATCGATGCCTTATATGCATATGCATATCAAGTTAAAGAAACAAGCGATAAATGGTTAAGGTCTATATCTTATGATGATTTAAAAAGAAGATTCACAGATGAAGATAAAGAAAGAATCAAAAACTTAAATGTTGTTTCTAAAAGTGAGGCAGCAAACTGGCTGATAGACTACTGGTGTTCTAAAGATGTTGCAGGTCTTATAAAAATGCCTTTATCAAGACACTGGGTGATGCATGTCGAGGCAGCTTTAAGAATCAGGAATAAGCTATAATATAAAAAGTGTCAGTTTTAAGCTGAGTATATGTTAAGACAGACATCTTTTTTAATGAAAGAAAAGGAGGAAAAATGAAACAGGGTTTTACATTGTCGGAATTACTAATCGTTGTAGCTATCATTTCAATACTGGTTTCTGTTTCTGTTCCAACTTTTAATGATCAGATTGAAAAGAGCAGAGAAGCTACTGATGCTGCAAATATCCGCAGCGCTTACGCTACCCTGATGACTGAAATCAATAGTGGCAGTACAAGCGGCCAGATTAATGTTGATTTAAAACAGAAAAAGAATAACTGGCAAAACATCGCCAACAAAGAAGGCTTATTAAATCTTGGCAAAGTAACAGGTGAGCCTAAGGCTGGCAATAAGGTTATTGTCAAATACGCTAATAATGAGGTTGAAATCTATTTTGGTGTACCAGTGCCAGGTGACCAGGCAACTCTTGATGCCCAAAACTTCCCAACAAGTTCTTATGAATATAAGATTCTGATGTCTTTAGCGGATGCCGAAAGACAGGCCCTGGAAATGTATAAGAATGACCCGGAAGGTCAGCAGAGAAAACTGGTTGCCTTTATTGTTTATATGAATACTGATGGTACCTACAGGATTGAGACTGACTATGATGACGAAACCAGCAGTGTTTACTCGCCAACAAAAATCATGACTCCTCCATATAACAAATATGCGATTGCCGTAAGAGGAGACCAGGTTGGCAGTTCGCTTGTCTATGATAAAGATACCAATAAGCTGACAAGTCAGAGATATCATCTTAGAACTTATCATTATCAGGGAACTTCCTATGGTGAACTGTTTACTGGTATTGACTGGAACTATTAATATACATGTAAGTACAACATCTATTCTTATTTTGAATAGATGTTTTATTTTTGGGCAACGCAAGGATAAGCAATATAGCTGTATGTTATTATTTTGTTAGAAACAATTTTATTAATAATGTCTAAATATAGTTAATAGGGGACTTTGATATGCACAATATTTTTATGGAAGAAGAACTACATCATATTTTTTCATGGGATAAATTAGGAAACATTAAAGAAGGAAGAGGTGATCTGGGTGAAGATATGCCAGTCCTTGTTTATCGCTTACTGGAATACAGTATGAACCATGTTTTGGCTAAAGAATTTGGTGTTGAAAAAGCCAACGATTTATTTAGAAAAACCGGTAAACTGGCAGGCAGTGAATTTGCTAAGAATGTTCTGGACTTAAACCAGGATCTGAATTCCTTTTTCGCTCAGCTTCAAAGAGTATTGCGCGAATTAAAGATTGGTGTCTTACGTGTTGAAAGCGTCAGGGAAGAAGACAATACTATAATCATAACTGTGGCTGAAGACTTGGATTGCAGTGGTCTTCCACCAACAAATGAAGTAGTCTGCAATTATGATGAAGGCTTTATTGCCGGTATTTTAGAGACATACACTCATAAGCCTTATCTGGTTAGAGAAGTTGACTGCTGGGCTTCTGGTGACCGTGTATGTCGTTTTAAATGTCAAACAGGAAAAGATAATGGATAGAACTGCTGATTTACTTTTTCAATATTTAAAAAATATTCTTTATTATCCTGAAAAAGCTGAATTAGATATAAATGAATTACCAGAAGATTTCAAAAAGCTTGGTTCGGGTATGAAACTTTTAGCTGAGTGGGTGAATGAATCCCGCGATTTTTCTATGTCTATGGCTAAGGGTGAACTTTCCAAGGAACCACCAGCTGTTGATAATGTCTTGGCGGCACCAATGAAAGAACTACAGGGAAATCTTCGTCATCTTACATGGCAAACCCAACAGGTTGCCAAGGGTGACTTCTCCCAAAAAGTAGATTTCATGGGTGAGTTCTCTATCGCCTTTAATGAAATGACTAAGCAGCTGGCTGAAAGAACTGAAAGCTTAATTGCTGAAAAGCAGCTGGTTGATTCAATGAATAAGGAATTAAAGAAGAACCTTGATCTGATGCTGGCCCTTACTAACTATACGCATAATATGATTTATGTTATCGCTGATAATAATACGGTGTTTAAGAATCGTTCAGCCAAGTGGTTTACCAAGATCAAGTATGCTTCCGCAGAGCTTATTGAAGGAAAACTGATAGAGAAGTCTTTTGAAGAAGAATCTTTAAACTGGGATATTAATTTAGCTGAGAATGAAAAGACTTATTACCGCGTTGAGTCATATAAGATTGAGTGGTCTAATACACCAGCTATCGTTCATATTGTGACGGATAATACTGAGCAGAAGAAACATGAAAACCTCATCTATAATATGGCCTATATTGATTCTTTAACCGGACTTCATAACAGACGCTATGCTGTAGATATGATGGATAATCTAAGAAGCCAGAATAAACCATTTATTCTGACGGTGGTTGATGTTGACTATCTGAAATACTGTAACGATAAGTATGGCCATGATAAGGGAGATGAATATCTAAAGACAGTGGCTACACTGCTACAGGCAATTCATGGTGGTGATATCTGCCGTATCGGCGGTGATGAATTTTATTGTATAGAAGAAGAAACTGATATGGATATGCATATTAGAGAATTGGAAGAATTAAGAGAGATGTTTATTGAACAAAGCGATTTAGAATATCCACATAGTTTCTCTTATGCATCAGTTCTTATCGATGGTGATAAGGGATTGGATGAATATCTTCATGAAGTAGATAAGAAGATGTATGAATACAAGAAACTGCATCGCAGTTCTTTAAGTGATTTTATTGATGAAAGATTAAGTTAAGCAAGGAATACTTGCTTTTCTTTTTATCGATTATCGGCAAAATATAATTCGTTTTATAGGTATCAAATTCAAAGATAAATTGCCGATAATGATATAATGTTGCCGATAGAGGAATAGAAATGACTTATAAAACGGTAAGTGAAATAGCGAAAAGTTGGAAAATATCCGAAAGAAGTGTACGTGATTATTGTGCCAAAGGTAAAATTGATGGTGCTATTTTAGAAGGTAAGACCTGGAAGATTCCTTTTGATGCCAAAAAGCCTCTTAGAAAGAAAAGAGAAGCCAAAAAAGCTGGTGATTTACTTTCAAGACTGAAACTTGAAAAAGAAGCTGATATAAAAGGTGGCATTTATCATAAAGTCCAGATTGAGTTGACGTATAATTCCAATCACATCGAAGGAAGTCGACTTAGTCATGACCAGACAAGGTTTATCTATGAAACAAATACTATAGGATTATCTAATGGTGCAATCAGTGTGGATGATATTGTAGAAACAGTAAATCACTTTAGATGTATTGATTTTGTTATTGAAATGGCTAATTACCCTTTAAGTGAAACTTTTATTAAACAGTTACACTTTCTATTAAAGACAGGTACTGGCGATAGCCGTAAGGATTATTTTGCAACAGGCGAATATAAACGTTTCCCTAATGAAGTTGGTGGCAAGGAAACATGTAAGCCGGAAGATGTTTCGAAGGAAATGAAGAAACTGCTTAAGGAATATAATTCTTCAAAAAAGAAAACACTAAAAGAAATTATAAACTTCCATTACTGTTTTGAAACAATTCATCCCTTTCAGGATGGGAATGGTCGTGTAGGCAGGCTGATCGTGTTTAAGGAATGTTTAAGAAATGACATTGTTCCTTTTATTATCAGTGATGATCTTAAACTTTTCTATTATAGAGGTTTAAAAGAGTGGGAAAGGGAAGAAGGATATCTAATGGATACCTGTCTAACAGCCCAGGATAGGTTTAAGGCATATCTTAATTATTTTGAGGTCGAATACAAAGATTAGTTTTGCGGTCAAAATAGAAGTCTTTCTTAATTAAAAAGTTATAATGAAATTAGAAATATTCATAAATTAAATAATAATAAGAAAGGGTATATCTATGGATAAAAAAGCAATGTACAAGTTAAGCTATGGTCTGTTTGTTCTAACTGCTAATGATGGCAAGGACAATGGCTGTATTATTAACACTGCTATTCAGGCAGCTTCTACACCTAATCAGTTAAGCATCTGTGTAAACAAGGCAAACTACACTCATGATCAGATTATGAAGACTGGTGTATTTAATGTTTCAATCATTTCCCAAAAAGCTACTTTTGATGTCTTTAAACGTTTTGGTTTTCAGAGTGGAAGAGATGCTGATAAGTTTGAAGGATATGAACAGTGCAAACGTTCAGAAAATGGTCTTTTATATGTAACTGAGGGTTGTAATGCCTATATTTCTGTAAAGGTAGATAAGACTGAAGATTTAGGTTCACATACAATGTTTATTGGTGAAATCACTGATATGGAAGTATTGAGTGATGATTTATCAGCTACTTATGAATACTATATGAACAATATCAAACCTAAACCTGAAAAAGTTAAGACTGAAGAGGGCAAAACAGTTTGGAGATGCATCATCTGTGGCTATGAATATGAGGGTGAAGAACTTCCTGCTGACTATATCTGTCCATTGTGCAAGCATCCAGCAAGCGACTTTGAAAAAGTGGTTAAAAACTAATAATCAAGAAGGCATTCAACAAATGGATGCCTTTTTATAAGACAAGAATGTTAAAATAGAAGCAATATGCAACGATTACTTGCTTTAGAAGATCCGTTTATCAGTAATATAGCTGGTTTAATCCTGAGTGTGCTTATGCTTTATAGTGCGAGCAAGAAATTCAGGTCTTTTGGCAAGCTTTATGAAAAGATCCTTTTAATGGTATGCCTTAGTATATATTATTGTGGAATGGAACTTATAGAATCTTTTCTATCAGGAACTCCTGGACCATTAGTTCATTTCATTCTTTATATAATCTGTACAACGCTTTATCTTGCGGTTATGGTCCTGGCTTATACTGGTACAACTTTGATTGTTGAACATTTGGGCTACGAACTGGAAGAAAAAAGAAGGTGGCTGCTTAGATGTCCAATCTATTATGGCTGTGTTGTTGACTGTGTCAAGTAAACTGTGTAAGTTCTTATAAAAAATGGTAATTTGATACT
>JAUNCS010000011.1:27296-48713 GCA_030526485.1 Erysipelotrichaceae bacterium | reverse complement strand
AGTTGTTGCATTTAGATTGTAAATTCGGGCTAAAAGAGAAAAATAGACATCTTTAATATACCCATTTTTGTATATATTCCAGAATTGGCTAACCATACAATAAAGACATATAGAAAGGAGAATTAAATATGATTCTTACATTACTTGGATTAATGTTTTATATCTTTATGATTAAGACATTAATACAATTTATAGGCTGGGGAATTAAGATTTGGTTCTTCATCCTGATTGGACTATTTGTCCTGGCATCTAATATTGTTTATTACATGATTCCGATAATTGTAATAGTTATGCTGATCGGATTATTTGAAAGAAGGTCTTATTAATATATGAAAAAAGTTTTAAAAGTTAGTTTAATAATCGCTGGCTTAGTGCTGGTTCTAATATTCTCTACTGCATCTGTAAAAACTGTACCAACTGGTCATACCGGTGTAGTAACACTATTTGGCGCTGTACAAGAAAATACTCTTGAAGCAGGTGTCCATGTGATGAATCCATTTAAGAAAGTTATCAAGATTGATAATCGGGTTCAAAAGAATTCTACTGAATTAAATGTCTTCTCATCTGATATCCAGGAAGTTGATGTTGTGTATACAGTTAACTACCAGATTCAAAAAGAAAATGCGCAAAAGATTTATAAAACAATCGGCTTATCTTACTACGATACAGCTATCGCTCCTAAGGTAACCGAAACTGTAAAAGCAGTAATGGCTCAATATACCGCTGAGGCTCTGGTAAGTTCTCGAGCTGAAGTAAGTGAAAGAATTGAAAAGCAGTTAAAAGAATCTCTAGCAAAATACAATATTGAAGTAGTAGCTACTTCTATTGAAAATCTGGACTTCACTGATGCGTTTACTGATGCGGTTGAAGCAAAGCAGGTAGCTGAACAAAATAAATTAAAGGCACAAACCGAAGCTGAAACCAAGGTGATCAATGCGCAAGCTGCTGCTGATGTAAAGCTTATTGAAGCTAAGGCTGAGGCTGAAGCAAATGAATTAAAAACTAATTCACTGTCAGATAAATTATTAAGAGAACAGTATATCCAGAAATGGAATGGTGTCTTACCAGAAGTGGTAAGTGAAAACAGCACTATCCTAAAAGGCTTAAGCGAATAAATATAGGACGAATCGAAAGGTTCGTCTTTTTCTTTGAAACAAGGTGTAGAATATTGCTTATGAGTGAAATTATTAAATTCTTTAAAAAGGAACTGATGTTTACAGTTTCATTGATATTAGCAATTCTTTCCCTGTTTATTACTAAGCCTGATACAAGATTATTGCAGTCTATTGATTATAAGACTCTATGCATCTTATTCATGTTACTAAGTGTCCTGGATGGCTTTAAACATGAAGGTCTATTTGATCCGGTAATTAAGGCTGCCAAGAAAATCAGATCAATCTTTGCCTTATCGGTGTTCTTAATCTTTGCAGTTTTTATCTCGTCGGCTTTTGTGACCAATGATGTATCTCTAATCATCTTTGTCCCATTAACGATTTTATTGTTTAAAGAAGGAAATAAGGAAAAATATATCCTGCCTGTAATTACGATGGAAAATATTGCGGCTGTAAGAGGTTCTTTAATTACACCATTTGGTTCACCACAGAATTTATATTTGTTTTCCAAATCTGGTATTGATATTACATCTTTCTTAAAAATGATGTTTCCCTTATTTGCTTTCTCAGCAGTATTGTTATTTATCTTTATAATCTGTTTATATCGTAAGGACTTAAGAGAAGAAATAAATTATGCAGAAATGGCTGATGAAGCAAATGATTCAAAGAAGAAATTTTTGTATCTAAGTTTATTTATTATTGTTGTATTGACTATTGTTACTAGAACCATTTACTGGCCATTAATTACTGTAGCTGTAGCTTTAATACTATTTATCTTTGATAGAAAAGTATTTAGAAGAGTGGATTATGTCTTACTTTTAACTTTCTTATGTTTCTTTATCTTCTCTTCTTCTATCGCCAACAATGAACTGATTGGCACTTATTTAAACAGTGTTGTAAGAGGAAATGAATACTGGTGGTCTATTGGCTTATCACAGATTATTTCCAATGTTCCAGCATCAATTGTCCTGTGGCCATTTACTTCAAGCTTAAAAGCCCTTATTTATGGCCTGGATTCAGCGGGTTTAATTACAGTTATTGGTTCTTTAGCCTCTGTAATTAATATGCGTTTATATACCAATGATTATCCTGGCAAATCAGTGGATTTCATGATGGTCTTTATGAAGATCAGCATCATCTTCTTTATTCTGATTCAGCCATTCCAGTTATATTTATTGAGCATCTAAAAGAAAAGAGTTATCTACAATTTATGTAAATAACTCTTATTTTTTTATCCAAGCATCATTGCATCTGTAACGACACCACCAGCTACATTAAATTTAGCCAGCAGGTCAGCAACCTGTAATTTCTTCTTTTCTTCACCTTCAGCTTCAAAGATGATTTTACCATCACACATCATGATTAACTTATTGCCATATTTTAAGGCATCCTTCATATTGTGAGTAACCATGAAAGTTGTTAGATTATGTTCTTCAACAAGCTTTACAGTAAGCTGTAATACTTTTTCCGCAGTCTTGGGATCAAGGGCAGCAGTATGTTCATCAAGAAGAAGTAGAGATGGCTTTTGTAAAGTAGCCATTAGAAGTGTTAGAGCCTGTCTTTGACCTCCTGATAGAAGACCAACCTTAGCAGCAAGTCTGTCTTCTAGTCCAAGATCTAGCTCCTTAAGCATTTCTTTATAATTCTGTCTTTCTTCTTTTCTGATACCGACTCTTAAGCCTCTGCTTTTTCCACGTCTTGCAGCAAGAGCCAGGTTTTCTTCAATCTGCATACCAGCAGCTGTACCCATCATTGGGTCCTGGAAGACACGGCCAATAAATTTAGCTCTTTCATGTACTGGCATAGCTGAAACATCGACACCATCAATCATGATGCTTCCAGAATCTACTGGCCATACACCAGCTAAGGCATTTAGAAGTGTTGATTTACCAGCACCATTAGAGCCGATAACAGTAACGAAGTCACCATCATTTAATGTAAGAGATACGCCATTTAAAGCCTTCTTTTCAGTGATAGTGCCAGGATTAAATGTCTTATAAATATCTTTAACTTCTAACATTATTTAGCCTCCTTAGCCTTCTTTTTATTCACTCTCTTTAAGTGAGCAAATGAAGACTTAGATTGTGCTCTTAAATATGGAACAGCCAGAAAAATAGCTACTACTACCGCAGTTAACAGTTTCATCAGACTTGAAGGGAACTTTAACCATAAGACAAATACATATACAGAGTAGTAGATAATTCCACCAATAACGACAAATACTAAGCGACCATAGAAGTTTAGGTGTTTGCCCATTACGGCTTCACCAATAACTTCACCAATGATAACGGCAGCCAGACCAATAACGATAGCGCCTCTACCCATATTGATATCAGCATAAGCCTGATATTGAGCCAGGATACCACCAGCTAAAGCTACTAAACCATTTGATAAAGCTAAAGTGATAATAGTCATATTATCAGTATTAATACCCTGAGCCTTAGCCATGTGTGGGTTAGTACCAGTAGCACGGATACCAGAACCCTGTTCAGTACCCAGGTACCAGTAAATTAAAGAAATAAGTAATACACATACTACACCAGCAATTAAGATAGTCTTGCCGATTAATTTGATATTTGAAGAAAATAACAGATTAACCTTAGTTGTATTAATAGCCTGGTTAGCCTTACCTAAAATCTTCAGGTTTATGGAATAGAGCGATATCTGGGTCAGAATACCGGCCAGAATCGCGGGAATACCAAGCTTGGTATTTAATAGAGCTGTTACAATACCTGCAAGTGCACCAGCAACAAAGCAGGCAATTAAAGATAATTCAGGGTTTACGCCTTTTAAAATCAGCACAACGGTAACTGCGCCGCCAGTGGCAATAGAACCATCAACACTTAGATCTGAGAAACCCAGCATTCTAAATGTCAGATAGACACCAAGAGCCATTACACCCCAAATAAGTCCTTGCGCAACACCACCAGGAAGGGCGTTGAGTAAGGGTTGCAGTCTTAATGAGCTTAAATAAGCGACCATTAATAGTCCTCCTTTATACAAAAAAGAAGAGCTGAAAGCTAAACACCATCAGCTCTTAAATAAATATTTAGTTTTAAGTGATTATTCGCCGATTGCAACGTAGCCTTCAGGCATTGTGATACCGATAGCAGCAACGTTAGCAGCATTATATTTCTTAACTGGTTCGTTGTCATAACCAACTGCCATCTTAGAAACATCAGCACCGTTTAAGATAGCTACAGCCATTTCACCACATACCTTACCGATATTGTAGTAAGAGATAGAAACAGTAGCTGTACCACCAGCATTACACATACCTTCTTCACCACAGATTACTGGGATATTTAAAGGTTCGCATACGCCTGAAACGTTAGTCATGTTTGCAGCTGCAGTATTATCTGTTGGGATATATAAAGCATCAACACCATCAACGTTACCAGCGATAACTGATCTCATATCGTTTGAATCATCGAAAGTCTTAACAACAACTTCAACAGCAGGGTTAGTAGCGTTCATAGCAGCTACGAAGTTATCAGACTGTACTACTGAGTTAGGTTCAGCTGAACAGTAAACAACTAGAACTTTCTTAGCTTCTGGAACTACTTCTAATAAGCAGTCAACATATGCCTGAGCAGGAACACCATCAGATGTACCAGATACGTTAATACCTGTAGCACCATCAACTAGGTCTAATTCTAGAGCTGAAGCATAGTCAGTAACTGAAGTACCTAATACCGGAATAGTATCAGTAGCATTCTTAGCAGATAGTAAAGCTGGTGTAGCATTGCCCATGATTAAATCGTATTCATCAGATACATAACCATTAGCGATAGTCTTACAGATGTCCTGTTCGCCCTGAGCGTTTTGTACTACAACTTTACCGCCTTCAAGCTTATCGCCTAAAGCAGCTTCTACAGCATCACAGAAACCCTGAGTTGCTGCATCTAGAGCGTCATGTTCAAGTAACTGAATAACGCCTACCTTTAATGTCTTTTCGCCATTGTCTGTTGTATTTGGCTGATTTTCTTCCTTGCTTCCACAAGCAACTAGTGAAAATGCACAACAGATAGCTAAAAGGATAACTAATAATTTTTTCATTTTCTCTTCCTCCCAAATATTAGCTATTTATAAACAAAAAATCGTCCCCTATAAGGACGATTTGTTTATTACCGTGTTACCACCTTAATTCATCAATGATTGTTCATTGACCTCTAACCACATCTATGGTCTTTCGCTGTAACGGGCTCTCCCGAGTCTACCTACTATTGTTTCAATAGACTTGCTCCATAGGGAACTTCATATACCTTACATAATTGTTTACACCAGCCACAATCTCTCTACAATGTAATAAATATACTACTTTTCTATTTCAATGCATTTTAATGATATCTTTCATAAAAAAAGAAGTCAATAAAATGAGTGCAATCTTTTTCATAAAATGAAAGTGTTTACATTTTTATATAATATTCTCATGAAAAACAACGAACAACATATTGTAAACAAGGATTCCTTGTTACTGGAATATCTGATTAATGAATTACATATTAATCGCAATAAAGCTAAGACTCTTTTAAAGTTTGCCTGTGTTAATGGTAATCCAATAAGTAAGTTTAACTATGAACTTAAAAAGGGTGATGTCTTAACATTCAATAGCTCACCTATTAAAACCAGTAAGGGTTTTGATTTGGATATTATCTATGAAGATGAAAACTTTATCGTTATCAATAAGCCTGCTGGTCTTTTAACTATAGCTTCTGAATCTGAAAAAGAAAAGACAGCTTATCACCTGGTTAGAGAATACGTTCAAAGTAAGAATAAACATGACAAGTTATTTATTCTTCATCGTATTGATAAAGATACTAGCGGTGTTCTGGCTTTCATCAAAAACAATACCAAGCTTAGAGATACACTACAGGAACAGTGGAACGATATCGTTCTTACAAGAAAGTACTATGCGATTGTAAGAGGAAGAATCAATAAGAAAGAAGATACTATTGTTAACTACATTCATAAAGGAATGGGTGAGACTGTAAATATCTCTGATGAAAGCGATAAGTATGCCAAGAAGGCTATTACTGAATACAAAGTGATGAAGACTTCTGGCAAGCATACTCTACTTGATGTAAATATCCTGACTGGTCGCAAGAATCAGATAAGAGTTACTTTTAATGATTTGGGTTATCCAATTATTGGCGATCAGAAGTATGGCAAAATTAAAAGCCCAATCAAAAGACTGGGCTTACATGCCTATGAATTAAGTTTTAAGAATCCGGTGGATAATAAAACTTATACATTCAAAACAGCCATGCCTCAAGAATTTAAAACTATTTTTGAAGCGAGTAATTAGTTAGGACTTCTCTTAACTAATAAATATCAGCAGAAATAATTTCATATACAACAGAATAATCTGTTTTGCCATAATCATGGATGATTCTATTGCGAAATCCAATGATTTGGTTCCAGACTATTCTGTTGTTTTTGATTTTGAAATCTTCTGACAAAAATTTAATATTTTCAGCCATCTGAATCAGTCTGAACATTACGGCATCAATGAGCAATTCATCATTAATAAACTCGTTATAGTCCTTATTTGCAGAATAAGAAATAATAGCGTCGATATTACTGATAGCCTTCTCGATGAAATATAAATCATTTTTGTGATTATCCATAAATCTTAATTCCGTCTTTCATGATTTCACTTAACAGATCAAAGTTATCTTTCAAATCGTTAAGTCTAATCACATCAAGACGTTTCTTTAGAACGGATTTAAGTTCTTCTACAAAGCCAACAAAAGCCAAACCAGTCAGTGTTGTGGCAATACATAAATCAATATCGCTGCCTTCGTTTTCATATCCTTTAGCGTAACTGCCAAATAGATAACAAAAACTAATAGAATCACGATATTTTTCTAAGACAGGAAAACAAAGAGTCTGAATTTTGGGAATACTTAAAAGTCCCTTGTCTTCATTTATTTCATATTTCTGGTCCAACAGAGAAATAATGGCCTGTCTTTTTAAATGATTACCATAGTCGTTGTCTTCGTAACGAAGATAGGTTCTTAATGGTATCCCGACATCGCTTGCCGCCTGCTTAGCGCTTATTCCTAATTGTTTTCTGTATTGTTTCAGGTTTCTCATAGCTATAATTATTATAACAAATTGGCATATTAGATAAATATAAAATGCCAAAATGGCATAGTAAATATTTTATATAAGCCAAATCCAGACAAAATAAAAATGTTGTTTCCAACATTAAGTGGTGCCGTCACCGTGAATTGAACACGGGATTCATCCTTACCATGGATGCGTATTACCACTATACTATGACGGCATAAAGTAGGAAGCTCCTACTTGTATTCTTTTAATTTATTATAAACTTCGCTAACTGGCAAGCCCATAATTGCATAATAGTCACCATCAATCTTCTTGATGAACTTAGAACCAATGCCTTGGATAGCGTAGGCACCAGCCTTATCCATTGGTTCGCCAGTCTTAATATACTCTCTAATTTCTTCATCACTCATCTCATTGAAATAAACATCAGAGACAACAGAGAAGGTATCAACCTTATCTTTAGAAATGATAGAAACAGCAGTAATTACTGCATGCTTATTATTTTGAAGCTCCTTCAGCATATTAAAGGCATCTTCTTCATTCTTTGGCTTACCTAAATGCTTTTCATTTAAAGTAACGATAGTATCGGAACCAATAACAGTAGAGTCTTCATGGTCCTTAAATACGGCATAAGCCTTTTCATATGAAAGTCTTTCAATCTCTTTTCTTAAAGGGATACTGTGATCAATACTTTCATCAATATCAGCCACAATAATATCAAAAGGGATATTTAAATTTGATAATAGTTCTTTGCGTCTAGGAGAACCACTAGCCAAGATTAGTTTCATTATTAAAGTACTCCTTGTATAGATAATGCAGACCCTTAGTTACAAAGTCTGGCTCATATTCTTCAATGTCCTTAATATTCTTAACGATTTCCTTACCCTGGCCACCACAGGCGATAATACTTGGATTTACCTGTAGTTCACCCTTAAAGCCAGCCAGTAAATATCTAAGCATGCCGATAAAGCCCTGGTAGACACCAACATTTAAGGCATCATTAGTATTAGAAGCGGCAAAGTTTTTCTTATTGTTTGGCACCATTTCTGGAAGACATGCCAGATTGCTTAAGCTTCGGCCATAGGCGTTAAAGCCGGGGGCAATAATGCAGTTTTTAAATCTACCATCAGCTGTAACATAGCTGATTGCGGTCGCACTGCCAAAAGAGACAATAAATAAATCTTTCTGATACAGGGCATGGCCATAGGCAGACATAACGATCAAGTCGCTGCCTACTTCAAATGGATCATCCACATCAAGTTTGATACCTAAAGGATTGCGGGCATCAATAATGATTGGGTCCTTGCCGGTAATAGTGCGACTGGCATTAATAAGTCCCTTATAAGCAAATGGCACGACATTAGAAATAATGATGTCATGGATAGCTTTTTCATTAAGATTATTACGATATAAAAAGTTTTTAATAATAGCCAGATAATCATCATTCTCTGAATTGTGAATGATAGTGAAGGCTACTTCTTCATCTTTATTGAAGATACCCAGCTTAAGACTGGTATTTCCTAAATCAATTGTTAATAACATACACACAAAATTATAATATTTCTGTTTTATTTCTCAAAACCCTCAAAAACCGGTTTGCCACTATAGGTCTTTAAAGTTTCTTCACCTTTTAGTATTGAAAGGGCACCAGCGGTCATTGCTTCATGTTCATACTCACCTGGGAATACTTCAATATCGGCAATAAAGCCACAAGATTTCTTTAGACCTTCAATCAAGTCAGGGAAGCGACAAAGGCCACCAGTTAAAAGAATTGCATCAACTTCACCATCTAAAACAGTGGCTAAGGCACCAATACTTTTAGCACACTGATAGATTAAGCCTTTCCAGACTCTAACTGCTTCCACGTTTCCTTCTTCTACCATCTTATGGATAGTATTGGAATTAGAAGTTCCAAAATAAGAAGTAAAGCCACCCTTAACAGATAATAACTGTCTTATTTCAGCAAATGAATAATCACGCATGTAATTGTTGAAATCAGAGATAGCCATACCACCCATTCTGGTAGGTGTGTATGGGCCTTCTCCTCCGCCGCCATCAATGCCGTCAATCATTCTGCCATTTAAATGAACGGCCATAGAAATACCACCATCAATATGAGCGGTAATCAGGCGTAAATCTTTATAGTCCTTGTTAACTTTTAAAGAATACATGCGGGCTACTTCTTTCATATTTAGGGTATGTAAGGCACAATGACGATATACGCCCTTAACACCTGTAAGTCTGGCCAGTTCCTGATATTCATCAGTAACAGTAGGATTCATCATCAGACATAAAGTATGTGGATAAGCCTTATGAAGTTCATAGGCCATCTGCACGCCAAGACATGAAGAGTGATATAAACCGCCCTTGAATTCTCTTGTATCTTTTACCAGTAATTCATCAACTTTATAGATGCCACTTTCCACTGAATATGATGGACCACCACGACCAACTATCGCATCAATAGTATTCATATCAATGTTTCTTTCTTTGATGAAATTGTTTAAAACTTCATTGCGGTAATTCAGCTGATCATTGATTGATTTAAAGTTCATCAGAATTGATGAATCATGAAAAATGTCGTCAATAAAGATTCTTTCTTCATTTTTAAACAGGGCTACTTTTGTAGAAGTAGAACCCGGATTAATACTTAATACATAATAGTTATTTTCTTGCATACCATTTCATTCTAACACTGATAAAATGGTTGTATGTCAAAAGTAATTAGTGTTAACGAAGTAAAAGAAAAACTGATCGCAGAGATGAAGAATCTTTGTGTTGTTTATCCTGAAGACGTCTATCAGAGACTGTTTGAAGCCAAGAATAATGAAATAAATGACAGGGCTCTGACAGCTTTAAAAATGCTTGAAGATAATGCGAGAATTGCCAAAGAAAAGAATATTCCTATCTGTCAGGATACAGGTATGTCAATTGTCTTTATGCATGTCGGTTATGGTGTATGCTTTGATGGTGATATCAATAAGGCCATCAATGAAGCGATCGCAACTTCATATGAAAACTATTATTTAAGAAAGTCAGTAGTTGATGATCCAGTATTTGATAGAAAGAATACCAAAAATAATACACCTGCCATTATCTATGTTGACTATAACGATACAGACTATGTGGAAATCGAAGTAATGGCCAAGGGCTTTGGTTCAGAAAACATGTCAGCCATTAAGATGTGTAAACCAGCTGAAGGAGTAAAGGGAGTCAAAGACTTTGTCATCGATACTGTTAAAAAGGCGGGACCTAACGCCTGCCCACCAATGATAGTTGGTGTAGGAATAGGTGGAACCTTTGACTATGCTGCCCGTTTATCTAAGAAAGCCTTATTAAGAGAACTTGATACATTTAATCCTGATTCAAGATATAGAGATCTGGAAAATGAACTGCTTGAAGAAATCAATAAGCTGAATATTGGTCCTTTAGGATTAAAGGGAAATACTACAGCTTTAAAAGTTAATATTGAAACCTATCCAACGCATATTGCCGGTATGCCGGTGGCGGTTAATATCTGTTGTCATGCGTCTAGACATATAAGGATACAAGTAAGATGAAAATAAATTTACCAGAAGAAATTGAAAAATTAAAAGATTTACAGGCTGGCGATTTTGTAGAAATCAGTGGCACTATTTATACAGCCAGAGATGCAGCTCATAAAAGAATGAATGAGATGCTTGATAGAAAAGAAGATTTACCATTTGAAATAAATAATGCCGGTATTTATTATGTAGGTCCTACGCCAAGTGGCGATAATATCTATGGCAGTGCGGGACCAACTACTTCTTCAAGAATGGATGTATATACACCAAGACTTTGCGATTTGGGTTTAAAATATATCATCGGTAAGGGCAGAAGAAGTGATGAAGTAAAAGAGGCTTTAAAAAGAAATGATGCGGTTTACTTTGTAGCAGCTGGTGGTGCAGGCGCGCTGCTTGGAAGCTGTGTGACAAAGGCTGAAGATGTTGCGTTTGAAGACTTATTAAGTGAATCAATTAAAAAGTTAACAATTAAAGATTTCCCGGTTTTTGTGGGAATTGATACTAAGGGAAGAGATATTTACGAGGATTAGTGTTATGGATATTTATGAAGAATCATTAAAAGTGCATGAAGAAGCCAGAGGCAAGCTGGAAATTGTTCCTAAAGTAAAGTGTGAAAGCAGGGAAGACTTAGGCAGAGTTTATACGCCAGGTGTAGCCAGACCCTGCACAGAAATTGCCAAGGATAAAGAGAAATCATTTGTTTATACCAATAGAGGAAATACAGTTGCGGTTATTTCTGATGGTACAGCAGTATTGGGCTTAGGTGATATTGGCCCAGAAGCGGGTTTACCGGTAATGGAAGGCAAGGCCTTATTATTTAAGAAGTTTGCCAATATTGATGCTTTCCCAATCTGTTTAAATACTAAAGATCCAGAAGAAATTATCAAGATCTGTAAGGCTCTTGAACCATCTTTAGGCGGTATTAATCTGGAAGATATTTCGGCTCCAAGATGTGTAGAAATTGAAAGAAGACTGATTGAAGAAATGAATATCCCAGTCTTCCACGATGACCAGCATGGTACAGCTATTGTTGTCTTAGCAGCGATGATTAATGTACTTCGTCTATTAAAGAAGAAACCAGAAGAATTAAAAGTAGTTATTTCTGGTGCTGGGGCAGCAGGAAGCTCAATTATCAGAAACCTGTATAACTATGGTTTTAATAAAATCTATGCCTTTGATGTGGATGGCTGCTTAAAGAAGAAGGATCAGGAATCATATAACAGCTTAAAGAAGGAATTACTGGAATATGTAAATCTTGATGATCAGGATTACAACTCTTTAGCTGAGGCACTAGTAGGGGCTGATGTCTTTATCGGTGTTAGTGCACCAAATCTTTTAAATAAGGAAATGGTTGCCAGCATGGCGGAAAAGAATGTAGTTATGGCGATGGCTAATCCAACACCAGAAATCAGTTATGAAGATGCCAAGGCGGCAGGTGCTTATATTATCGGCACAGGAAGAAGCGATTTCCCTAACCAGGTTAATAATCTATTGGCTTTCCCAGGCTTATTTAGAGGGGCTCTTGATGCCAAGGCTACCAAGATTTCCCAAGGTGCTAAACTGGCAGCTGCCAGAGGCCTGGCCTCACTTATCAGTGATGAAGAATTAAGTACTGAATATATTATCCCTTCAGTCTTTGATGAAAGAGTAGTGGAAAAAGTATCTACTGCTGTTAAAGAAGAACTTATTAAAGAAGGTTTAGTTAGAAAATAATTAACTTTGTAAGAAATTTTTTAAAAACTATTGCAAAGTGTTGCTTATTGCGTTATTATAAATAAGCAATCCGGGCGTGGCGGAATTGGCAGACGCGCTAGACTTAGGATCTAGTGGGCAACCGTGGGAGTTCGAGTCTCTTCGCCCGGACCATTTTTTTATCAAATAGAGCATTCCCTTGTGGAATGTTTTTTTATTTTTTGTAATAATAGATTTTGTTACTCGACAGAGTGAAGATAACGCGTTAAGTGCTGCTATACGGGACGTTGATAGCAGACGAAGAGAGATCGCGGTGTTATCTTGCGTCCACTGGAGGTTTTTAAATGAAAAAAGTCGATACTAAAATGCTGGTAAGCATAGCTTTACTGATTGCTCTAAACGTAGTCTTTTCACGTATTATCAGCATTTCCACACTGAGCTTTAAAATAAGCTTTACTTTTGTTACGGTCTTTTTGGCAGCATATCTGTATGGACCATTTGTTTCAGTACTGGTTGCTTCAGCTGGTGACTTTATTGGAGCCCTGCTTTTCCCGGTAGGTGCTTATAATCCCTTATTCACAATTACTGCTGCCTTATCAGGCCTTGTATATGGTATCTTCTTATACAAAAACAATAATCTAATTAAACAGTTAATTACTGTTTTCTTAAACAGAATTGTTGTCAGCTTGTTTATCAATACTTATTTCATTTCAATCGTGATTGATAAGCCACTTAGCTTATTAATTCCAACCAGAATTATGCAGAATGTCGTGATGCTGGTGATTGAATTTATCACAATTAGAATGCTGGCAAAATATATACCTAAATTAAAAGAATTGGCGGATGGAAAATAAAGAAGCGATAGCCTTTATTGAAAGCTGTCCCTGGTTTAATGAATCACCAGGCTTAGAAAATATGCGTAAGCTGATGAATGAACTCAATAATCCCCAGGATGATTTGAAGTTCATCCATGTCGCAGGTACTAATGGCAAGGGTTCAGCTTGTGCATATCTTAGTGAGATCTTAAAGGAAGCGGGATATAAGACAGGTACCTTTATCTCGCCTCATTTAATTGACTACAAGGAACGCTTTTCAATAAATGATGAACAGATTAGCGAAAAAGCTTTTTGCGAAACTGTTGAAAAAGTTAAGGAAGCAATCAATAGACTGGAAGTAAAGCCCAGTCTTTTCGAAGTTGTTACAGCGATTGCCTTTTTATACTTTAAAGAAGAAAACTGTGATTTAGTAGTGCTTGAAGTAGGCCTGGGTGGTCGAATTGATGCGACTAATATCGTTAAAGAAAATGTCGTTTCTTTAATCATGAATATCGGTTTGGAACATACCAATATTCTAGGTAATACCTTAGAAGAAATTGCCAGAGAAAAGGCAGGTATTATCAAGGAAAACAGCGATGTGGTAGTCTATGATGTGCCTGAATTAAGAGAAATATATAAAGAAATCTGCGATAAGACTAATAGTGATTTATATCTAAGTGATTTTTCTAAACTGAATGTTATTTCCGAAGGTATCAATAAGCAGTTATTTGATTATAAAGAATATAAGAATATTGAAATATCTTTACTTGGTCATCATCAGTTTTTAAATGCGGCAGTAGTCTTGGAAACAATAGAAGTATTAAGTAAGAAGGGCTACAAGATCAGTGATGAAAATATCTATACCGGTCTAAAAAACACGAAGTGGGATGCCCGTTTATCTATTCTTTCTAATAGTCCATTATTCATAGTGGATGGTGCTCATAACAAACAATGTGCTATGGCATTAGCTTCTTCTTTGCCTAATATCTTAAATGGCCAGAAAGCTATTATGCTTTGTGGAATTCTTAAGGATAAACAGTATGAAGATATTATCGATTTAATGTCGCCATTTGCCAAGGAATTTATCTGTATTACTCCTGATAGCCCTAGGGCCTTATTAAACAGTGAATTAGCTTTACTGATTAATAAAAAGGGAATAAAGGCTACTTGTGCAAATGATATAAGTGAAGCTTTGAAATTATCTTTAGAATTATCAGATGAAAAAACACCTATCATGGCTTTTGGTTCTTTATACATTGCCGGTGAAATTGAAGAAAAGTATCCGGATATCTTAAAGAAATATTTAAGAAAAAAGATTAAAAATAAAAGATTATCTTTATGCAGTGATGAAGTAAAAGATAAATCACAAAAGATAATTAATACTTTAAGAAAACAGGAAGAATATATCAAAGCTAAGAATATCCTTATCTATAATTCAATCAATAATGAAGTAGATTTAAGTGAATTAGTAAGTGATGATAAATGCTTTGCTTATCCATTATGTATTGAAGATAAGAAAATGCTGGCTTTAATTCCAGATAATGAAACTTGTTTTAATAATGGGTCATATGGCATTAAGGAACCAGATATCAAGAGATCAAAAGAAATGAAAGATATTGATCTGATTATCTGTCCTTTAGTAGCTTTTGATGAAAACAATAATCGTTTAGGCAATGGTGCCGGTTACTATGACCGCTTTTTAGAAAACAAGAATATCAAGACCATTGGTGTTGCCTATGATATTCAAAAGATTATAGAAGTGCCTGTGAATAAATATGATGTAAAACTGCATAAAATCATTACTGAATCTAAAACATATGTAAAATAGTATAATTTTATATGTTTAGAGGGACATATAAATGAAAATACTAGTAGTAGGTTGTGGTAAAGTAGGCAGGACTACGGCTGAAGAATTAGCTAAAGAAAACCACGACGTTGTTTTAATTGATAAGAATCCAGGACTGGTTGAAGAAGTATCAAATTCAATCGATGTTTTGGGTGTGGCTGGTGAAGGTTCCAGCATTAAGATTTTAAAGGAAGCTGGCGTAGAAAAGTGTGATTTGGTTATCGCAGTAACCAATGCTGATGAAACCAATATGCTGACATGTCTTTTTGCGAAGAAATTGAATAAGAACTGTAAGACAATTGCCAGAGTTAGAAATCCACACTATATCGAGGATATTAACTATGTCCAAAATGAATTGGGCATTGATGTAACTATCAATCCGGAAATGATTACAGCCCGTCAGATTTCCAGATTAATCAGATGGCCTAATGCCCTAAATGTTGATTCATTTGTGAATGGCAAGATTGAAACTATCAGCTTTGCGGTAGGTGATAATCATAATCTGGTGGGTAAGTCTTTAATTGAAATTAAAAAGATCTATCGTGATGATGTACTTTTTGTCGGCATTGAAAGAGGAAGTGAAGCCATCATTCCCAATGGTGATACTGTTATTGCGGAAAATGATAAGGTCACAATCTGTGCGACTCCTAAGAATGCCACTATTTTCTTAAATAAGCTGGGTATCTATCAGATGCCTATTAAAAACTGTATGATAGTTGGTGGCAGTAAGATTGCTTACTACCTGGCAACAATTCTGCAGAATATGAATATTGATATCTGTATCCTGGATAAGGATAGAAACAAATGCGAAGAACTGGCTTCTTTATTGCCTAAGGCCAGTATTGTTCATGGCTATGCGTCTGATGACAACATCTTAATTGAAGAGGGTTTGCCTGATGCGGATTGCTTTGTTTCTTTAACGGGTATTGATGAAGAAAATGTTCTTTTATCTTTATATGCCAAGACTATCAGTCAGGCTAAGATTATTACTAAGGTAAATCACATCAGCTATAAGGGTGTTTTAAATAATCTGGATGTTGGCGCTTTAGTTTCTCCTAAGCTGATTACTGCTGATGACATCATCTCTTATGTAAGAGGTATGAGTAATGCGACCGCTAATGATGTTGAGGCTATGCATCACTTCTTAGACAATAAGGCAGAAGCTTTAACTTTTGTGATCAATAAGAAGACAAACGTGGTTGGTGTTCCTTTTGAAAAGCTGAAACTAAAGAAGAATTTATTGATTTGCTATATCGTAAGACAGGGGGCAATCATCATTCCTAATGGTTCAACTTGTATGGAAGTTGGCGACACTGTTTTACTTGTTACTACCAATAGTGGTCTTAAATCAATTGAGGATATTGTCGACTAATGAACAAGAGTTTTATTCGCTATATATTTTCAATTGTTATTACAGTTGAATCATTATTTCTGATACTGGTCAGTGGTGTATCTCTTATTTACCATGAACCAGTCTTCTTTGAATACTTTATTACTGGTGTAATCTTTTTGATTCTGGGTATTATTGGCTATCGCAAGAAGTTTGATTCCTATGTTTTCTTTGCGAAAGAAGGATTCATTACCGTTGCTGGTGCCTGGATATTAATGAGTGTTATTGGGGCTATTCCCTTATTTATTACAGGTGAAATTCCTAATTTCATTGACGCAGTCTTTGAAGTAGTTTCTGGTTTTACCACGACTGGTTCTACTATCGTTGATGATGTAACAGCTTTAACCCATGCCTCATTATTCTGGCGCTCATTCACTCACTGGATTGGTGGTATGGGTGTTCTGGTCTTTGTGCTGGCAATTTTCCCAAGTGCGGGTGGCAGAGCCATTCATGTAATGAGGGCAGAATCACCTGGCCCTTCAGTTGGTAAACTGGTTCCAAAGATTAAGGATACAGCCATCATTCTTTATTCAATTTATGCTGGTTTAACTTTAATTGAAATCATCTGTATGAAGCTTTGTGGTATGCCATGGTTTGATTCAATCACCTTATCATTTGCGACAGCCGGTACTGGTGGCTTTGGTATTTTAAATGAATCATTTATTTCCTACAGCAGTTCAGTACAGATAGTTGCAACCATCTTTATGATTCTTTTTGGTATCAACTTCAATATTTACTATCTGATTCTAATTGGCAAGTTAAAGGATGCCTTTAAGAGCACGGAATTAAAGTGTTACTTAGGAATTATTGTCATAGCTTCTTTAGGTATTGCGATTAATACTTTTAATATGTTTGGTAGCATTTTTGAAGCTTTGAAACATTCCTTCTTCCAGGTAGCTTCAATTATGACTACTACTGGTTTCGCTTCATATGACTTTGACCTTTGGCCAATGTATTCAAAAACAATCTTAATCTTACTGATGTTTATTGGTGCCTGTGCCGGTTCGACAGGTGGTGGTATCAAGGTGAGCCGTATCGTTATTATCTGTCAGGATTTGGCTAATACTTTACGCCAGTATATCCATCCCCGTCAGGTTAAGGTCGTGCGTTTTGAAGGAAAACCTGTGGATAAGGAAACAGTAAATTCTATTAGAGCCTATATCGCTTTCTATATGGTGATTTACTTTGTATCATTATTATTGATCAGTGTTGATAATCTGGATTTCACTACTAACTTTGCAGCAGTAGCAGCCACTATCAACAATATTGGTCCAGGTCTAAATCTTGTTGGACCGTCATGTAACTTTAACTGTTTTGACTATTTCTCTAAAATAGTACTAATATTTGATATGCTGGCAGGCAGACTGGAATTAATTCCGTTATTGATTCTGTTTGCGCCATTCACATATTCTAAAAAAGAAAAGAAGGTTTAAATGAATAAGGCCATAATTATTCCTAATCCTTATATGAAAGATAAGGAAATGGTTATTGAGACTATCACCAAGAAATTAAGCAATTGGCAGTTGTCGGTTTTTGATGATGACTTATATAAGAAGAAATCATATAGACAATTAGAAAAACTATCTATGGATGTTGATGCCTATATCACTTTGGGTGGTGATGGTTCTATGTTGAAGGTGGCGGACTTGGCTGCCAGACATAATATTGCCTTATTGGGAATTAATTATGGTGGTATTGGTTATTTAACTTCAATTAAGAAAAATGAGTTAAAGAAACTGGATAAGATAAATAAGGGTAATTTCACAATTGATGAAAGATCAATGCTGGAAGTTAGTGTTAGAAATAATGATAAAGAATTTAAGCAGTTGGCTTTAAATGATGTCTTCATCTTTAAGAAAGAATTAAATATCCCGGTTAAGATTGAAACTGTAAATAAGAAAGAAAAGAAGGAATATTTTGCGGATGGGGTAGTACTGGCAACACCAACAGGTTCCAGCGCTTATAACTATTCAGCTGGTGGCCCTTTACTGGATACTAAGTTTGATGACTTTGTCCTGACTCCAATCTGTCCGGTTGGCAGAAAGTCTTCTTCAAGTATCTATAAGGCTGATGAAGAAATAAAGTTAAAGTCAGTTAGAGATAATCGTGACCTGGCTTTGATATCAATCGATGGTTCTAAGCCTAAAACAATTGATAAAACTTATACAGTATCTGTTACTGTTTCAAACTTCAAAACAAGAATTATTGTTGTCTAAGAGTATCGCCTGATACTCTTTTTAAATGAAGAAAATAAAAAAAGATAGTGCAGATAAACTGCACTATCATGATTATTTAGCCCAAAGATCTTGAGGATAGATACCAGAGTCTTTCATCTGTTGGATTCTATCAACAACGATAGGTTTATCTTCCTTGTAAGTTACACCAAACCAGTTAGAGTTAGTTGGAAGTACCTTAACAGAACATAGACCCTTATTTACCATAACACCTACGTGGTTTGGTAATAATGCTTCATATTTTAATGGGTTATTCTTAACACCTTCAGGGAATTCTTCTGTGAAGATATCTTGTAATTTAGTGATGACATTTGGTTTGAAACCAAAGAAGTTCATTGATACTGGAGTATCAACATCAATTGGTACATAGATGCCGTATTCTTCATATTCAGCACCAGTCTTAGACTTCTTGATACTCATAACTTCTTTAATGCTTGTAAGGTTACCATTTTCATCCTTGCCACAGATAGCTCTTGTAACTGTGCCATGGTCTGATAATGTATTGCCTAATTTGAAACCAGCCATGCAGTATTGAGAATCAGAAATGCCATTCTGGAAGAAATCATACATTACCTGGAAAGTATCGCGACCATAGAAATCATCCGCATTACATACGATGAATGGATCATCTTTTAGAATGTCTCTACAAGCCATTAAAGCGTGAGTTGTACCCCAAGGTTTAGCTCTGCCTTCTGGAACTGTATAGCCATTTGGAAGGTCATTGATATCCTGGTAGGCATATTCAACTTCAATGAATGGTCTAACTTTCTTAACCAGGTTTTCTTCAAATAGTTCTTCATGTTCTTTACGAATGATTAGAACCAGTTTTTTGAAACCTACTTTAATTGCATCGTAGATTGTGAAGTCGATGATTGATTCACCATTGGAACCGATAGTGTCAATCTGTTTAAGACCGCCATATCTTGATCCCATACCAGCAGCTAAAATTACTAATGTTTCTTTCATTTATTCATCTCCTATATTTTTATTTGTTTAAATGTTTCACTTATTGAATCATGTATGACTACATCACAATATTCATCCTTGGAAGTAGCCTGTTTATTGATAATAACTAAATTATCACCTCTAAAATATCTAACGAAGCTGGCAGCCGGATAGACAACCAGGGAAGTGCCAAGAATCACCAATGTATCGCAACTTGCAATCGCATTAACAGCTCCTCTTATTACTTCTTCATCAAGACCCTCTTCGTATAAAACGACATCCGGTTTGATGATTCCTCCACACTGACATTTTGGAGTTACATCCATATTTAGTATATCTTCTAAACTATAAAATTTGTGACAATTCATGCAGTAGTTGCGATGTATTGAACCATGCAGCTCATAGACTTTCTTAGAACCAGCTTTTTGATGTAAACCATCAATATTCTGGGTAACTACACTTACATCTTTAGTCTTTCCCAATTCCGCAATAAACTGATGGCCATAGTTTGGCTTGGCATCAGGGAAAATCATCGCCTTACGATAAAACTCAAAGAATTCATTGGTGTGGGAAACAAAGTAAGAGTGGGAAATCATTTCTTCAGCACTAAGATTGGTTTTATACAAACCGGTATTAGATCTGAAATCAGGAATACCACTATCTGTTGAGATACCAGCACCTGAAAAAAAGACGATTTTCTGACTCTTATTAATGATGTTTTGAAGCTTATTTATCACGTTTTCATTATACCTTCAATTTTGTTGAAAAGGCTTTATTTTGATATAATACTAAAGAATATTCTCAAAGGAGGTTTTCTTATGCCCAGAATGACGCGTACACAGAAATATGCTGGTCTTAGAGAGCAGATTTCTAACGATGCAGAAGCTACTCCCCAGACAAAAGTTTTAAACGATTATGAAGATAGATTTAACTCTCTAGAAGAGTTTATTAAGAAGAGTCAGGAAGAAACTTTAAAGACTGATGTAGTTGAACAGATTAAGGAAGAAGTAAAGACAGCAGTAGAGAAAGAAGCCGATAATGATGCGACTATCAAATTCGAAACTGTTGAAGACAAGAAAGAAGATGAAACTGTCTTTGACTTTTTAAGTGCTTTAGATACTGACAATCTTGAAAAAGCAGTAAATGAGCTATTGGGGCAAGAAATTTCTATTCTGGATGAAAAAGATAAAGAAACTGCAATTCAGCAGGAATTTGAAAGTATCTTTAAAACTGATGATGAAGAAGAAAACACTACTCCTGCATATAAAACAGTAGAAGAAGAATTAATTGATTTTGAGAAGAAAGTTTCTGAAATCGTAGATGAAGAAGAAACTGTAGAAGAACCTGTAACTGAAGAAGTACAGGAAGAAGTAGAAAAAACAGAAACTGAAGAAGTTGTTGTAGTAACAGAAGAAGAAACACCAGCAATTGAAGAAATAACTGTTGTTGAAGAAGAAAATGAAACAACAGAAGAAACTATTGAAACTGAAGAACCTGTAGAAAACGAAGAAACAGCTGAAGTAGAAGAACCAGTCAATACTGAAAACGAAGCAGTTGAAGTAATTAATGAACAGACTGAAGAAGAAACTGCAGTTACAGAAACTGAGGAAACAGAAAACACTACTGAAGAAGTGGCTGAAGAAAATATTGAGGAAACTGAAACTGCTGAGGAAGTGGTTGAAGAACCTGTTGTTGAAGAAGAAAATACAGAATCAGTTGAAGCTGCTGATGAACCTGTAGAAGACACTGTTGCTGAAGAAGTA
>JAUNCS010000011.1:0-27196 GCA_030526485.1 Erysipelotrichaceae bacterium | reverse complement strand
CCAATTACAGAAGCTGAAGATAACAATTGGATGCACATTGATGATGCACCTCAGTTGGATGAAACAAATACTGAAGAAGTGGAAGAAGTAACTGTAATTGATGAACCAGAAACAAAAGAAGAGCCTGCAGAAGAAGAAACTGAAACTAATGACGAAACAGAAGTAACTGTTGAACAGGTTGAAGAAACTCTTGATGAAATTGAAGACATCTTAAGTTCTCTGGATACTCCGGTTGTTGAAGAAGATCATTCTTTCGACGATATCAACAAGGCAATGGATTTACTGTTTGCTGATAACAACTTAAAAGAAGCAATCGATGAAATTGTAAATGAAGATATTCCTGCCACTGAAGAAACTGAAACTGAAGAAACAGTAAATGAAGAACCTGTAACAGAAGATCTTGTTACAGAGGAAGAAAATACAGAAGCAGAAGAAGTTGCAGATGAACCTGTAGAGGAACCAGCCATTGAAGAAGAAGTAACAGAAGAAAATGTTACTGATAATATTGAAGAAACTACCGAGGAGGAAAATGCTGAAGTAGTTGAAGAACAGGAAACAGTTACAGAAGAAACTACTGAAACTGAAGAATCAGAAGAAGTAAACGAAGAAGAAATTATTGAAAATGAAGAAACTGAAACTGCTGAAGAAGTGGTAGAAGAACCTGAAGCAGTAATTCTAAAGGAAGTTCCTGTTAAGGAAGAAGCCATCATCAATAAATATGATGAAGACTTTAATGACTTAGCTGATATTATGTATGACATTAATGTCACATTAAATGGCGAAGTTCCTGAAGTTGATGAAGAAGAAAAGAAAGTTCCAGAAATCAAGATTGTTCCTAGAATCTTAAAAGAAGCTCCAGTTAAAGAAGAAGCAATTATCAATAAATATGATGAAGATTATTGCGATTTAGCTTCTATTATGTATGACATCAATGTTTCTTTAAACGGTGAAGTACCAGAGGTACAGGAAGAAGAAAAGAAAATTCCTGAAGTTAAGTTGGTAGTTCCACCGGTTGTTGAAGAACCAGCCCAGGAACAGGAAACAGTTACAGAAGAAACAATCGAAGAACCAGAAGAAGTAGAAGAAACTGAAACTGCTGAGGAAGTAGTTGAGGAACCTGCTACAGAAGAAGCAACAGATGATACTGTTGAAACTGAAGAAGAAGCAGTCACTGAAGAAGTTCCTGAAGTTGAAGAAACAGTAGAAGACAATACTATCGATCTAATTGAAGAACAGATTTCTGAAGTAACTGAGGCTATTGCCAAGACTATTGAAATCCCAGTGATTGAAGAAGTTCAGGCTGAAGAAGTTGATAAGCTTCTAAATGAAGAAATCATTACTGAAGAAGTAGTTGAAAACACAGAAGATACAGCTGAAGAAGCTGAAAAGATTGATGTTGATTACATTGCAGATACATTAGCTGAAGTTGAACAGTACAACAAGGATGATGGTCGCAAGACTATTGATGAAATTTCTAGTGGCATGATTGATACTATCATTCATCGTGAAGATGGTAATAAGCTTCAGGATGATAATGATGAGTTCTCAAATACTGTTTCATTAGAAATCGATAAGGTACTAAACGAAATCAAGGAAGAGGCTCCTAAGGCTATTGAAGAGGACTTGCTTGAAACTAAGGTAATCAGCACTATTGAAGCTGTTGAGGAACATCCAGTATTAGCTAAGGCTTTAGAAGAAGATGTAGTAGAAATCAAATCAATGGAAGAAACATTTACTCAGCCATTGATTCATAACACTATTACATACAATACTGAGGATCTTGAAGATGAAGATTACGATGACGATGATGAGGATTATGAATACGAAGATGATTCACTTCCAAATAAGATTTTAAATATTATCCTGGTAGTGCTTATTGTTATCTTATTAGCTATCCTTGGCGTATTGGGTTACTATATGCTTTATGCGAAAGGAATTATTGGATGAAATTAAATATTGCGATTGATGGACCAAGTGGTGCAGGAAAGAGCACTATTTCAGATATTTTAGCTGAAAGACTTGAATATGTTCATTTAGATACAGGTGCCATGTATCGTTCTGTAGCCTATACAGCAACTCAAAAAGGCTTACAGATGGATGAAGAAGACAAAATCGTTAAGATGATTGAAGAAGAAATGGATTTAAAGATGAATAGTGATGGCACTATCATCTGCAATGGTGAAGATATTTCTAATAAGATCAGAACTAATGAAATGTCTATGGCAGCCAGCAATGTTTCTAAATTAAAGGGTGTTAGAACAGCCCTTGTAGCTATGCAACAGAAGATTGCTTCTGAAGGTGGCTATATTGTCGATGGCAGAGATATTTGTGAAGTTGTACTTCCAAATGCCGAAGTTAAGATTTTCTTAACTGCAAGTGCTGAAGATAGAGCCAGAAGAAGACTTGCTCAAAATCAGGAAAAAGGAATTTCTGGTACATATGAAGAAATTCTAGAAGATATAAAGAAGAGAGACTATCAGGATTCTCATCGCGAGAATTCACCACTTCGTCAGACAGAAGATGCAGTGGCAATCGATTCATCAAATATGTCTATTGTTGAAGTAGTTGATGAAATCATGAAACTGGTAGCTGAAAAACAGAAATAAGGAAGGAGAAAACTATGATAGATGGTACTATTGCGATTGTAGGTAGACCCAATGTAGGTAAGTCTACAGTATTTAACCGTATGTTAGAAAAAAGAATGTCTATTGTAGAAGATACTCCCGGAGTTACAAGAGATAGAATATACGGTGATTGCGAATGGTTAAGCAGAACTTATCGCTTAATTGATACTGGTGGTATTGAACTGGCTGATGCACCTTTTCAGAAGGAAATCAAGGCTCAGGTAGATATCGCAATTGAAGAAGCAGACGTCATTATCTTCCTTACAAATGGTATTGAAGGTTTAACTAATGATGATAAGTATGTAGCTAAACTATTAAGAAAAGCTAATAAACCTGTAATCTTAGGTATCAACAAGATTGATGATATTTCTAAGATTGACCATATTTATGAATTCTATGCCCTAGGCCTAGGTGATCCAATTGCGGTATCAGGTTCACATGGTATCGGTATTGGTGACTTACTGGATAAGGCAAGTTCATTAATGCCAGACAAACAAAGAGACAACTATGAAGGCATGATTAAGTTTGCCATCATCGGTCGTCCTAATGTTGGTAAGTCATCTTTAACTAATGCTTTCCTAAATCAGAACAGAGTTATTGTTTCGGATATTGAAGGTACTACCAGAGATGCGATTGATACAGTCTTTACAGCTAATGATAAGTCATATGTTGTAATCGATACAGCTGGTATCAGAAAAAGAGGTAAGGTTTACGAAAGTATTGAGAAGTATTCAGTACTAAGAGCGAAAGCCGCTATTGATAGAGCTGATGTTGTATTATGTGTAATCGATGGTGATGTTGGTATTATTGAACAGGATAAGCACGTTGCTGGTCTGGCTCATGAAGCTTCTAAGGGTGTAATTATTGTCTACAATAAGTGGGATTTGGTTGAAAAAGACGAAAAGACCATGGATAAGATTACCAAGGAAATTAGAAACCAGTTTGCTTACCTGGATTATGCACCTATTGCCTTTACAAGTGCAAAGGAAAATAAGCGTGTAAATACTTTACTTCCATTAATTGACACTGTCTACAACAACGTTAACTTAAGAATTAAGACTAATGTCTTAAATGAAGTAATACTTGATGCACAGATGGCTAATCCAGCTAAACCACACAAGGGTAGATTGTTCAAAATTTACTATGCATCACAGGTGCAGACAGCTCCATGTATCATTATCTTATTTGTTAATGATCCTGAACTGTTCCACTTCTCATACAAGAGATATATCGAAAATAAATTACGTGAAGCATTTGGCTTTGAAGGTGTTCCTATCCAGATATTGGCACGTAAGAAAGAATCAGATTAAGGTATCGCAAGATACCTTTTTATAATCAATTTACGAATATATTTCTATTCTCTAAAAATATAGAATTCTATAAAAAAAGAGAATAGAAATATGTAATTTTGAGGAAAATGATATAATATAGTCGACAAAAATATAGAATTCTATAAAAAAGAGAATGAGTATGATAAAAAGAGATAAATATTTAAATGAATTAATCACCTCAATGAACAATGGATTACCAAAGGTAGTAACCGGTATGAGGAGAAGTGGCAAGAGTTATTTGCTTAATACGATTTTTTATCAGTATTTAATTGGCATCGGTGTTGAACAAAGAAATATTCTGAGTTTTGAAATGGATGATATCCTAAACTACGAATATCGAAACCCTATAAAACTAATAAATAAGATTAAGGAAACTTGTATAGGCGTCACTGGTAAAAAATATATATTTATTGATGAAGTGCAAATGATTAATACAATAGTTAATCCGGAATTCTCTGATGGCAAGATTGTTACGGCTAAAATGGATGATGAAAATGTGATTTCTTTTGTCGATGTTGTCTTAGGTGTATCAAGAATGAAAGATGTTGACTTATATGTAACGGGTAGCAATTCTAAGTTTTTATCTTCTGATGTAATCACTGAATTCAGAGGTAAATCGACAAATATTCATGTTTTACCTTTATCTTTTAAAGAATATTACACATATGTAGGAGGTGATACGCAAACCGCTTTATACGAATATCTAATTCATGGTGGCATGCCTCAAAGCCTATTTGAGAATGATAAGGAACAATATTTAAAAAATTTATTTACCACTACTTATATAAGGGATATCCTTGATAGAAATAGAATAAGAAAGTCTGAAAGCCTTGATGAAATCTGTGATGTATTGAGTTATCAGGTTGGTCAATTTTTGAATTCACAGAGAATTTCCAATATCCTTGAATCACGAAAAAAAGAGAAGTTATCCAAAGAAACAGTAGAAAAGTTTATAAATTACTTTAAGGAAACTTATTTAATACAAGAAGCAAAAAGATATGATGTCAAAGGAAATGCGGTCATCGGATCAACAAAGAAGTATTATTTTACCGATTTGGGTTTAAGAAATGCCCGCCTGGATTTTACTTCTATAGATATCGGTCAATTATTAGAAAATCTGGTCTATAACGAACTGATATATAACGGCTACAACGTAAAGGTAGGCACCTTTAATCAGGTGGAAAAAGATAAGGATTCAAAAAGCGTAATGAAGTCATATGAAGTAGATTTCTACGCGACAAAGAATGCGGAAACCTTATATATACAGATATGCAATGATATTGATTTGCAACCTGTAAAAGAAAGGGAAATGAAACCATTCGGTTTAATTAAAAATGCAGGTAGAAAGTATCTGGTAATTAATAAGCCGATAGGTTTGATGAAAATGGAAAATGGAATTCTTTTATCAGGAATTGCTGATTTTATACTGAACCAAATATAAAAAAGAAAGAAGCGCGTTTGCGCTTCTTTGCGTTATTCTGAGTAGTATTGTCTGCTGATTTCAGTACACATTTCTCTGTTTGAAGTCCAGCTGCATGCCTGATATTTTCTTCCTTCTGGAATACCATACATTTCAACATAGCCTTCACCCTCAGCTGATGAAACAGTATTACCATCAACTTTGATGTAGACATTGGCATATGCTGAGCCGCGTCTTGTTTCAACATAATGAGGGAAGAAACATCTGCCTGTTCCTTCAGTATATTTGCCCTGATAGTTAACAGCACTTGTATCCTGTACGCCATCACTGCAGTAGTAACCACCATCACTGATAGTAATCTTGGCTGTACCATATTCATCAATGAAACCAGTGATATGAATATCAGCAGAATTTTCTCTTACTGGCAGATTGCTTAAAACATCTTCAACAGTTGTAAGAGGCTTAGCTTCCAGAGCTTCTTTTCTAATATAACCAGTAACAGTTTCATGAGCACCATCTGGTTTTGCGTAAGGGTAGGCACCCTTAACAATCTTAACTTCTACACAGTCATCAGGCTGTTCAACACCACTCGCATCATATTCGAAGTGGTCATATAACTGATCAAGAATATATTTACCGATACGGCCTTTTAAGTTGCCCATATCTTCAGCAGTTGTGAAGTAAGCACCTCTTTCAGCCTTATCAAAACCTAACCAAACAGTAACTGTATAATTTGATGTCTGACACATCAGCCACATATCTTTTGGAGCACCAGTAGGGATACCATATGCTCTACCAGCTGTAGCCCAGTCAGTAGTACCAGTCTTAGCGTAAACCGGATATGAAGACTTTAGAACCTGCATATTGTTTACAAATGGACCAGATACATTGTATTCTTCGCAAATCGCTGTCATATAAGCGGCAGCTGAAGAAATAACCTGAGTACCAACGGTATCTGCTTCATAAACAGTACCGTCAGCAAACTTAATATATTTAATAGTATGTGGAGTTACGTAGTAACCTTCATTCATCAGCATTGCATGAGCAGCAGCTAATTGAACTGGTGTACATACGCAAGTATTACCACCGATTGCCCATTGTAGATCGAATGTATCAACATTTCTGGTAAAGCCAATATCTCTTAAATATTGTCTAACACCTTCTTCACCAATCTCTTCGCATACTGCAGCTAGTGTTTGTACCGCTGGTGTATTTAAAGATCTCGCGATTGCTTCATTCATCAGCATATCACCGGTATAACCCTGGTTACCCGCATTGGCTAATAAGATATTACCACCATATAAGTAGTAAGGCTTATCGGTAATAGTATGAGCTGTAGACCAGCCAAGTCTATCAAAGGCTAATGCATATTCTAAGATAGGCTTAATAGTTGAACCAGGTTGTAAATAAGCACTGGTAGCTCTATTAAACTGTCTAGCAGATTGAGCCTGGTTACGACCAGCACCTAAGGCTACAAGTTCGCCAGTTTGATTGTTTAAGACAACAAGAGCAGATTGTTCAAGCTTGTTTGTATATTTTAGATGTGTTTTTTCGTTTTCAATATTGTATAGAACTTCCTGCATATATGGATCCATAGAAGTATAGATCTGCATTGAAGTAGTATATGGATCCTTACCAGTAACTTCGATTGCTTCGTTGATTACGGCATCGATATAGTCCTGATAGAATTCAGAATAAGATTTGAACTTTTTGTGAACACCAGCCAGTAAATCTTCAATATTGATAGTCTTAGCCAGTTCCGCTTCGGTTTCAGTGATATAGCCATGGTAAGCCATTAAGTCTAAAACTTCAGCTGTTCTGATCTGGGCATTTTCCAGATAAGTGATATTTGAATTTAAGTAGATGTAGTTTTCATCATGCTTATAAAGTTCGTTATATGGGTTATAGATATTTGGTGCGTTGATAATGCCAGCCAGGAATGCTGATTCAACCAGGTTGATTTCCTTGGCATCCTTACCAAAGTAGTACTGAGCGGCCTTTTGTACACCACGGATATTATTACCAAAGTTAATCTTATTGATGTAGTTGGCAATAATCTTTTCCTTGCTTAGAGCCTGATTGGCTTCAATAGCTAAAACAATTTCCTGCATCTTACGCTGTACACCAGCCATACCGCTTGAAGCAGCCATTGTACTTTCACCATCCGCATCGACCTGGAAATATGAGTTTTTCACAAGCTGCATGGTGATAGTAGAACCACCCTGACCAAAGCCACCTGATTTTAGGTTTTGGATAGCAGCCATTGTGAAACGCGGAATATCAAAGCCAAAGTGTTCAAAGTATCTTGAGTCTTCAATTGATAAGAAGGCATCAATCAGACAGTTTGGCATTTCATCGTATTCAATGTTTTCTCTAAGGTATAAACCAAGTTCAACAATTTCATTGCCATTGGCGTCATAGATAGTTGTTGAATCTGCTGCTTCCAGTTTCTGAGCATTGAATTCAGGTTTACCTTCCAATAACTGCGATGCGAAGTAAATGGCATAGCCACCAACGCATAAACCAGCAATGACGATTAGGCAGACCAGCGTAGCCAGGATCTTGATACCAAGCTTGGTTTTTGGACGCTTAGGTTTTTCCTCTTTAATCTCTTCTGCTATATCTTCTACAGTTTCGATTTCTTCTTTTACTTCTGGGATTAAAACTTCTTCAGTTACCACAGGAGTTTCAACTGTTTTCTTCTTTCTAGTAGTCTTCTTTTTTGGAGCTACTTCACTTATTTCTGAAGGCTCCTTTTTGGCAGTCTGTCTCTTTTTAGTAGTACTGTTTTCTGTCTTTTCCGAAGCAACGTCTTGAATCTTCTTAGTTCTCTTTTTAGGAGCTGTTTTTTCGTCTTTCATATCGTTGTTCATACCTAACAATTATACCTTATTAATGCCTATTATTCAGCAATGATGCTAAAATATAAACATGATGACAAATGTGAGAATTGAAGCATTGCGCAAGGCAATGACAGATAATAAAATCGATGTTTATTATCTAAATACTTCTGACTATCATATGTCAGAATATGTACCTTTACACTTTAAAACAATCGAATATTTTTCAGGCTTTACTGGCTCATTAGCTACGCTGTTAGTTGACCAGGAAAAAGCCTATATTTTTGTTGATGGAAGATATCATGGACAGGCAGATAAACAGTGTCTAGAAAATGGAGTAACAGTTGTAAAACTGGGAACTGCTGGTGCCCTTAATCCATTGGAATTTATTAAAGAAAACTATGCTGGCAAGATTATCGGTCTGGATGGTAAGAGAACCAGTGTTTCTTTTGGTAAAAAGATGAAGGAACTTGGTCTTAAGATCAGGAGCAAGGATATCTATTCCGATTTAATTGAAAACCGTATTCCACTTGTAAGCGACAAGCTGTTTAAACTTGATGATGAATATACCGGTAAGACAAGAAAAGAAAAACTGAATGATTTAATCTATTGTCTTGATGGTCGTACTCATTTAGTTAATAATCTGGAATCAATTGCTTACTTATTGAATCTAAGAGGCAACGATATTGTATATACACCAGTCTTCCTGGCATATCTGGTGGTATATCAAAATGATGTATATTTCTTCATTGATTTAGAAAGACTAAGCAGTGATATTCTTGATGAACTATATGCTGATGGCATTATCATCAAGCCATATAAGGAATACTACAGTTTCTTAAAGACTATTAGAGGTGAAACAGTTATTCTTGATGAAAATAAGGTTAACTTTGAATCTTATCTGTCTTTAACTAATCGCAAGAATAAGTTTGTTCATACTATTTCGCCAGTTGAGGAAATGAAGTCTATTAAAAACGATGTGGAAATCAAGAATTCTATTCAGGCACATATCTATGATGGTGTAGCGATGGTCAGATTCTTAAAGTGGCTGGATGAAAGTGATAAAGAAGAATTAAATGAATATCTGGTTAGTGAAAAACTGAAGGAATTCAGACTTGGTTATAAGGCTTTTGACTTAAGCTTTAATTCCATTGTGGCAGTAAATGCCAATGCAGCTATGATGCATTATGGTCCAACTGCTGAAAATAATTCACCTTTAACCAAGGATGGCATTATCCTGGTTGACTCAGGTGGTCAATACAAGGAAGGTACTACTGATATTACCCGTACTATTGCCTTAGGTGAAACAAGTGCTGAATTTAAGAAACACTTCACTTTAGTCTTAAAGTCAATGTTTAACTTAAGCGAACTAAAATTCATGAAGGGTTTAGTTGGAAAGGATATTGATATCCTGGCTAGAAAAGATATCTGGGAAATTGGTATTGACTACAGATGTGGTACAGGACATGGCGTAGGACATGTCTTATCAGTCCATGAGGGTCCACCTAATATCCGCTATATGCATACTGAAGCTGGTACTGAGCTTGTACCTTTAAAGAAAGGCAATATCGTTTCTGATGAACCAGGTATTTATCTTGAAGGCAAGTATGGTATCAGAAGCGAAAACATGCTGCTGGTAGTAGAAGATGAATTAAATGAATATGGACAGTTTATGAAGTTTAAGACTTTAACAATGTGCCCATTTGATTTAAGACTGATTGATAAGGAATATTTAGATAAGAAGACTATTGAAGCTTTAAATAATTACCATAAGGAAGTTTATGAAAATCTTGCTCCTTATCTGAATGAAGATGAAAAAGAATATCTAAAGAAAGTGACAAGAGCTATATGAAAATAGTTAACTGGAATGTTAATGGTCTAAGAGCTGTGCTTTCAAAAGGAAATCTGCAGGAATTCTTGGAAAAAGAAGATCCTGATATTATGGCCTTTGAAGAAACAAAGATGCAGGAAGATCAGTTAACTCATAACTTTGAGGGTTATCACCGCTATATGAACTGCGCTGAAAAGAAGGGCTATTCAGGCACTATGGTTTTGACTAAGGAAGAACCTATCAGTGTCAGCTACGATATCGAAGGTGATGACCATCCAAAAGAAGGAAGAGTAATTACCCTGGAATATCCGGATTATTACTTTGTATGTGCCTATGTGCCAAATTCCAAGGATGGTTTAAAACGTTTGGATTACCGCTGCATCTGGGAAGATGATTTAAGAAAACATCTAGTGAAACTGGATAAAATCAAACCGGTAATTTATACTGGCGACTTAAATGTAGCTCATAATGAAATTGACTTAAAGAATCCTGATGACAATCATTTCTCTGCTGGTTTCTCTGATGAAGAAAGAGCTAAGTTTACAGAGCTTTTAGCCGCTGGCTTTAGTGATACATTTAGAAAACTGTATCCAGAAACTGTTAAATATTCCTGGTGGTCTTATCGTACAAGAGCCAGAGAAAGAGGCGTGGGTTGGAGAATCGACTACTTTGTCGTATCTGACCGTTTTATGGAAAAAGTTAAGGACAGTCTAATCTATGACGATGTTTATGGATCAGACCACTGTCCGGTAGGAATAATAATTTAGGAGAATAAATCATGAAACAATTTATTGAAGATAATTATCAGAACATGCTTCAGGACTTAAAAGACCTGGTTAAACATAATTCAGTTTTCGCTACTGATGAAGCACCATTTGGTTCTGAAAATCGCGCAGTATTATTAGAAGCTATGCGCATGATGGAAGAAAAAGGTTTCACAACTTATAACGACGACTTCTATGACTGCTATGGCGAAATAGGTGAAGGCGATAAGACTATTGGTCTGGTTGCTCACCTTGATATCGTGCCTGCAGGTGAGGGTTGGGAAAGTGATCCATTTACTGTAATTGAAAAAGATGGCCTTCTATATGGTAGAGGTGTATCGGATGATAAGGGTGCAGCTGTTGCCAGCATGTATGCCCTAAAGTACTTAAAGGATACTAATTATCCATTAAAGAAAAAGGTTAGATTAATCTTAGGCTGCAATGAAGAAACAGGTTCTAAGTGTATCGAACACTATGTAAGCAAGTTTGGCTCAGTTGACTGCGGCTTTACACCTGATGGTGAATTCCCTGGTATCTATGCTGAAAAAGGTATGGTTGGTGGCCAACTTGTTGGTAAGAATACTAAGATTATTAATATTTCTGGTGGTGAAGCTAGAAATATCGTATGTAAGAGAGTTCTTTGTGAAGTTGAAGCTGGTAGTTTCAATGAAGAAAAGTTTGCTGAATTCTTAAACAGTCACAATGTGAAGTTTGAAATTGAAAAGGCTGATACTGTAAAGATTACAGTTCATGGTGTAGCAGCACATGCGGCTAGTCCAGATCTAGGTGTTAATGCGATTAACTTCTTGTTTGAAGCACTATATAACGCTGATTTCAATGATTCGTTTGTAAACTTCTTCCATAAGTATTTCGCTTTAACAGTACATGGTGAAAAGATGGGTTTTGAAGATATTAAGGATGAAGCTACAAATACTTCAATCAATATCGGTTTAGTATCAATGGAAGATGGTGTTTTAAAGACTTCTTTTGATATGCGTTTCCCTATCAAGTCAAATGTTGAAACAGTTAAGAAATTATTAGATCCAGTTAAGGATGAAGAAAATGAATTTGTTTTCGGCAATGGTATTGAACCACTATACTTTGATGAAAACTCACCAATGATTCAGGCTATGCTTAAGGCTTATCAGGATGTAACTGGTGATAAGGAATCTAAGATGATGGCTATTGGTGGCGGTACTTACGCTAAGTCAATGAATAATATTATTGCGTTTGGCTGTGGCTTTGAAGATGAAAAGAGCAATATCCATAATGCTAATGAATCACTTGTGATTGAAAACTTCAAGAAGCAGGTGGAAATCTATATTGAAGCTATTAAGAACTTAAACGAAATTTAATTATGAAAAATTCAAAAATGGCCCTGATTTATGACTTCGATCATACTTTGTCGCCTAAGGATATGCAGGAATTCCATTACATTCAAAAGCTGGGTTATGATGACCCGGCTGAGTTCTGGGCTAAGTGCAAAAAGAATTCCGAGAAGAATAATATGGATGGTATCCTTTCTTACATGGAAGTGATGTTAGAGGAAAATCCTGGTCTTACTAGAGATGAGTTAATTGAAGAGGGCAAATATATCACACTGTTTAAGGGTGTTGATACCTGGTTTGATAGAATCAATACCTATGGCAAGAAACATCATGTCGATGTGGAACACTATATCATTTCCAGTGGTATCAAGCAGATGATTGAGGGTACAAAGATTGCCAAGGAATTTAAGAAAATCTATGCCTCTTCATATGCTTTTGGTAAAGATGGCAAGGCTTTATGGCCAAGCAGAGTTGTAAACTATACAACCAAGACTCAGTATCTGTTTAGAATCAATAAGGGTGTTTTAAAGGAAACAAATGACTTTGATTTAAACAGAAAGACTCCAGAAAGCGAGAAACACATTCCATTTTCCAATATTGTTTATTTTGGTGATGGTATGACTGATGTCCCAAGTATGAAGGTTGTTCTGGAACAGGGTGGTAATACGGTTGCGGTTTATGATGATGAAGCCAAGAAAGAACTGGCACTTAATCTGCAGTCGGATGATAGAGCGATGTTTGCGGTTGAAGCAGACTACAGCTATAATTCCACAGCTGAAAAGCTGATTAAGGGAATTATTGATTTGATTGAGGCTCGTGCCAAGGTGGATAGAATTAAAGACAATGACTAAGTTTTATTTTGATGATTATAAATTAATCAGCACTAAAAAGAGTGAGGCGATCTTTGGAGTCAATATCACTCTTTTGGTAAATGGTGTTAATACTCCTTACGCTATTTCTTGTGATGAGGAAAACTTTTATCTGCACCTGGAAGAAGAGTTCAATGAGAAGAATAACTATGAAATTCTTTTGAATAATAAGAAGATTGCTGTTCTTCCCCGTTTTATCATGCAGACTGCCCGTTTTGATAAGCAGTATGGTGTTGATGTCAGCTCTTTAGGTTCTTTTATCAGAGATGGCCATAATATTTTTTCAAGAAAAGAAACAGTCTTTAGACTGTGGAGTCCTTTAAGTAAGAAGGCGGAAGTAGTCTTGGGTAAGATTCATTATCCAATGACTTATATTGGTCGTGGTATTTATGAATTTAAGATCAGTAAGAATATGGAGGGCACTAAGTATCACTATGAGGTGCAGCGTGAAAAGAAGTATTCTTTCCCTGATCCTTTCTCTTATCTGGACTTTGATGAAAATGAGTCTTTTGTGATTAATCCTGAGACTTTAATGAATAAGCAGAAAGTGACTTGCAAGGATAAGGAAACCGTAATTTATGAAGTTTCCGTTAGAGACTTTTCAAGTCAGGAAGACATGCCTTTCAAGTTTAAGAAAAAGTTTCTGGCTCTTACTGAAACTGGTCTTAAATATAAGGGTAAGCCTATTGGTCTTGATCATTTAAAAGAGTTGGGTATTTCCCATGTTCAGTTAATGCCAGTTTTCTCTTTTAATATCGATAAGACTGATTATAACTGGGGTTATAATCCTATGACTTATAACTCTTTGGAACAGTCATATCTGGTTTCTAAGGAGGCTAATGGCTTAAATGAATTTAGAATGATGGTTGACACCTTACATGCGAATGATATCAAGGTAACACTTGATGTGGTATTCAATCATGCCTATGGTGATAAGTCTTTTAATTTAGGCAGAATGGTTCCTTATTATTTCTTCAGATACTACAAAAATGGTTATCTGGGTAATGCGTCAGGCTGTGGCAATGAAATCAGAAGTGAGGCACCGTTTGTTAGAGATTATCTAAAACTGATGGTTAAGCGTTTCATTGAAATCTTTGATATCGATGGTCTTCGTTTTGATTTAATGGGCATCATTGATAAGGAAACAATGAATGAAATTTCCGAGTTATGCAAGAAATTAAAACCTGGCTTCCTGGTTTATGGTGAGGGCTGGAATATGGGGGATATTGTCCCTTATGAAAAGAAGGCCATTATGGAAAATGCCAGTCAGATGAAGGATATCGCTTTCTTCAATTATCACTTTAGAGAAGCAGTAAGAGGCAGAGGTATCGAAGATCGTAATGCCTTTATGCTTGGTGATCTGGCTTTAAAAGAAGAGATCAGAAGAGTACTTGAACATTCCAAGGTTTATGGTTTTGATAGGAATCAGACTATTAACTATACTGAGTGTCATGATAACTATACTGTCTATGACAAGGTGCTTAAGTGTACCCATTATGAGCCTTTAAGAAAAAGGGTTTGTGAAATGGCTATGGGTCTTTGTATCCTGGCTAAGGGTATTCCTTTCATCCATTCTGGTCAGGAGTTTTTAAGAACCAAGGATGGTATTGATAATACTTATAATCTTCCAGACAGTATCAATAAACTGGATTGGAAACTGATGGTGGATAATCTTGATGTCAGTGAATTCCTAAGAGACTTAATCAAGATTAGAAATGAATATAAGGTTTTCAGTGATGATACTGTTCCTGGTTTCTATGACTATTATGAAGTTCTGGTTTATGAATTAAAGGATGTGAAGATTTTTATCAACTCTTGTGCCTTTGAACACATCTATGATGATGGCAATAAGTATCGTTTAATCTTTGATGGTGATAAACAGGTTGATACTTTAAAATCAGCGTTTACAATTGCGCCGTTTGCGATTGTGATTGCTTTAAAAGAAAGTGAATAATGAGGAGTAATCCTCATTATTTTTATATACACAATTCTTTAAAAAAGTGTCTAATTTGTTAAATTTTTCAAAAAAATGTAAGTGCTACCAAAATGACTAATATTTGCCTTGTTTCCTGTATTATAATGAACATAAAGAGGTATAACTTCATGAAAAAAAATAACATGGTTGCGATGATACTAGCAGGTGGAAGAGGATCACGTCTTTTTGATTTGACTAAGACTGTGGCTAAACCTGCAGTACATTTTGGTGGTAAGTATCGTATTATCGACTTCCCACTTTCTAACTGCGCTAACTCAAATATTGAAACAGTTGGCGTTTTATTACAGTATGAGTCTGTGCTATTAGGCTCATATGCTTCTAATTCTCAGATCTGGGGATTAGATATGAATGATGGCGGCGTTTTCTCTCTTTCTCCTAGAGAAAAAGACGAAGCTAATCTAAGCGTATATAAGGGTACTGCTGATGCGATTACTCAGAATATTGATTTCCTTGATAATGCAGAACCTGAATACGTATTAATCCTGTCTGGTGACCATATTTATAAGATGGACTACGACAAGATGTTGAAGGCACATATTGAAGCAGGTGCTGATGCGACTATTGCGGTTATGGAAGTTCCTATGAAGGAAGCTAGCCGTTTCGGTATCATGAACTGCGACAAGAATGATGTCATCGTTGAATTCGAAGAAAAACCTAAACAGCCTAAGTCTAACTTAGCTAGTATGGGTATCTATATCTTCTCTTACAAGACTTTAAGACAGTACTTAAAAGAAGATGATAAGAAGGCTGATTCTAACCACGACTTTGGTAAGGATATCATTCCTGCTTACTTAAATGCTGGTTTAAAACTTCAGGCTTATCGTTTCAAGGGTTACTGGAAGGATGTTGGTACTATCGATTCATTATGGGAAGCAAATATGGACTTATTAGATCATTCTGAAGATCTGAATCTAAATGACCCATCTTGGAAGATTTATACAAAGGATACACTTTCTAGTCCACAGTTAATTGGTCCTAATGCGGTAGTTGATGACGCTTACATTACACAGGGCTGTAAGGTAGATGGTGAAGTTCATCACTCTGTATTATTCACTGATAGCGTAGTTGGTGAGGGTGCCAAGGTTTACGATTCAGTTATTATGAACAACGTTAAGGTTGGTAAAGGCGCTAAGTTATATCGCTGCTTAGTAGCTGAAGATGTAAAGATTCCTGAAGGTGTAACTTTAGGTAAGAAGGATTCTAAGGAAATTCTTCTGGTTACAAAGAAAGTAGTAAACGAGGTTAAATAAAATGACAAAAGTATTAGGTATTGTTAATATCGAACCTTCATATGTAAAAGTTGAAGGTATTGAAGACTATCGTCCAATTTCTGCTTCTTCATTTATGGGCAGATATCGTGTTATTGACTTCGTTTTATCAAACTTCACTAACTCTGGTATCTACAATGTTGAAGTACAGGTTAAGAATCGTCCACGTTCTACTATTGAACATATCAAGAATACTGATTACAACATCAATACCAAGCGTGGTAAGATCAGAGTTTTATATGGTGAAAAGCCAGTATTAAATGAAGTTTATAATACTGACGTCGCTTCTTTGACTGCGAATCTTGAATTCATTGAAGAAACTGATGCCGCTTATGTAATCTTAGCTCCATCTCATTTCGTTTATACAATGGATTACCAGGAATTATTAGACGCTCATATCGCTAGTGGTAACGATATTACGATGTTATACCAGAATGTTACTACTGCTAATGAAGATTTCTTAAAGTGTGATGCTTTAGAAATTGATGAAAACGGTAAGGTTACAAATATGTACGTTAACCAGGGTAAGGTTAAGCGTGCAAAGATTTCTCTTGAAACTTATGTAATGTCTAAGAAGACTTTCATTGATTTAATTTATGCAGCTAAGTCAATTTCTGCATTATATTCTTTCTCTGATGCTTTAAGAGATACATTTGAAGATTTCAAGGTTGGTGCTTACTTACATTCAGGTTATGCAGCATGCATTTCTTCTCTAAATGCTTACTACAAGGCTTCTATGGAAATTAAGGAAGCTAAGCAGCTTGATAAGATGTTCGCTGATAAGTGGCCTATCTATACTGCTACAAATGATACTTGCCCAACTGTTTATAAGAAGGGTGCTAAGGTTGAAAACTCAATAGTTGGTAATGGTTGCCAGATTGAAGGTACTGTTATTAACTGTGTAGTTGGCCGTAACGTTGTAGTTAAGGAAGGTGCTGTAATTAAGGATTCTATCTTAATGCCTGATGTATTAATCAATAAGAACGTTAAGATGACTAAGACTGTCGTTGATAGACTTGCCATTGTAACACACGTCAAGGAACTGAATGGCACTGACGAACAGCCTTTATACGTTAAGCGAGGAGACAGAATTTAATGAAGAGAGTGCTGTTTGCAGCATTCGAATCATTACCTTTTGTTAAGACAGGCGGCTTGGCTGATGTTATTTATGCCTTGCCCCGTGCTATCGATAAAGAAAAATACGAAGTCAAAGTAGTTCTTCCTTTATTTAAGAAGATAAAAAAGAACTATGGAGAGAAGCTAAAACATCTTAATCACATTGTTGTCAAAACTGGTTCTATAGATGAAAAAGCTGAAGTCTATTCCTTCAAAACTGGAGGAATAGACTATCTCTTTATTGAGAATGATAAGTTCTTTAATAGGGATGATGTCTATGGCTATGATGACGATGTATTAAGATTTTGTTTTTATAATGTGGCAATTGTTGAAATGCTTATTCAAACCGGATATTATCCGGATATTGTACATTGCCACGATTATCATACTGCTTTGTTTGCTGCGTTATGTAAACTGAAATACAGTGAAAATGAAAATATTAAAAAGATTAAACATGTCTTCACTATTCATAATCTGATTTATCAGGGTAGATATGGCAAACAGATACTTACTGATTATTTGGGGTTTGATCATAAGTATTACGAAGATGGCACACTTCGTTATAATGATGAATGCAATTTAATGAAAATAGGCATAGTAATGTCGGATATAGTAACAACCGTATCAAAGACTTATGCCAAAGAAATACAAATGCCTGAATATGGTGAAGGTTTGGATTTTGTGTTAAAGTATCGCCAGGAAGATTTATATGGCGTAGTTAATGGAATTGATGAAAAACTCTTTGATCCTAAAAAGGATCAGATTTATAAAAATTACTCTTTAAAAACGCATGTAAAGGGTAAGGCTTTCAATAAGGAAGCATTGCAGGAAGAGATGGGTCTTGAAAAGGATCCAGATGCTATGCTTGTGGCGGTTATCTCAAGACTTACTTATCAAAAAGGTATGGACCTGGTGGTTCAAAGTATTGAGGATATCTTGAAGAAGCATGTGCAGTTAATCGTATTGGGTTCAGGTGAATCCAAGTATGAGTATGCTTTCAAGACGATGGAACAGAAACATCCGGGCCAGGCTGTTTTCCATTGTGAATACAATGAAAATCTGGCTCATAAGATTTATGCAGGTTCTGATATGCTGCTGATGCCATCTAGATTTGAACCTTGTGGCTTATCACAACTTATCGCTATGAGATATGGAACTCTTCCTTTAGTTAGAGAAACCGGTGGTTTAAAGGATACAGTTGAGCCATATAACAAGTATACTAAAGAGGGGAGAGGTTTCTCTTTCGCCCCATTTAGCGCATGGGATATGATGTATGTATTTAATATCGCTAATCGCGTATATGAAAATAAGCCAAGTGATTGGCGCATGCTGGTAAAAAATGCCATGGCTTATAACGTTTCTTTTGGTACTTCTGCCAAGGAATACGAAGAACTGTATGAAAAGGTATTAGGGTAAATAATATGTTAAAAAAGTATGACAAATTCTTTAGTGGCTTCGAAATGGAAGCTTACAAACTATTTGGTGCACACATTAAAGATGGCGGTATGGAATTTACCGTCTGGGCTCCACACGCTCATAAGATTGAAGTAATGACTTCAAAGGATGCCTACACAATCCGCACACCAATGAAAAAGATTGATGAAAGAGGTGTTTGGCAGGCTTATATCGCGGATATGGAACCAGTTTATGCTTACCAGTATCGCATTTATAAGAATGAATTTACATATCATGATAAGTTCGATCCATATGCATATATGTTTGAAAAGAGAAATAACAGTAAGTCAGTTATGTACAATATCGACTACTATAAGTTCTCTGATGATAAATATACTGCTAAGCGTACAAATGATTATTCAGAACCAGTTAATATCTATGAAGCTCATTTAGGTGGTTTCAAGAAATATGAAAATGAATTTGAAACATATCGCAATCTTAAGAAGGATTTAATTCCTTACTTAAAGGATATGGGCTATACTCATCTGGAATTAATGCCAATGTTTGAATATCCATTTGATGGTTCATGGGGTTACCAGTCTTTAGGTTTCCTTGCAGCTACTTCAAGATATGGTACACCATATGACTTAATGGATCTAATCAACGAATGTCACTTAAATGGTATTGGTGTAATCTTTGACGTGGTATTTGTGCATTTCGCAACTGACGCCTATGGTTTAGCTAACTATGACTTTGGTCCATGTTATGAATATAGAGAACAGCATCTGGCTTACTCTGACTGGGGCACTTTATGTTTTGACTTCACCAGCGGTCCAGTTAACTCATTCTTAATGTCATGTGCAGACTTCTTAATCAGCAAGTATCATGTTGATGGCTTAAGATTTGATGCGGTATCACATTTGATTTACCACAAGGGTAACCGTGATATGGGTGTAAACGTAGCCGGTCAGGACTTCACTAAGCGTATCAACCATCACTTAAAGGAAAAATTCCCTAACTGTATGCTGATTGCGGAAGACTCTACAGACTATGCCAATGTTACTAAGCCTGTCTGCTATGGCGGTTTAGGTTTTGACTATAAGTGGGACTTAGGTTGGATGAATGATACCCTGAAGTATTATGCAATGGACCCAATCTATCGTCAGTATCACCATAATATGCTGACTTTCTCAATGGCATATTTCTATTCAGAAAGATTCTTACTGCCATTCTCACATGATGAAGTAGTTCATTCTAAGGCTACTATCGTAAATAAGATGTGGGGTCTATATGATGATAAGTTCAGACAGTGCCGTAACTTATATGTATATATGTATACTCACACTGGTAAGAAGCTTAACTTCATGGGTAATGAAATCGGCAGCTTCCGTGAATTTGATGAACAGAAGCAGCTGGACTGGTTCTTAACTGATGAATACGATAAGCACGAACAGTTCCAGTTATTGTGTAAAGACTTAAATAAGATGTATCTGGAAAATGAAGCATTCTATAAATATGATTACGATACAAGTCGTTTCAGATGGATTGATGCGGATAATTACCAGTTATCTCTATATTCTTACTATCGTTTTGATGATAAGAACTGTTTTGTAACTATTCTTAATATGACTCCTAACCAGTATGAAGACTTCCAGATTGGTGTTCCATTCGCTGGTACATATTATGAAGTTATTAACTCTGAAAATGAAATCTATGGCGGCTGCAATATGCGCAATGTTGAGCCAATCAGATCTCATAAGCAGAAGGCTAATCGCTTGGAAAACTCTATTAAGGTTAGAATTGCACCATTCGCTGGTATCGTTCTAAGAGTAAAACTAAGTAAGGATAAGCTGGATGCTTACTTTAATCCAGAGGCTAAGAAAACAGCCAAGAAAAAGGAAACAGTGAAAAAAGAAGCTGCTCCTAAGGCTAAGAAAACTTGTAAGAAGGAAGCTACTAAGTAGCCTCCTTTTTTTGTGATTTATATTCTTTGATGGCATAATAGATGTATTGTCTTAAGGAGATTTATGGATACATTACATATTATGATTAACAGGTTTATTAACCTTACATATAGATTGCATACCAGAATTATGACTTTAAACGATAACTATGAAATGTCTTTTAATGATAAACAGTTACATTTCCTGGTTATTGGTTTATTTGGTGTAGCTTTATTTTTATTTGTCTACTTACTGTTTAAACTCTTAGAAAAAATGCATATGACTATCGTCAGTGCCTGGATATATACCTTCACAGTACTGGTAGGAATAACCTTTGCGATTGAGATTGCCCAGGGTTATTCACATACTGGAATCATGGAATTTGCAGATATTACCGCTGGCTTAAAAGGTTTCTTTTTAATGTCTTTTATCATGGTGATAGTAATCGCGACCTATGAGTTAATTAAACACCTTATCATTAAAGCCTTCAAAAAAGATTAGTGATAGAATTATAGGGTATGAAAGAGTTCGCAATCAGATTAAAAAGGGGCACAGACCTGAAAAAGGCCATTGAAAATATTGCCCAGGAAAATAATTTTGACACAATAGTTGTTTTAAGTGCGGTTGGCTGCGTAAGCAGAGCTCATTTTAGATTGGCTAAAGCCATCGAAGATATTGATGTTGAAGACGGCTTTGAGATTCTGTCTTTAAATGGTACGGTTTCAAAAGGGAAAGCGCACTTACATATCTGTTTTAGTGATGAATTTGGTAATGCCTTTGGTGGTCACTTGAAAGAGGGAACAATTATTGAAACTACCTGTGAACTGGTTTTAGGAATACTTGAAGAATATAGCAGCCAGCGATCATATGACGAAGAGACTGGCTATGATGAAATAGAGTTTAAGAAAGAGGGAAAGAAATATGATTAATGTTTATATTGTGTCTGGCTTCTTAGGAGCTGGTAAGACTACTTTTATTCAAAAGCTTTTAAAGGAAAAGAAGTTTGGCAAGGTTATGCTTCTGGAAAATGAATTTGGTGAAGTTGGTGTCGATGGTGCTTTCTTTGATTCAGCTTTAAATGTTAAGGAAATCAACAACGGCTGTATCTGCTGTTCATTACAGGGTGATTTTGAATCAGCTTTAGAAGAAATCGAAAAGATGGATATCACTGATTTAATCATCGAACCATCTGGTGTTGGTAAGCTTTCTGATATCTTAAAGGTTGTAACAGCTGATGAAGACTTTAGAGTTATTTCTCATATCTGCATTGTAGATGTTAAGACATGTAAGAAGTATCATAAGAACTTTAAGGAATACTTTGATGATCAGGTTAAGGCCGCCAATGCCATCATCCTTTCTCATGTCGATGTGGCAGAACACGAAAAGATTCATGAAGCAATTCATGTGGTTGAAGAAATCAATGATGATGTAACTATCTTAACTAAACCAATGAGTGAATATCCAATCGATGAATTACTTGATTTAATCGTTAAGGGTCATATTGAAATTGAGGAACATCATCATGAACATCATCACCATCACGACCATGAATGTTGCTGCTGCTGTGGACATGACCACGATCATGAACACCACCACGATCATGATCACGAACATGAGCATCATCATGATCACGATCATGAACATCACCACCATCATCACGATGATGAAACTTTCAAGAATATGATTATCAGAACTGATTATGTATTCACTAAGGAAGAAATCGAAAAGATCTTAAGTGATGTTGAAGAAGATATCATTAGAATTAAGGGTTATGTAAATTCTAATGAGGGTACTTTATATGTGAACTATGTATTAAATGAATACAATGTTTATTTAGGCGAAAAAAGAGATGATTCTTTAATTTCTGTTATTGGTACTGAAATTAATAGAGATAAATACAACGAGGTATTCCATGGTTAAGCCAATTTATATTGTTACTGGTTTCCTGGATTCTGGTAAGACTATGGCTATTAAAAGAACCTTACTGGACCCACGTTTTACTGAGTATGAAAAGACTTTAATCATCTGCTTTGAAGAGGGCGATGAAGAATATGATGAAGAATTCTTAAGAAAGACGCATTCCGTAGTTGAATATCTGGACTTCAAGGATTTTGATGGTCGCAAGTTGAATGAACTTGATAAGAAACATCGTATGGATAGAGTCTTTATTGAATTCAACGGTATGGATGATGACAGTATTCTTTTAAATATGGAACTGCCACGTACTTTTGAAATCGCACAAATGATTTGTACAATCGATGCTTCTAAGTTTAAACTGCATGTAGCCAATATGCCACAGTTCATGTTTAATCATGTAAGTTCAACAGAGATTGTTGTGTTAAATAGAAGTGAGGGTCAGGACTACCGCAGTCTTAGAAATAAGATTAAGAGTATGAACCAGTATGCGGTTATTGGTTTAGAAGATATTGATGGCAATATGTCAGAAATGCCTTTAACTGATTTATTTGATAAGGATAATCTGGATATTTCTGATGCGGATTATGGCTTATTCTATATGGATGCCCTGGATAATTTTGCAAAATATGATGGCTGTCCATTAAAGTTTAATGCCTTCTTTTTGGAAGAGATTGGTGGTAAGAAAGTATTTGGCCGCTATGCCATGGTCTGCTGCAACAACGATATGCAGCGTCTTGGTATGAATGTCTTAAATTTAAAAGATAAGCTGGAACTTGGTGGCTACTACCATGTTGAAGGTATCTTTAGAGCTGTAAGAGAGGGTAGTGGTATTAGAGTCTTTGTCGATGGACTAAAGGCTGAACCATGTCCTAGACCAGAAATGGAGTATGTAACTTTTAACTAATGTCTTTATTTGCTTTATTTATAGAAGGATTATTATCTTTCTTATCACCCTGTGTTTTACCTTTAATTCCTTTATATATGTCTTATCTATCAAGTGATGCCAAGACAGTAGATGAAGTAGGTAATGCAGAGTATAAAACAATTAAGGTCTTCTTAATGACTGTCTTTTTCGTATTAGGAATTAGTACAGTCTTTTTGTTATTGGCTTTATCTGTTGAAAGTATTAAACCTTTCTTTGAGAAATATACAGAAGTAATCGCCTTATTAGGTGGCTTTATTATCTTCCTGTTTGGTCTACATGAAACGGGTTTAATCAATATAAGTCTTTTAAATGTGGAGAAAAGATTCAATATAGACTTAAAACTTTCTAATATGAACTATTTTAAGGCCTATTTACTGGGATTCTTCTTCTCTTTTGCCTGGACTCCATGTATTGGACCAATGCTGGCCTCTGCCCTTATTATTGCCTCAGGAGAGACTCTAGGTTCTTTATATATAGTGGTATATGCCCTGGGTTTAATAATCCCTTTCCTGATAACTGGTTTATTTACCAAAGTAATCTTAAATTTCATTAAAGAGAAAAGAAAGATTTTTAAGTATGTGACAGTAATAGCGGGTATTATTCTACTTGTCTATGGTTCATCGATGGTAGTTAATAATGCCAAACTCATCGCTAATGGTCTGCACCCAACAAGCGAAACACAAGCGAATGATAATTTATACTTGCCTGATTACAACTTTACTGATCAGTATGGAAATGTAGTTAATCTAAGAGACTATAAGGGTAAATATATCTTCCTTAATTTCACTACTACCTGGTGTGGATATTGTAAAGAAGAGATTCCTGCATACCAAAACTTTGCTGATAAGCATGATGATGTGGCTGCTTTCTATGTATTGTCACCAACAAGCAGTGGTGTAAGTAAGGAAAAGATTCTTGAATATATCAAAGAAAATAATATTAATATCACTGTTTTAATTGATGAAGAAGATATCTTTATGAATTACTTCTACATCAGTGGTTATCCAACATTATATGTAGCTGATGATACTGGTAAGTATATTGGTTATATCAGTGGAATGCTGGGCGAAGAAAACTTTGAAAGTGTATTAGAAAAGGCCAAGGAATATTAACCCTTGGCCCTGTTTGATAATCGATTCTTAATAATTTCTGAAAATGAATTAGGTGGGGCTGAATGCTTAGCATTGACAATCTTGGCATGAATGTCCTGCATTTTCATATCCAGCTGATGTGCCTGTTCAGCACAATCTTTTAAATCATTAGAAATTTCCAGTAAGTCTGCTTCCTGCAGATTCTTTTTATATCTGATTTTATGTTCAAGTGATGCCCAGAAGTCCATGGCGATAGTACGCATTTGCACTTCAACGCGCATCATTTTCTTTTCATCTTTTAAGAAGATTGGTACTTCTACAATTAAATGTAATGATCTATAGCCACTTTCCTTGGGGTTGGCAATATAGTCTTTTCTTTGGATTAGCTTAACATCATCCTGACTTAAAAAGCTTTTTTCCAGTTCGTAGATGTCTTCTACAAAGGAGCAGACTACTCTTACACCGGCTATATCGTTGATATTTTCCATGATATCAGGAATATCCAGTTTAACATTTAGTTTAAGCATCTTACGTACAAGAGAGTTTTTAGACTTGATACGTGAAGAAATACTTTCGATTGGATTGTGATCATAATATACAGAAAGCTGTCGATTAAGGACATTGAATTTAGTTTCTACTTCCATAATGGCACACTCATAATAGGAATACATAATATCTAATGGATTAGAATTCTTATCCAGATAGTCTAATACATCTTCAGTTAATAATTTAGTCTTTTCATTAAGGATTAATTTGTTTTCGCTCATAATACCTCCATAGAAATTATATCTTTTAGAAGGTGATAAATGGGTGAATTTACTGCTAATGATGTGCCAAAAAGAAAAGCTCTCTTGCGAGAGCTTTAATATTAAAATCAATTAATCAATTAGTAATTATTTAATGATTTCAGTTACGTTACCAGAACCTACTGTTCTACCACCTTCACGGATAGAGAACTTAGTACCGTTTTCTAGTGCGATTGGAGCGATTAGCTTAACCTGCATTAGAACGTTATCGCCTGGCATAACCATTTCCATAGCTGAACCATCGTTACCGTTGATAGTTTCAACTACACCAGTAACGTCAGTTGTACGGAAGTAGAACTGTGGACGGTAGTTAGTTACGAATGGAGTATGACGACCGCCTTCTTCTTTAGTTAATACGTAAACCTGAGCCTTGAATTCTGTATGAGGAGTAACTGAACCTGGCTTAGCAAGTACCTGACCTCTTTCGATTTCATCACGGTTTACACCACGAAGTAATGCACCGATGTTATCACCAGCTTCTGCCTGGTCTAACTGCTTACGGAACATTTCAAGACCTGTGATAACAGTCTTTCTAGTTTCTTTGATACCAACGATTTCGCATTCATCGTTAAGGTGAGCAACACCTCTTTCTACTCTACCTGTAGCAACTGTACCACGACCAGTGATTGTGAATACGTCTTCTACAGACATTAAGAATGGCTTATCAGTTTCTCTAGCTGGAGCTGGTACGTAAGAGTCAACAGCTTCCATTAGTTCGTCGATCTTAGCAACCCACTTAGCATCGCCTTCAAGAGCCTTTAGAGCTGAACCACGGATGATTGGAGTGTTATCGCCATCGAAACCGTATTCGTCTAGAAGTTCACGAACTTCCATTTCAACTAGGTCGATTAATTCTTCATCATCAACCATATCGCACTTGTTTAGGAATACTACGATGTAAGGAACACCAACCTGACGAGAAAGTAGGATGTGTTCACGAGTCTGAGGCATTGGACCATCAGTTGCAGCTACTACTAGGATAGCACCATCCATCTGAGCAGCACCAGTAATCATGTTCTTAACGTAGTCGGCATGTCCTGGGCAGTCAACGTGAGCATAGTGTCTTGTAGCAGTCTTATATTCAACGTGTGCAGTATTAATAGTGATACCACGAGCCTTTTCTTCTGGAGCACCATCGATCTGATCGTAAGCTCTGAATTCAGCCTGACCCTTATCAGCAAGAGTCTTAGTGATAGCAGCAGTTAAAGTAGTTTTACCATGGTCAACGTGACCGATAGTACCGATGTTAACGTGAGTTAACGAACGGTCGAATTTTTCTTTAGCCATATGTTAATTTTTTTCCTCCTATTTAACATTTTAATTTTAAGATAAATCGCTTTTATAAGCAATTAATCTTTGGCGTTTTTCTTAGCGATTGTTTCAGCAATGCTCTTAGGTACTTCTGCATAGTGATCCATCTGCATCATGTAGTTACCACGACCCTGAGTGATAGATCTTAAAGCAGTAGCATAACCGAACATTTCTGATAGAGGTACGTATGCTCTGATTACGATAGCATTACCTCTTTCTTCCTGTTCTCTGATCTGACCACGACGCTTAGTAACATCGCCCATAACACCACCAAGGTATTCAGCTGGAGCAACAACTTCTACGTCCATGATAGGTTCAAGAAGTACAGGAGCACACTTCTTAGCAGCTTCTTTTAATGCTAATGAAGCAGCCATCTTGAAGGCCATTTCTGATGAGTCGACATCATGGTATGAACCATCAA
>JAUNCS010000055.1:6427-8993 GCA_030526485.1 Erysipelotrichaceae bacterium | reverse complement strand
ATGAATCACTTTTTTAATATTTCAGAGTTGTTGCATTTAGATTGTAAATTCGGGATTAAATGAACTGCCTTCAAGTGATGAGGGACTTGTATATTTAAAGACCACAATTCGCGACAGTGGTATTGGCATGAGTGAAGACTTCTTACCACACCTGTTTGAAGAATTTTCAAGAGAACACTCAAGTACGGAAACCAAGGTAGAGGGCACAGGTTTAGGTATGCCAATTGTAAAACAGCTGGTAGGAATTCTTGGAGGAAGCATTGATGTCATCAGTAAAAAGGGTGTTGGTACAACTGTTGAAGTAATTCTTCCACATCGTATAGCTGATAAAGATGACTGCTATGAAAAGATTGATAGAAGTGTTGATACCAGTCTATTTAATGGCAAGAAGATTCTTTTGGCGGAAGACAATGAATTAAATGCGGAAATCGCCATGGAAATTCTAAAGGAAAGCGGTTTTATTATTGAACACGTCTGGAATGGAATAGAGGCTGTTGAAGCCGTTAGAAAGAATGACTATGATCTGGTATTAATGGATATTCAGATGCCAAAGATGAATGGTTATGAGGCAACAGTGGCTATTAGAAAATTAAATGATAAACAAAAGGCTGCTGTACCAATTGTGGCCATGACGGCTAATGCTTTTGAAGAAGACAAAAGAGAGGCCTACCGTTCAGGTATGGACGGTCATATAGCTAAGCCAATCAATGTAAAAGATATACTGGTTCAGCTATCTAAGATATTAAGAAAAAGTATTTAATTAGGGCATGCCAGGGCTAACCTGGCATATCTTATGTTAAAATAGAGAGGTTTGAGGGAGATTTTATGATTAAAAAATTATTAGTTGCCTTACTTGCAGTAGCTATGATGTTTACTGTAGTGGGTTGCTCAAAAGAAAAAACAGAAACAGTTAAATTAGATCCAAACAATCCAGTTTCACTTACTGTATGGCATTACTACAATGGTATGCAACAGGAAGCATTCGACACACTATGTGAAGAATTCAACCTGAGCATTGGTAAGGAAAAGGGTATTTATGTAAAAGGTTATAGCCAGGGTTCAGTAAGCGACCTTGAAAAAGCTATTAATGATGCTGCTGATGGTGTAGTTGGTGCCCAAGATATGCCAGACATCTTCTCATCATATGCTGATACAGCTTATGCAACAGCTAAGAAAGTTGGCTTAGCAGATCTAAGTCAGTATTTCACTAAAGATGAATTAAATGCTTATGTAGATGGCTATATCAATGAAGGCTACTTCTACAATGATGGCGCTTTATATCTATTCCCAGTTGCCAAGTCTACTGAAATCATGATGGTAAACAAGACTGACTTTGAACCATTCGCTGAAAAGTATGGTGTTAGTCTTAGTGATTTAGAAACAATTGAAGGTGTAATTGAAGTAGCTGCTAAATATTATGAATATACAGATGCTTTAACTCCTGAAGTAGAAAATGATGGTAAGGCTTTCTATGGCAGAGATTCAATGGCTAACTTCTTTGTAATCGGTACAAAGCAGATGGGTGCTGAAATCTTTGAAGTAAAAGATGGCAATGTTACATTAAACATCTCTGAAGACTTAATGAGAAGACTATGGGATGCTTACTATGTTCCATATGTAAAGGGCTACTTTGGTGCCTTTGGTAAATTCAGATCAGAAGACGTTAAGACTGGTGATATTATTGCTTATACTGGTTCTACAACATCTTCTATGTACTTCCCAGACAGAGTGGAAGGCGAAGATGAAGCTTATACAATTGAATATGCAGTATGTGAAGCACCTATTATGGCAAATGGTGAACACTATAAGGTGCAACAGGGTGCGGGTATGGCTGTAACCAAGTCAACACCTGAAAAGGAATATGCTGCTTCAATCTTCCTAAAGTGGTTTACACAGAAGGAAAAGAACCTGGAATTCGTATGTGAATCAGCATATCTTCCAGTATTAAAGGAATCAAACACAATCGATGCTTTAGACAAGGTTATTGCTGAAAAGAATTTAACTATTAACCCTAAGGCATATGACAGCTTATCAAATGTAATGAATGGCTTTGAAAACAAGAAGTTCTATACATCAAGCTGTTTTGAAAATGGCTACAGTTCTCGTTCAGTTCTTGAATATAATATGGCTGACAAGGCTAAAGCTGATAGAGCAGAAATTTTAAATAGAGCTGCAAACGGAGATACTTATGCAGATGTAGTAGCTGAATATACTGGTGATGAATCTTTCAAAAACTGGTATGATGCTTTCCAAACTGCACTAAATGCAGCAGTTTATAAGTAAAATAAAATAAAGGGAGGTACTTTGTAGTGAAAAACACACCAGTAAAGGGTAGAAAATTACGTAACATCTTTCTTATTCCTTTAATTGGACTTGTTTTAGTGCAGGGTATCGCCCTTTTAACTATTCTTTATGCCAGTGGTGTAAAGTCTACAATGGAGAAAAATTCTGTAGAAAACAGTATACAGGTCCTGGAAAACAAGCAGCTGATGCTGGAAAATGCCATGCTTAATGAGTGGGGTGGTTTAGGCAGTGAAGCTGACTCAATTTCTTATTATCTGGAAAA
>JAUNCS010000055.1:0-6417 GCA_030526485.1 Erysipelotrichaceae bacterium | reverse complement strand
CGGCTGTTTTGTGTAAATCCGGCTGTGAATCTGGAAAATTATCTGGAAAAGAAGGAAATTGATATCCAGGCCTTTTTAAGTGACCTAAGCATTCAGGATGACTTCCTTGATTCTGTTTTCTATGAAGTTTTCTCAGACATGCAGATTAAAAATACAACCGGTTCATTCCTTATCTTCGCCAATGATAAGCCAATTGAAGAAAGAAATGACTATGTAGGTATCTTTATCAGAGACTCTGATCCTACACATAAGACAGCTAATAATACTGACCTTTTATTTGAAAAGGGAAGTAAGTCTTTAGCTAGAAAAGAAAATATTTCTTTAGATAGTGCCTGGAGTACAAGGTTCCATTTTGAAGGAGTGGGCAATAGAGAAGCTGATGACTTCTTCTATAAGCCTTATTTAACTGCTATTGAAAATATAAGTGTCAAGATGATCAATCTGGCATACTGGTCTAAGCCATTTGTCTTAGAAGACTATTATCTTGATAGCCATAAGATGATTACTTATTCATTGCCTCTAATTTATGACAATGTTATCTATGGCGTGGTTGGTACTGAAGTTTCATTAAGTTATCTGGAAGATTATCTGGATGTAAGAGGTCTTGATAAGGACTTTAATGCCGGCTTTGTATTAACAAATGTCAACAAGAATGGTGAATATGAAGCGATAGCTGGTAAGGGTGTTCTATATGAATATGCTTCAGCCTATGATAATGCGATGACTTTCTCGGATAAGGGTATCAAAGACTTGTATAAGGTTGATGGTGTAAAACTTGGAGATCAGGATATCTGTGCTATGAAACAGAAATTAAATGTTTACAGTAACAATGTCCCTTACGATAATACCGATTGGGAACTGATTGCCTTGGTATCAGAGGATTCAATCTTTGCGACTGGTTCTAAACTTTATAACTCAATTACTACTGTAATCATTGTTTCCGTATTACTGGAACTGGCGGTTGTTATGCTGATGGTAGAAAACGTTCTTAATCCGATTTATCGTCTGGTAGATTCGGTTAAGAATGGTTTAGAAGGAATTAAGGCCTTTAAGCCATCTAAGATTCAGGAAATTGATGATCTGCACGAGGTAGTAGAAGTCGTTACTGAAGCCCAAAAGAAGACTGAAGAAAGTCTGATTGAAGAAAAAGAAAGATATCGTCTGGCAATTGAGAGTTCAGAGGACATCTTCTTTACTTACCATAAACAGGAAAAGAAACTGGAAATCGTTAATACCGGTATCGCTGATGGTACTTATGATATTTCAACTGATACACATATCTTTGAAATGCTGAGTGTTCATGAAGATGATTTAAGAGGTGTCTACGATCTGGCTGTTCACAGCAGCAGTAAATTTGAAAAAGAACTGCGCATCAAACGTGAGGGTACTAATGAGTATGAATGGTATTTACTGTGTGGTGATACCATCAATGATGAAAATGATACTTTATCTATGGTGGTAGGTTATCTTCATAACATTCATTCGCAAAAGATGAGGGAAATCGAAGAAAGCATGAATATGTTGCTTGATCCGGTTACTTCTTTCTATAACTATGATGCCGGTTTAAATATATTGTCGGAAATAAATACTGGTGGTGTTGTTTTCTGTATTGAAATCAATAATTTCCAGAAATTTAATGAAAAGTATGGCTTAACTTTCAATGATGTCTTGCTTGAACAGCTGGCCAATGTTTTAAGAAGAAACTTTGGAGAAGATACTTTATTTATTCGTGCAAGTTCAGAAAAAATTATTGGTTACACTTTAGATACCAATAATTTCCTTGAGAACATAAGAAATAGTAGAAATGACTTTAGAAAGCTTTCTAACTATGAAAATATGGACTTTAACTTCAAGTGTGGTTACACCTTCAATAAGGCTATAAAAGAGGCTCATATTGCCTTAAAACAGGCCAAATTAAAGGAAATTGACGATCTGGCTTTCAATGAACTGAGTGAAGAAGAAAAGAAAGTCGCAGTCAATACCAAGATGGGTGTTGTTGATTCTATTGGCTATTCTAATAAGATGAGCCTGGTATCACTGGCGCTAAATCTGTTTGATAGAAATGCCCCATTAGGAACATTATTAGACTTACTGTCTGCCAAGATTGAAGACAGATATCATATTAAAGACTTATTAATTACTTCTTTTAATAAAGAAGACTTAACTAACGCTGTTGAATATACATATAAGAATAATCGCAATGGCTTAATCTATCAGCAGTCTAATGAAGAAATAAGTGATCTGTTATTAACCGAAAGCGATAACCTTCTATACAGTATTTCCAAGTACTATTCCTACAGTAAGATGTTTGAAAATTTTGCTATAGCAAAAGATGGCATCGGTGCTGATATGAGTGATAATGGCTATTATTCAGGTTCTATCTTCTTTGAAGGTATTGATGAAGAATATCTAAATGATGAAAATATCAGAAAAGAATTAAGGGAAATCGCGACTATCATTCAAAACAAGATTAATCAGGAAAGACATGACCTGTCTGCACAGGCCAAGGCTGACTTCTTAGCGCGTATGTCTCATGAAATCCGTACACCAATGAATGGTATTATCGGTATGACTGAGATCGCTTTAAAAGAAAATCAGTCCAGCGAAAAACGTGTTGACTGCTTAGAAAAGATCAAAAGCTCTTCGCAACACCTGCTATCACTTGTTAATGACATCCTGGATATGTCCAAGATTGAAAGTGGCAAGATGCAGATTGATGAAGAAAGATCTAATCTGAAGAAGAAGCTATCAAGTTTAAACAATCTTGTTTCCAGCAAGATTAACGAAAAGAAGCTTAACTACAATGAAAAGATTGAACTGGTACATTCATGGTTTATGACTGATGAACTAAGAATTTCTCAGGTTCTAATCAATTTATTGGGTAATGCGATTAAATATACAAATGAAGGCGGTAATGTTTACTTTGAAGCTATTGAAACACCAATTGATGAAAATACTTCAAAGATTCACTTTGCAGTAAAAGATGATGGTGTAGGTATTTCCAAGAAAGACCAGCATCTGGTATTTAAGAGCTTTGAACAGGCAAAAGACCAGGAAGGTGTCTACAGACAGGGTACTGGCCTAGGCTTGGCTATTTCTGACCGTCTGGTACATATGATGGGTTCAAGAATTGAACTTGAATCAGAACTTGGTCAGGGATCAACATTCAGCTTTGACTTAATTATCAAAGTAGCTGAAGAAAGTGTTGAAGAAGAAAATATTGTCGTTAATACTGATGAATTCAAGGGTAAGCGTATCTTAATCGCAGAAGATAATATGCTTAACCAGGAAATCATTAAGACTATCTTAGAAGACTATGGCATTGAAGTAGACATCGCCGATAATGGTGAAATCGCTGTTGAAAAGATGGCCAAGAGTAGCGAAGGCTACTATGACATGATTTTCATGGATGTCATGATGCCTAAGAAAAATGGTCTAGAAGCGACAAGAGAAATCAGAAAGCTTGATCATCCAAATGCCAAGACTATACCAATTGTAGCCATGACAGCCAATGCCTTTATGGAAGAGCAGAAGCAGTCAGTTGCCAGCGGTATGAATGCGCATTTAACTAAGCCTCTGGATATTGAAAAGCTGCAGATAACTCTAAAAGAATACTTAGGATAAGGAACATCGTCAGGATGTTCCTTTTTTATAGGCTAAAGACTAGAATTGAAAATAAAAGGGGAATTGATATGAAAAAACTAATATTATTACTATTATCACTTTTATTGCTAAGTGGCTGTACTAGTCTGGGTAAACTGGAAGATAAAGACAGTGAACTAACAATTGATATCAGAGATAACTTTGATCCTATGACTATTTTAAAAGATGTCAAAGAGGGTACAGAAGCTACTTATGAGCTTGATGAAGTAAACTCTAAACTAATCATTACTTTAAGCAATGGTGATAAAACACAGACAATTGAAAAAGATATTACTATTCAATATCCATTAGCTACTTTTAAAGAAGAAGATATCACTATTGATGTATATCTAGGATATGACATCAACGACTTAATGAATGTTACAGAAGGAACAGAATTAAGTTCTGAATTAGATCAGGAAAACTCTTTACTGCTTGTAGAAGCTGTTAATGGCGATAGAAATGAAAAGTATGAAAAAGAAGTAAATGTAATTGATACTACACCTACGCCATTTGGCAGAACTTATGCAAGACATCTTTGTTTCTACGACAGAGATAAGTTTGATTACTGTTATAACAGTGAAGCAAATGATGATTATCATCGTGACAATTTTAAGTTTATAGATGAAACTTATTGTGATTATCATTTCTTAGGAAACAGAAATGCCTGGTCATATGTACCACCAGAGGGCGTGAATGACTGGACTCAGTCTATTCTTGAAAGAATCAGATATGTAAATGAGGATTTCTCTTATTTTGAATTAGAACCAGATGATTTATACAACGGTTATACTGGTGAATTATCTAAAGAAGTATCTTGTTATTACTTTGTAGAAATAACTGATTAATTATTTATTACCACTTTCTAATAAATTCAGTTATTCTTACTTGGAATGTTATAATAATTGTGTCTGGTTACCGAATCGGGTAATAAAAAAGGACCATCACTGCAATGATGGTCCTTTTTTCACCCAAGCCCTAGAATCTTATATCAAATTCGCAACCAATCCGACGATTGCCGTCAGAATGGCGAGCACGGCTGTTAAGACCGTTAATGCTACTTTCATGTTTATCTGGTTTTGAATCGAGCCTGGGTGAATAGATAGTGGTAACATAAATACCAACTTTCTAACTTCCTTTTTGGGAAGTGATGAAATTATAAACAATATATATAGGAAAAAATAATCAAAATTCGTTCAAAATGTAATCAATTCTTTCCACATTGTGGATAAAAAGTGTTGAAAACTGGTAAATAATTTGACAAATCTGTAAATTAGTCTAAAATTGGAAGATGTTGAAATTTCAACAACTAAGGAGATTAATATGGCAACAAGAATTATTATTGACTCAACTGCTGATTTCGGAAGTGAATATAGAAATAGAGCACTTATTGTTCCTCTAACTGTTCACTTTGGAAATGAAGAATATATTGATGGAGTAACTATTACTCATGAAGATTTCTATAAGAGATTAACATCTAGTGAAACACTGCCTACAACCAGTGCTGCTTCTCCAGGTGCTTTCGATGAAGTTTTCAAGGAAGTTACTGAAGCTGGTGATGAAGCTGTAGTTATTACTGTAGCTTCTAAATTATCTGGTACATATCAGAGTGCCTGCATCATGGCTAATGAATATGACAATATCTATGTTGTAGATAGTACAAACGTTACTTTAGGTTCTGGTGCATTAGTACAATACGCTTTCCGTTTATTAGATGAAGGTATGGGTGCTAAGGAAATCGCTGAAAAGCTAAATGAAGCTAAAGAAAGATTAGTATTAGTAGCTTATGTAGATACTTTAGAATATCTTTCAAAGGGCGGCAGACTTTCAAAGGGTGCAGCTCTAATTGGTGGCGTTTTAAATATCAAGCCTATCGTTTCTGTAGTAGATGGTGTTATCGAATCAATTGGTAAGGCTAGAGGTACTAAGGCTTCTATCAACCAGATGTTAGTGGAAATTGAAAAGTTAGGTGGCATTGACCACGATATGCCAATCGTTGCTGGTTACTCAGGCTTAAGCGATGAAGCTTTAGTAAAATTTGTTGACAGTAACAGAGAATTGCTTCAAAGTAGAAATGAAGAAGTACAGACAAGCTCAATCGGCTCAGTTGTAGGTACACACGCTGGTCCTGGTGCTCTTGGTGTAGGTTTCTTCGTTAATAAGAAGTAATGATTAGTCGTTTTGAGAAATTTTCACTAGACATCTTCTCAATCTTTAAAAACTGGAATGATATTGCTGGTGAGGAGATGGAAAAATATGGAATCAAGGGTGTAAGTGCCTTATACCTGATTCTTTTAAATGAGAATGCTGATAAGTATACAGTAACAGAACTTGCTAAGACCTGTGGTCGTGATAAGGCAGAAGTTTCCAGATCTTTAGCAGTCTTTAAGGAAAAAGGCTGGCTAAACGCTGGAGAAGGAAACAAATACCGCTCATTATTAAGTCTTTCAGAAGAGGGCAAGAAAGTTGCTCAAAGTCTGGAAAAAAGAGCGAGAATTGCCCTTATAAACGCCGGAGAAGGCATTCCATTAGAAAAGATCAAGGTAATGTATGAATGTTTAGACACTATCAGCGCTAATCTTAAATCATTATCTTTGTCTGGATTACCTAATGAATAACATAAGAGGCTGCTACGAAATAGTTAATTCATAACAGCCTCTTATGTCTATTTTGTGTATTTGTAGATGTGCATTTCGCCCGTGTATGTCATTTCGGTAAGTTTGACTGTGTCAAGTAAACTGTGTAAGTTCTTATAAAAAATGGTAATTTGATACT
>JAUNCS010000054.1 GCA_030526485.1 Erysipelotrichaceae bacterium | reverse complement strand
TTATTTCGTGATAGTATTATCCTGCTTATGGATAAAAGAAAAGGATTTACACTGGCTGAATTATTAATTGTGGTAGCGATTATTGCTGTGCTTGCTGGCATCAGTATACCTGTCTTTTCTAATCAGCTTGAAAAGAGCAGAGAGGCTACTGATTTCGCTAATGTCAGAGCTGCCTATGCAGAAATGAAAACATTTTTAATCACCAAACAAAAGGACGCCAATTCCCATGTTGAGATCAAATATGGTATTTATGGTGAACCAACTTATACTATTGCGGTTGATTTAAAGCAGAAGAAAAATGGCTTTGATACCAATATTTCCGAAATGAAGATTGGTGAAATCGAATCAGTTTCATGGCTTAGAGAACCGGATGAACAGAAAAGCTGTTTGATCACTGCTGATGAAAATGGAAATATCACTATTGACTGGGGCGGTATTGATTATCGTTCTTCCGCAAAAAGCTTATTGCAGAATAAGTTTGCTAAGGGCGAAATAGAAGTTGGTTCTGGTTATTATTACGACTACAAAAACAATAAATTAATTCATTATGGCGATTTGTTTACTAATCCAGAGTCTTTCTGGACAGCCATTGAAAATATTGAATATGAAGTAAATGGCCAAATCGTCCTGGTTATGGCTACTTCTGAAGAAGGGGATGGCGATATCCAGACATTCTGGGTAGATAAACCAATCAGATAGCGCTTAGGCGCTTTTTCTTTTGAAAACTTTACTCAATTTATGAAAAAGTTTTCAGGATATATTTAAATAATTTCAAGTTGTTTATCAGAAAGATAATATTTAAAATTATAATTTTTATTGTGGGGTAAATTAATATGAAAAATAAGTATGTTAAGCAGGCTTACGCTGAAGTAAGCAATAGAAACAAGGGTGAAACACAGTTCTTAAATGCGGTTAAAGAAGTATTTGAATCTCTTGAACCAGTTTATGATGCTCATCCAGAATTAGCTAAAAAGAAGTATCTTGAAAGAATTGCGGAACCACAAAGAGTTATCGAATTCAAGGTTGAATGGAAAGATGACAATGGTGATATCCAGGTTAATAGAGGTTACCGTGTTCAGCAGAACAATGCGATTGGTCCTTTCAAGGGTGGTTTAAGATTTAACCAGTCTGTAAACTTAAGTATTTTAAAATCATTAGCATTTGAACAGACTTTCAAGAACGCTTTAACTGGCTGTCCAATGGGTGGCGGTAAGGGTGGTTCAGACTTTGATCCACATGGCAAATCTCCTGCGGAAATCGAAAGATTCTGCCACGCTTTTATGAAACAGCTATATCCATATATCGGTTCTAAAAAAGACGTACCTGCTGGTGACTTAGGTGTTGGCGGTACAGAAATCGGTTATTTAATCGATGAATACCTAAAACATCGTAAGGATATCGGTACACTAACTGGTAAGCCACTTGATAAGGGCGGTCTAAAGGGTAGAACCGAGGCTACAGGTTATGGTCTATGCTACTTCACTGAAGAAATGTTAAATGACCATGGCAAATCATTTAAGGGTGCCAAGGTTCTGATTTCTGGTTCAGGTAATGTATCAACTTATGCTTGTGCCAAGGCTACAGAATTAGGCGCTACTGTTATTGGCATGTCAGATAGAAATGGTTATATCGTTGATGAAGCAGGTATTGACTATAAGAAGTTAATCAAGGCTAAGGAAGGCCGTGCTTCTATTGAAAACTACTTAAAGTATTCTGATACAGCTAAGTATGCTGAAAATCCAACAGACTTATTCAAGGTTAAGGCTGACATCGTTCTTCCTTGTGCAACTCAAAATGAAATCGATTTGGATACAGCTAAGACTTTAGTGACGAATGGCGTTTACGCAGTAGCTGAAGGTGCTAACCTTCCTACTAAGCTTGATGCGATTGCTTACTTACAGGAAAACAAAGTATTATTTGGTCCAGCTAAGGCAAGTAATGCAGGTGGTGTAGGCTGCTCATACTTTGAAATGTGCCAGAATGCTGAAGACAGCAAGTGGACTTTCAATAAGACAGATAAGAAGCTTCATGAAATGATGGTGGGAATTTACCACAATGTCAAGGATGCTGCTGAAAGATATGGCGATAAGGAAAACCTGGTAATGGGCGCTAATATCTTTGGTTTTGAGACTGTTACTAAAAAGATGAAATAGTCTTGAAAAGTATTCTTAAATATCATATTATTTATACGTAAATAAGCAGAGAGAAATCTCTGCTTATATTATTGTTAGAGGTAATATGGATACAAAAACATTAAAAACAAATCTGGAAAGAGATCTGTTAAGCCTTGGTTACAAACTGTATGATGTGACTTATTCAAAAAAGGATAATGTCTTAAGTGTAATCATTGACAAGTCAATGGATCTTAAGGAAGTAGAAGAATTATCAAACAAGGTTTCTTCAATCATGGATATGTATGATGAAGATTACGATGAATATCTTCTTGATGTATGTTCAGTTGGTATCGAAAGACCAATCAGAAATGAAGAAGAATTAAAAGAAGCTGTTGGTTCTTACATCTATGTAAAGACTAAGGAAATCAAGACTGATGGCGATTTCTTGTCTTATGAGGATGGCGTAATGACTTTATCTATCAAAGATAAGAACATTAAGAAGGAACTTAAAATTAAATATCAAGACGTATCATTTGTACGTTATGCCTGCAAATTCTAAAGGAGTAAAAATATGAGTGGCATTAATTTAAAAAACAACAAGAACTTTATTGAAGGTATGAGACTTTTCGAAGATGAAAGAAAGATTGATCCTGAATTCATCATCGAAACTTTAAAAGAAGCTATCATCAAGACTTACCAGAAGCACATTGACGCTCCTGCAGCTAAGGTAAGAGTGGAAATCAGTCCTAAGGACTTACGCGTTTTCCATGAATTAGAAGTAGTTGATGATGAATCAGATACTTTTGATGAAACACTGGATATTCTTTATTCTGAAGCTATTAAGCTTAAGAAGAATGTACAGGTTGGCGATACTTTAGAAATCGAAGTTGATTTCAAGGAAATCGGCAGATCTAGTATCAACGTAGCTAAGCAGATGCTTAAGCAGCGTACTAAGGAATACGAAAAGCAGAGAGTTTATGATGAATACAAGGATAAGGAATTTGACTTAATCTCAGGTATTATCAAGACTGTTGAAGAAAAGTTCGTACTTGTAGATATCAAGAATACTATCGGTATCTTATTAAAGTCTGAACAGATTCCTGGTGAAGTATATAGAGAAGGTAATTCAATCAAATGTATCATCAAGGAAGTTTCTAAGAACTCTAAGGGTTCTCAGGTAGTACTTTCTAGAGCTGATGGTATGTTTGTAAAACGTTTATTTGAAAAAGAAGTACCAGAAATCCAGCAGGGTTTAATCGAAATCAAGGCAATTGCCAGAGAAGCTGGTGAAAGAACTAAGATGGCTGTTTACTCTCGTAATGAAGATATCGACGCGATTGGCGCATGTATCGGTCCTAGAGGTCAGAGAGTTCAGGCAGTTATTGGTGAAGTTAAGGGTGAAAAAGTTGATGTCTTCGAATGGAATGATGACATTGGCGAATTAGTTAAGAATGCTTTAGCTCCTGCAGAAGTAAGAGCTTGCTTCTACTCTAATGAAAAGATTAATCCAGAATTAACTGCTGAAGAAATCGAAAAATATGAAAAGAGAAATTCTCGTCCACTAGTTGTTGTAGTAGACGATGACAAGCTTTCTATCGCTATCGGTAAGAAGGGTAAGAATGCTAAGTTAGCTGTTAAGTTAACTAATAGAAAAATTGATATCAAGACTGTAAGTGAAATCGAAGCTTTAGATATTGATATGTCTGAAGAAATCATGAATTTCAAGGCTGATCAGTTAAGAATCAAGAAGGAAAAGGAAACTAAGGAATTCCTGGCTCTTCAGGAAGAAGCAGCTAAGAGAAAGGCTGAATTCGATGAAGAAATGGCTTCTAACGATACAGGTATGATCGAAGAAGTATTTGATGAAATGGAAGAAATCCAGGACGAAGTAACTATCGTTGAAGAAGAAGTTGCTAAGGAAGAAAACTTTGAAAGCTTAGATTCAGTTACTGAAAAGGTAAGTGAACCTGTAGTAGAAGAAGTTAAGGAAGAAGTAAAAGAAGAAGAAAAGGCACCAAAGGTTGTTAAGAACCTGGTTCCTAAGACTGATTATGTTTCTAAGTTTGAAAACATTGCCGGTTCTAACAAGAAGGAAGAAAAGGTTGTTAGAAAGAAACATAAGAAGGGTGAAGATGATCGTCGTTTAAGAGCTGAAGATTTACAGCACAAGGATTACGATGAAGACGTAAAGCCATTCTATTCTGAAGAAGAACTTGAAGAAATCAGACTTCAGGAAGAAGAACTTGAAGAAGGTTCTTGGATCAATGATGACGACATCGACTTCGATGAATACGACGAATACTACGACGAGGAAAACTAATGAAGAAGATTCCGATGCGTAAGTGTCTGGCTTCTAACGAATCTCTGCCTAAAAAGGAGCTTCTAAGAATTGTTAGAACTCCTGAGGGCGAGGTTAAGGTTGACACCAGCGGAAAATTAAATGGCAAGGGTGCCTACCTTAAGAAAAACGTAGAAGCACTGGAGATTGCTAAAAAGAAAAATCTGTTATCTAAGGCCTTAGATACAGTAGTTAAAGAAGAAGTATACGAGGAGATTTTAAAGGTAATCAATGGATAATGTCTTATCTTTACTGGGATTGGCTTATAGAGCCAATAAACTGATGTTTGGCGAAACCTGCTTAGACAATATGCAGAAAGTAAAATTTCTCTTTATTGCCTTAGATGCGTCAGATAAAACTAAGGAAAGATATTTAAGAAAATGCGAATACTTTAAGATTCCTTACACACTTAAATACTCTTGTGAGCAATTATCAACAACTCTTGGCAAGAATACTGTCAAGATTGTTGGTATTACTGATAAGGGATTTAAGGATTCACTTATTAAAAAACTAGAGGCGAAGGAGGGACTAAATGGCTAAACAAACATATAAGAAACGTGTAAATAATAACAGAAAACCTAATAACAGAGAATTTACACCAAGAGACAATGGCGAAAAGGTTGAAGCTATTACTTATACTGATGGTATTACTGTTAGTGAATTAGCTGCCAAAATCAAAAAGAATTCAAGTGACATCATCAAATTACTATTCATGCTTGGTAAGATGATGACAATCAATTCTCCTTTGGATGATGAAAATGTAGAATTAGTCTGCATGGAATATGGTATTACTGCAACTAAGGAAGAAGCTAGAGATGATGAATCTTTAGCTGATGACGTTGTAGATAATCCAGAAGATTTAGTTGAAAGAGCACCAATCGTTACTATCATGGGTCACGTTGACCATGGTAAGACAACTCTATTAGACACAATCAGAAAAACAAATGTTACTGCCGGTGAATTCGGTGGTATCACTCAGCACATCGGTGCTTATCAGGTAGAAGTTGATGGCAAGCGTGTAACTTTCTTAGATACACCAGGACATGAAGCTTTCACTGCTATGAGAGCCAGAGGTGCTTCAGTTACCGATATTTCAATTATCGTTGTAGCTGCAGATGATGGCGTTATGCCACAAACTAGAGAAGCAATTGACCACTCAAAGGCTGCTGGTGTACCAATCATCATCGCTGTAAATAAGATGGATAAGCCAGGCGCTACATCAGACAAGATCAAGTCTGACTTAGCTGCTTTAGACTTAATGCCTGAAGAATGGGGTGGTGACACAATTTATTGTGAATGTTCTGCCAAGACTGGTATGGGCGTTGAAAACATCCTGGAAACTATTCTGGTTGTATCAGAAGTAAGAGACCTTAAGGCTAACCCTAACAAGCTGGCTACTGGTACTGTAGTTGAAGCAAAACTTGATAAGGGTAGAGGTCCAGTTTGTACATTACTTGTACAAAACGGTAGCTTAAAACATGGCGATTCAATCGTTGTTGGTTCTTGCTATGGTAAGGTAAGAAGAATGACAAACGATAAGGGTGAAGAACTAAAGGTTGCTTCTCCTTCAATGCCAGTCGAAGTTATCGGTCTAAACGAAGTTCCAGTTGCTGGTGATAACTTCAAGGCCTTTGAATCAGACAAGGATGCCAGAGCTATCGCTGCTGCAAGAAATAGAACTAAGATTGAAAAAGAAAGAAGACAGACAAGTGCTATGTCACTTGATGATCTATCTGCACAGATCGCTGCCGGTGATATTCAAGAAGTTCCTGTTATCGTTAAATCAGACGTTCAGGGTACTGCCGAAGCTGTTGCTTCATCTTTAAGCAAGATTGATGTTGATGGCGTTAAAGTTAATATCATCAGAAGTGCTGCTGGTTCAATCTCTGAATCAGACGTTATCCTGGCTAGTGTATCTCACGCTGTTATCTATGGTTTCAATGTCAGACCAGATGCTAACGTAAGAAAGAAGGCTCAGGAAGAAAACGTTGAAATCAGACTTCACAACATTATCTATAAGGCTGTAGAAGAAATGGAAGCAGCTATGAAGGGTATGTTAGCTCCGGTATATGAAGAAGTAGTTATCGGTCAGGCTGAAGTTAGAAAGACTTATAAGGTTTCTAAGATTGGTACTATCGCTGGTACTATGGTTACTGAAGGTAAGCTGGTAAGAGAATCTAAGTGCCGTCTAATCAGAGATGGTATTGTAATCTATACTGGTAAGCTTGGCTCATTAAAGAGATTTGAAAATGATGCTAAGGAAGTATTATCTGGTTATGAATGTGGTTTAACAATTGAAAACTTCAATGACATCAAGGAAGGCGATATTGTTGAAGCATATGCTGATCAAGAGGTTAAGGTTGACTAATGGGTAGAGCGGAAAAACTAGACTCATTACTGATGAAAGAAATTTCTTCGATCATCATGTTTGATCTAAACAATCCAGAAATCGGTTTCTGTACTGTATCAGAAGTAAGACTTTCACCAGATTTAAGTCATGCAAAAGTATATGTATCTTTCTTTGGTAAGAACTATGGTATAGCTGCCTTAAAGAAGTCTAAGGGCTTTGTAAAGAGTCAGCTGGCTAAAAGGCTTAAGCTTAGAAAGATTCCTGATATCGACTTTGTCGTAGATGATACGCTGGAAAAAGTTGATAGAATTCACGAAATCTGCAATAAATAACAAATAAGGTCTATTCTCGAATAGACCTTTTCTTATATCTTAAAAATGAATATATAATGTCAATATTTGCAATAAAACTGCAAAAACAGCTCTAATAAATTGAAAAATGAATATATTGATGATATTCTGTAGTTGGAAAAGAGGAATGATTCATGCTGTTACAGTTTAATGTTACTAATTTCTTGTCTTTTAAAGAAGAAACTATATTAAGCGCCTATGCAAGTGCTGATAAAACATTTGCAAACAATTTGATTAAAGTTGGCAAGGATAGTGTTCTGCCAACAATAGCAATATATGGGGCAAATGCTGCAGGTAAAAGTAATCTTATTAAAGCTTTGACGGCAGCTATTCTTTTTGTGAGACAATCTAATTTCTATCAAATTAACACAATTAACCCAATAGTTCCTTTTTTGTTAGACGAAAATAGTAGAAATGAAAAAACGAAGTTTGATTTTTCTTTTATTCATAACGGAAAACAGTATGACTATGGTTTTTCAGCAACTAATCAGGTTGTCTATGATGAATATTTATATGAATATAAAACAAAAAAACCATCAATGATTTTTGAGAGAACAAATATAAATGAATACAAATACACTTCATCAACTAAAAAAGAATTGTCACAATATGAAGAAAAAACTTCTGCAAATAAACTGTTTCTTGCGACAGCTACTGCCTGGAACTGTGAACTAACTAAAAATGCATTTATGTGGTTTGCTGAGAGCATTGATACATTTGATTCACGTACACTTGATAACTCGTTTGTATCGGAATTCGAAAAAGACAATACTGATGAAATGAAAAAGTTTATGATGGATTTTATCCATCATGCAGATATCAATATTTCAGATTACAATTTTGAAATAAAAGAGGCAGATAAAGACACACTTCCACCTTATATGGAAACAAACAAAATAGTTAATACTGTTAAACAATGGAAAATGGATGTTGTACACAAGACAAAAGTGGGTAGTGAAATTCGTTCGTTTGTCATGCCATTTAGTGCTGAATCAGCTGGTACTGTTAAGGCTTTTTCTTATGGGCCACTAATTCGCAAAGCCTTAAAAACAGGAAAGACAATGATTGTTGATGAAATTGATTCCTGTCTCCATCCAATGCTTGTTAGATATCTGATTGATTTATTCAATGATTCTGAAATAAACAAAAATGGTGCCCAGTTGATTTTTAATACTCACGATGTTTCTTTATTAGATCAAGATATTTTTAGAAGAGACCAGATATATTTTGTAGAAAAAGATAACGCAACGGCAATATCAGATTTGTATTCACTATCTGAATTCTCTCCAAGAAAATCAGAAGATATTCGAAAAGGATACCTGCAAGGAAGATATGGGGCGATTCCTGCCATTATTCCAGGAGGTTTAGAATGGTAAGACAAATCGAGAAAAAAGATCGTAATAAAGCTACAAGAAAAATAAAAAATATACTACTTATTTCAGCTGAAGGAAATAATAAAACTGAATCAATATATTTCTTATCGTTTAACCAGATTCAAAGGTTTTATCGTATACAAATGGCTACAGGTAATAAAACAGATCCAAAAGGAATTGTTGAAGATATGATTAAAACAATGAAGAGGGAGCAAATAGATTTGAAACGTGGTGATCTAGCTGTTTGCGTGTTTGATACTGATTTTGGTCAATACAAATCATCACAGATTGAAGAAGCTAAAGCTTTAGCTTATAAACATGGTATCGAAATTATCGTATCAAACCCTTGCTTTGAAGTCTGGTTTATTGAACACTTCGGTTTTACAACAAAACATTTCAATTCTAATGCAGAAGTTGTTGGTGAACTGAAAACTAAAATACCAAATTATACAAAATCGATGAATTTACATCCAATATTATTGGATAAAACCAGTATTGCAATAAAGAATTGCAAAAGACTGGAATATTTTCATGAATCTATTGGAAACGTTGGAATGAATAAAAATCCTAGCAGTGAAGTGTATAAAATTGTTGAAACTATAAATGGCGATTCTAAAGTGTCTGAAGCTGTGTCTATTATTTATTAATGAAAATATAATGTTATAAAAAAAGCACTTCGTTATGAAGTGCTTGCTTATGTGTGTCGGGCATGACACAAATCTAGTTGGAGATTAACCAACCACGGGTA
>JAUNCS010000010.1 GCA_030526485.1 Erysipelotrichaceae bacterium | reverse complement strand
TTCGAGGTATTTATTAAACAATAATCAATAAAAGAAAACAGGTTTGGTTCCAAAAGGACCAAGCCTGTTTTATTCTTCATCGTCTTCAAAGAAATTCTCATCGATGTCATCGGAAAAAGGTTCATCATCTTCTGCGTACGAATAAGAAGGAATGAAGGGATTTAAGTCCTCATAATCATCAAAATAATCTCTTTCTTCAGTCTCGTTTTCATCCAGGTCATCTGAGAAATTTTCATCAAAATAAGAATAGAAAAAAGGATTGGCTTGTTTAACGTAATTAAAATGTTCATTGATACGACTGTTTATGATATATTCGCGCATTTCTAAACTGGTCATCTTATCAACCTCGTTAGTGATCTGTTTCAAGAGTTCCTTATATTCTTCGCTATCCTTATTTAAGACTTTTTCATTCACTAATTTGTCATGCATACAAAATATATTGTACTCCCACTTTTTACAAAAAGTTTACATTTAGGCAAAATTTTGATTATGCCTAAATCCTAAACCCCTTAGAGGGATGCGTAAAATTTTTACTTATATAATAAATATGAATATTAGGGGGAAATCAATGGATACAGTAAGAGTAATTGAAGTGAAGCAGTCCGTTTTCGCCAACAACGATAAAAGGGCTAATTTACTTAGAGATGAATTAAAAGCGAAGAAAACATATTTATTGAATGTCATGTCATCTCCTGGTTCAGGTAAAACAACAACACTGGTAAAAACCATAAACATGCTTAAAAATGAGATGCGAATCGCCGTTATGGAAGCAGATATCGACTCAGATAAGGATGCTAAAACAGTGGTTAGAGAGACTGGCGTAGATTCTATTCAGCTACATACTGGAGGAATGTGCCATCTGGATGCAGAAATGACAAGACAGGGAATAGCGGAATTAGCGAAGGATTATGATTTGATAATTCTGGAAAACGTGGGCAATCTGGTGTGCCCGGCAGAATTTGATACAGGAGCTTGTAAATCAATTAATATCTTATCGGTTCCTGAAGGTGATGATAAACCGCTAAAGTATCCATTGATGTATCAGGTATCTTCTCTTGTCTTAATCAACAAAATTGATGTAAAACCATATTTTGATTTCGATAGTGAGAAATGTAAAGAATATATCGCAAGAAGAAATCCGCACTGTCAGGTACTGGAAATCAGTGCTAAAACCGGTGAGGGTATAGAAGAATTTGCAAATTGGCTAAGAGACGAAGTGAAAAACTGGAAGGAGTAAATCATGGCTGAGATGTCGACTGTAATCAAGCCCAAGAGAATGGGTGAAAAGAATCCAAATCCTAAAATTTTAGCTTTAGGAAAGAAAATTACTGACGTAGCACTACATAAGTTGGGCAAGGTAACTTCAGACGATCCTGAATACTGGGGTCTGGCAGATTTAGTGACTGATGAAATGGCGGATATTGGTCTGGCCATGAAGATGCGTCATCCTTATACTTTTGAAGAAATCAGCAAACTGGTTCCTCAATTTGATAAGGAAAAACTACAGAAACTATTAGACGAAATGTCTTTTATTGGTCTATTGGAATATGACTACGGTTATCACTATGATCATAATGGCCGTACTGCTCCTCAGTCTGAAAGAAGATACATTCTGCCAATGTTTGTTCCTGGTTCAGCTGAACTATTCAACATGCACGAAGATCCAGAAACTGGTGAAAACAGAAGAATTGAGGAACATCCAGAAGTAGCTCCGTTCTTTGAAAGAATGACATATATCCCGCTTGCTGGCATTACACAGCTGGTTCCTCCAGGTGGTGCCGGCATTGGTATGCATGTTATTCCGGTTGAAAAAGCCATTTTAATGGAAAACAAAAAAGTTGATCTTGAACAGTTATCATACTGGTTAGATAAATACGAAGGCCATATTGGTGTAGGTCAGTGTTCATGTCGTACTTCAAGAGGAAAGATGGAAGAAGGCGTAGCTGATGATAATGAAGCGTGGTGTATTGGTGTAGGTGACTTTGCCGACTATTGTAGAGAAACTCATAAGGGTCATGACATCACCAAGGAAGAGGCTTTAGCCATCTTAAAACGTGGTGAAGAACTGGGTTATGTACACCAGATTACAAATATCGATGGTGATAATAAGATTTTTGGTATCTGTAACTGTAACGTAAATATCTGTAATGCCCTAAGAACTTCACAGTTATTTAATACACCAAATATGTCAGCAAGCGCATATCGTGCAAAAGTAGACAGAGAAAAGTGTGTTGCCTGTGGCAAGTGTGTTGAAGTATGTCCAGCTGGTGCTGCCAGACTTGGCCAGAAACTTTGCAAGAAAGATGGTTCATTAATTAAATACCCGCGCATTGAATTACCTGATGCGACTAAGTGGGGTAAGGACAAGTGGGATGAAAATTATCGTGATACCAGAACTGTTCAGTGTCACGATACTGGTACTGCACCATGTAAGAGTGCATGTCCTGCACACATCGCTATTCAGGGTTACTTAAAGAAGGCTGCCCAGGGTGATTATCTTGAAGCGTTAAAATTAATCAAGAAAGATAATCCATTCCCAGCAGTATGTGGCCGCATCTGCAACAAGCGTTGTGAAGAAGCTTGTACAAGAGGCACAATTGATAGAGCTGTATCAATCGATGCGGTTAAGAAATTTATTGCTGAACAGGAATTAAAGGCTGAAAATAGATACATTCCACCGGTTAAGATTGCGGCTTCTCCAGGTAGAACAAACAAACTTGAAAGATGGCCAGATAAGATCGCGATTATTGGTGCTGGTCCTGCTGGTTTAACCGCTGCTTATTACCTTGGTGAAATGGGTTATAAGGTAACGGTATTTGAAAAGAATGCTGAACCAGGCGGTATGTTAAGATATGGCATCCCATCATACAAGCTGGAAAAAGATGTGATCGATGCGGAAATTGAAATTATTAAAGAATTAGGTGCAGACATCCGCTGCAACGTTGAAGTTGGTAAGGATGTAACTATTGCCCAGCTAAAAGAAGAAGGTTATGCTGCCTTCTATATCGCAATTGGCTGTCAGGGTGGCAGATACCCAGGTGTTGAAAACGATCATGCAAAAGGTACTGCTATCGCTATCGACTTCTTAAAAGAAGCATATGAAAATAATGGCCAGAAGATTGATGGTGATGTAATCGTTGTTGGTGGTGGTAATGTAGCTATCGACTGTGCAAGAACTGCTCATCGTTTCCACGCAAATAAGGTTTCAATGTTTGCTCTAGAAACAAGAGAGACAATGCCTGCTGCTAAGGACGAAATCGAAGAAGCTCTTGAAGAAAACGTTGAAATCAATAATGGCTGGGGTCCAAAGGAACTTAAGGTTGACGAAAATGGCTGCGTTACTGCTGTGGTGTTCAAGAAATGTCTGGCTACTATCGTTGATGGTAAGTTCAATCCTCAATACGATGAAAAAGAAACAATGGAAGTTAAGGCTGACAAAGTTGTCTTCGCTATTGGTCAGACTGTAGTCTGGGGCAATATGCTTGAGGGTACAAATGTTAAGTTCTGGAGAGGCAACTATCCAGTGGCTGATAGCAAGACTTTCCAGACTGATGATCCATCTATCTTTGTTGGTGGTGATGTGTACACTGGTCCGAAGTTTGTAATTGATGCAATTGCACAAGGACATATGGCTGCTGAAAGACTGCACCGTTATGTTCATGCCCGTGCTCCATATGGTGCAAGCTTAACTATTGGTCTTGATTGCCGCAACTTCATTGAATTAAATAAAGATGATATCAGAGTTGATGATTACGATCACGCTCAAAGACAGGCTGAACCGCTTAAGGGTATCAAGGAACCTGGCATGTCATTTGAAGATGACAGACTAACTTTAACTGAAGAACAGGTTAAGATTGAAACTTCCAGATGTCTGGGTTGTGGTGTGTCTGTTGTTGACCCTCACAAGTGTATTGGCTGTGGTCTATGTACTACAAGATGTGAATTTGACGCAATTCACCTGGTAAGAACTCATCCGGAATGCACTCACATGGTTACTGCTGAAGATAAGTTCAAACATATCATTCCATACGCTACTAAGCGTGCAGCTAAGATTGCTTTACATATCAAACCAAAAGAAGTTGACGAATAATGCACGAGTTAGGTGTAGTATTCTACGTCATTGATGAATGCGAAAAGATAGCCAAAGAAAACAAAGTAAATCACGTCAACTCCGTCACTATCCAGCTTGGAACAGTGAGCGGGGTTGTCGATAATTATTTGGTTGATTGCTGGAACTGGGCTGTTAGCAAGCGCGAATTAATGACAAACTGTCAATTAAAAATCGAGAAAATTGAAGCAATCACACATTGTGAAGACTGCGGTAATGACTATAACACGATTATTTATAAAAAGGTCTGTCCTAAGTGCAATAGTACCAATACCTATCTTCTGCAGGGAAATGAATTTTATATAAAAGAAATGGAAGCTTACTAGCTTCCATTTTTCTTTAATCAATCATAATAGTTTCTTTTGAATCAATGCGTTTCTGTTCTACAGAAGGAACAATAATTTCTAAGATACCATTTTCAAATCTGGCCTTAATATCACTGGCCTTAATGGTGTCACCAACATAGTAGCTTCTAGAACAGGTTCCAAAGCTTCTTTCAGATCTTAATAAACGACCCTTAGAATCTGTTTCTTCATTACTTGTATCACGCTTAGCACTAACGGTTAAATAACCTGAAGCGATTTCCAAATTAATATCTTCTTTGCGATAGCCAGGAACTTCGATTTCTAAAGTATAGTAGCCGTCTTTTTCACGGATATCAGTTTTCATCATATCTACGCTTCTTGAATCAACAGAGAAGAAACTATCAAACATATCATCAAATAAATCATTTTTTCTAGGAATATATAACATTTTAATTACCTCCAGTTTGAGTACATATCTTGTACACCTTTATCTTAGCACCTTCATTAGCAAAGTCAACACAAGAGTGCTAGCAAGAGTGATAATGTTGTGCTAATTATCAGTGTGTAAAATATAAGTATGTTTAAAGATGAAGTATTTGAATATCTTACAAAGATTCCTAAAGCTAAAGTAGTTACCTATAGCCAGATTGCCAGAGCGCTTAACAGGCCAAAGGCTTGCAGGGCGGTAGGCAATATCCTTCACAGTAACACAGAGCCAGTCAGGTATCCCTGTTTTAAGGTTGTAAATAATGAGGGTCGTTTATCAGATGCCTATGGCTTTGGTGGCTTTATTGAGCAAAGAAGAAGACTTTTAGAAGACGGGGTAGAACTTGTTGGCAATCATGTCGATTTAAAAAAATACCAGTGGCAGGATGGAAATGAAACGAAATAGAGTCATTCTGTTATATACTTAGAATATTAATGGTATTTATATGATTGAAAAAATTAGTATTACGATTGATTGTTTAAGTGATGAAGAAAGATATTTAACGGTATATGTTCCAGACTTTATCAGAAAGGATGAAAGATTACCGGTTATATATATGATGGATGGTCAAAATGTTTTCTATGATAAAGATGCCACTTATGGCAAATCATGGGGCATGTTTGATTATCTCATCAAACACAACACTCGTTTGATTGTTGTGGGTATTGATTCAAGTAGAAACCCTGACAATACCAGACTATGTGAGTATTCGCCATATAGTTATAAAGATTTTAAATTCGGAAAAATTACGGGAAGAGGCAAGACCTATATCAATTGGATTGTTGAAGAACTAAAGCCTTTCATTGATGAAAACTATCCTACGCTTGCGGATAGAGAACATACAATGATAGCTGGATCTTCAATGGGTGGTTTAATTTCCTATTACGCCTGTTTGGCTCGAAACGACGTCTTTGGAAAAGCTGCCTGTTTATCACCATCTTTGTGGGTTGACAACATGAAACTGGTAAGTCTGGCTAAGAAAACAAAGTGTAATCCAAATACTACAATTTACCTTGATTATGGAAGTAGGGAGACCAAAGGTAAGTTTGGTAAAATGGCTTACGATAGCTTCTGGAACTGTGTGGACGTTCTAAGAAGAAAAGAGATTCATTTATATGTTCATGCGATACAGTTCGGTGAACATAATGAAGCAAGTTGGGAGAGACAGCTTCCTGTATTTTTACCGTTATTATTGAAAGAGGATTAAGTCATGAAGAATTTTGTATTTTTATCGCCTAATTTCCCTTCAACTTACTACAAGTTCTGTAGGGAATTAAAAAACAACGGATTAAGAGTTCTGGGTATCGGTGATGCACCATATGATGAACTAAATCCTGAACTAAAAGATGCTTTACATGAATACTACAAGGTATCTAGCCTTGAGAATTATGATGAAGTATATAGAGCTGTAGCATTCTTTGCGTTTAAGTATGGTCGTATCGACTACCTTGAATCAAATAACGAATACTGGCTTGAAAGAGATGCTCATCTAAGAGATGACTTCAATATCAACACTGGCTTCCATACAAAGGATATGGATTCAGTTAAGTACAAGTCTAAGATGAAGAAGTACTATGAAAAAGCTGGTGTACCAGTAGCTAAGTATTACCTTGTTAAGGATATTAAGGGCTGCAAGAAGTTTATTGAAGAAGTTGGCTATCCAGTAATCGCTAAACCAGACAATGGTGTTGGTGCCAGCGATACTCATAAAATCAGAAATGAAGAAGAACTTGTGAAGTTCTTTGAAAATAAACATGATTGCTTATACATCATGGAAGAATTTATTGACGCAACAGTAAATTCATACGATGCCATCGTTGATTCTAATGGTAATCCTATTTTTGAAACAGGTAATGTTACTGTTAGTTCATTAGTTGATGTTGTTAATGAAAATGCTGATTCTTTATTCTATATCAGAAAAGAAATGCCTGAAGATTTACTTGATGCTGGTAGAAGAACAATTAAGGCCTTCGGTGTTAAATCAAGAATGGTTCACTTTGAATTCTTCCGTTTAAACTCAGACCAGCGTTTAGGTAAGAAGGGTGATGTTGTAGCTCTAGAAGTAAATATGCGTCCAAGTGGCGGTATTTCTCCAGAAATGATGATTATGGCTAATGGTGCCGATATCTATAAGATCTGGGCTGATATGATTGCTTATGACAGCACTTTAGTCTCAAAGGCTGAGCAGCAGTATTACTGCGGTTTCATCGGCAGAAGAGATGGTAAGGCTCATCAGATGAATCATGATGAAATCATTGAAAAGTATGGCAGTCAAATGAAGTTGGCTCAAAGAGTTGAAGAAGCTCTGTCAGGTGCTATGGGTAACTTCATGTATGTGGCAAACTTCAATACAGAAGAAGAATTATTTGCCTTCTACGCTGACTTATTAAAGTAAAAGAAAAGCTGTAAGTTTTAAAACTTACAGCTATTTTTTTTTATTTGTCTTCAAGAATGTAAGGAAGGAAGTATCTGATCTGTACTAACCACCAAGGCCAGTCGTGAGCTACATCATGACCCCAGTAATCAAACCAGGCATTGATTCCCTTTTCTCTGAATACTGATTCAAGGTGATGATATGTTGGAAGACCTTCTTCCCAAGCACCCTGGCCAATACAGAAGATAATTTTCTTCTGGTTATATAAATCGATGTATGGATGATCCTTAGGTAAATTAGGCATGAATAATTCAGGCGCATTATTATATAAAGTACCGTCACAGTAATCATTGAAGAAATACTTAACAGTGAAGACACCTGAGAAAGACAACATACCTGAGAATAAGTCTGGTCTTCTTAAGAAAGTAAGAGCGGCATGATTAGCACCCATACTTACACCAAATGTGAATGGTTCACAGAAAGATCTCTTTCTTGAATTGATATAAGGAACAAGTTCTTCAGTGATGAATCTGAAATATTCTTCCTGTCTGTTAGCTCTCCAAGCTGGATCGCCATTCTTGTTTGACCAGCTTTCAATATCGTTTGAGTCTACACAGTATAACTGTACTCTTTCACCATCGATATAATCAGCGATTTCATTAACTAAACCGAATTCTTCATAGTTATTAGCCATAGAATCCTGGGCAGGGAAGCATAGAATTGGTAGCCCTGCAGTACCATAAATGTTTACACGCATATTCTTGCGAAGATTATTGCTGTAATACAAAACACTTTCAATATACATAAATTTCTCCTAAATATAGAAACATTATATATAAGACCAAAGCAATTTGCCATATGTTAAGATTAACTTATGAATACTGCAAAAATTGATTTACATTTACATCTTGATGGTTCCTTGAACTTTATGTGGACTTATCAGATGGCTATTAAAGAAGGTGTCATCACAAACGATACCACTTACGAACAGTTTTATAATGAATTCTACAACTGGGGTGATGATCCATTTAAGAAATTTGACTACGTTTGTCAGATTCTGCAGACAGCTGAAAATCTGAATGAAGCAGCTTATCAGCTGGTAAAAAGACTTGATGAGATTGGTTTAATCTATGCGGAAATCCGTTTCGCCTCACAACAGCACTGTCTAAAGGGCTTAACACAAAAAGAAGCTGTTGAAGCGGTGATTGCCGGTGTTAAAAGAGCAGAAGAAGAATGTGATATTAAGATTGGTATTATCAATTGTCTGATGCATAAGGGCGATAGTGCTAAGATCAATCTCAAAGAAAATCTGGAAACAGTCAGAGTTACCAAGGAATTATTGGGTAAGGGTGTAGTAGGCATTGATTTGGCAGGTTTTGAAAATAACTGTGATTTTAATGAATATGCACCAGTAATTGCCAAAGCCAAGGAAGAAGGAATACCACTAACTATCCATGCGGGCGAAATGGGTGAGGGCCAGCATGTCTTGGATGCCTTGAATATGAAACCGGACCGCATAGGCCATGGTATCAACAGCATTCAAAAACCTGAATATCTGCAGGCTGTCTTAGAAAGTGGAGTAGCCCTGGAGGTTTGTGTATCTTCTAATACTTACTTTGGCCATACATATGCTACCCATCCAATCAGAAAACTGATTGATGCGGGTGTAAAGGTTACGGTCAATACCGATAATATGACTTTTTCACAGACTGATTTGGTTAATGAGCACTCTTTATTAAGACAATACAGTTTAAGTAAAGAGGAATTAATGCAGTGCACATTAAATGCGATTGATGTCGCTTTCTGTGATGAAGAAACCAAGGAATATTTAAGAAAGAAAATATCAGAGTAAAGAAAAAGGTCTGCGTAAGCAGGCCTTTACTGTCCAATCTTTAATTCACTCATCCAGACTTTCAATTCCTTACGCCAAGCAGCTTCAGAATGATCGTCATTTTTAAAACAGTGTGGCAAGACATCAACACCCGGTTTCTTAAACAGGGCTCTGATAATCTGCAGGTTCTGATCGGTAGCCACCGCGAATATGTAGTGCTCCGGATACTCCCAACCACCCCAGCTGATATATACTTCGGTATTTGGAGACATTGGATGATTTAGTATTTTCTTGAAATCCTTATACATTGGATAGATGTGTGGAGAAACACATATAGCTTTTGAATAGATGTCAGAATGCATAATTGCCATATATAAGGCCATAGTACCACCCATTGAGGAACCACCGATGTAGGTATGTTCTCTATCACTAATAGTAGGATACTTATTATCAATGTATTTTTTTAAAGAAGTATTCATCCAGTTGATTAAGGAAATACCTTTTTCTTCAATATGTCCCCATGGTTCATCATCAAAGGTGAAGGGAGTAAACTCTCTAAGTCTTTCTCTGCCATTATCTTCATGTGAACATTCAAGGCCTACTACCATAACTCTTAAATTGTTCTGATCCAGATAATCTTTAATACCCCAGGAAGTACCATAAGTGGCATCTTCGTCATTAAAAAGATTATGACCATCAAACATATATAGTACTGGTAATCTTTCACCATCCTCAAGATTATCGGGTAAGTAGATATGAAGAGTTCTATTTAACTTATATGGATCAATCCAAATATTTTCTTTAATAATCATATTAATACCTGTTTTTATGTAAAAAAAAAGAACTACCAGAGTTCAATTTTTAATGGCGGTCACGATGGGAATCGAACCCACGATCTCCTCCGTGACAGGGAGGCATGTTAACCGCTACACCACGTGACCAGATGGAGCAGATGAAGGGAATCGAACCCTCGTGTCGACCTTGGCAAGGTCGCGTTCTACCATTGAACTACATCTGCATAAATAAATTTTTATGGCGAAGAAGGAGGGATTTGAACCCTCGCGCCGGAAACCCGACCTAAGGCCTTAGCAGGGCCTCCTCTTCGGCCTCTTGAGTACTTCTTCATGCCAACGCTCTTAGTTCCTTAGCGCTTATTTAATATACCATGCTTTTTGATGGTTTGTCTAGTACTTTTTGAAATTTTTTTAAATTTTTTTCAAGAAGTATTAGTCAGTACAGCAACTTTGTCACTGCACTGACTATTATACACAAAATTTCTTAAAATGTTTTATTTTTTATAATTAAATCGCAAAGTTCTTCATTATTTTTAGATTTTATGAACAGAGAGATTAAATTATCTATCGAAGTGGAATTGTTATAGTCATAAAGTTCTCTTCGAATGATATTTACTGCGTTCATTTCCTTTGAATTTAATAATAAATCTTCTCTTCTGGTACCAGATTTAGGAATATCAATAGCCGGGAATAATCTTCTTTCCTGTAATTTTCTTGAAAGAATCAGTTCCATATTGCCAGTTCCCTTGAATTCTTCATAGATAACGTCATCCATTTTACTGCCGGTGTCTACTAAAGCTGTAGCCAGAATAGTAAGCGATCCTCTTTCCTTGGTCTTTCTGGCAGCTCCAAAGAATTTCTTTGGCATATATAGAGCGTTTGGATCTAAACCACCAGATAATGTCTTGCCACTGCTTGTTTCAGTAAGGTTGTAAGCTCTGCTTAGACGGGTAATTGAATCAAGAAGGATAAAGACATCTTCTCCTGCCTCAACCAGTCTTTTGGCGTGTTCAATTGTTAATTCTGAAACATATTTATGTCTTGTTGGTGGTTCATCAAAAGTTGAATAAATGATTTCAACATTTTCACCCTGAACGATTTCTTTAATATCGGTTACTTCTTCCGGTCTTTCATCAATTAATAAAACAATAAGGTGAGTCTTGGGATTGGCTCTTAGTATTGAAAGAGCAATATCCTTTAGCATGGTTGTCTTACCAGCCTTAGGTGGAGAAACGATTAAGCCTCTTTGACCCTTGCCGATAGGTGAAATTAAATCCATGACTCTCATCGCCAGCGATTCACCCTGTCTTTCCAGTCTGATTCTTTCATCCGGGAAGACTGGTGTTAAGTCTTCAAAGATAACTCTATTTCTAATCATATCGGTATCAAGATAGTTAATCTTATCGATATAGATTAGAGAACTATATCTTTCATTATCTTTAGGAGCTCTTTTCTTGCCGATAATATGATCACCAACTCTTAAACGGAATTTTTTAATGAAAGTTGGAGATACATAGACATTGTCTTCATTATTGGCAAAGTTATCACCTCTAATAAAGCCAAAGCCATCTTCAAGAATTGTCAGGATACCAGCTACTTCTTTAGCTTCTTCCTTTTTTTCAACTTTTACTTCTTCTTTTACTTCTTCTTCAAGCTGCGAAAGCTTAAAAATGATTTCATCTTTCTTTAAACCTGAGACATCAAGTTCTTTTTCTTTAGCCATTGCCTTTAATTCACTGATTTTTAATGCAGATAATTCTTCTTTATTCATTATTTATTTAATCCTCAAAAGTATTATACAGGCATATCTTAAACATTTTATTTATGAGATTAAAATGATATCATAATGATATCAAAGGAGAAATCAACTATGAAAGAAATAGTATTAAACAAAAAGAAAAATGGTCTTGCAATGTTATGCCTTAATATCTTTTTATGGATTGGGCCAATGGTTTGCTTTATTGTTGTTCAAACAAGAATAAAAGATGGCAGCTTAGCTGTATTCCCGTTCATTATTATGATTGCTTCAATTATTTTGGCTTCTATTATGTTACCAGGCTTTAAGGTTTTAAAACCTCAGGAAGCATTAGTTCTTACTTTATTTGGTAAGTATGTTGGCACCTTAAAGGAAGAAGGCTATTACTTTGTAAATCCATTCTGTGTTGCAGTTAATCCGGCTGCCAAGACAAAGCTAAATCAAAGTGGTGATATTGATAATGAAAATAAGAAATTCACTGTCTCTTTACAGCCTCAGGCTAATCTTGAGATTGATGGCGGCAAAAAGATTTCTTTAAAGATGATGACTTTAAATAATGCCAAGCAGAAAATCAATGACTGTCTTGGTAATCCGATAGAAATTGGAATTGCGGTAATCTGGCAGGTAAGCGATACAGCCAAGGCGGTATTTAATGTCGATAACTATAAGGAATATCTGTCTTTACAATGTGATGCAGCTCTAAGAAATATTGTTCGTCTATATCCATATGATGTAGCCCAAAATGTGGATACAACTGGTGATGGCGTATCAGATGATGGCTCTTTAAGAGGATCAAGTGATGTGGTAGCTAATCGTATCAAAGAAGAAATTCAGTCAAAGGTAAATGAAGCGGGTCTGGAAATCGTAGAAGCCAGAATCACTTATCTGGCCTATGCCCCAGAAATTGCAGCTGTTATGTTACAAAGACAGCAGGCTTCAGCAATTATTGATGCCAGAAAGATGATTGTTGATGGTGCAGTAGGCATGGTTGAAATGGCGCTTGATCGCTTATCAGCTAATAATGTGGTTGATCTGGATGATGAAAGAAAGGCTCAGATGGTTTCTAACTTGCTTGTAGTTCTTTGTGGTAACAAGGATGCTACACCAATAGTAAATTCTGGTACACTTTACTAAGATGGCAGAGAAGAAACAGGTACCATTACGTATCAGTGAAAAACTGTTTGCTGATTTAGCTGCCTGGGCCGAAGATGACTTTCGCAGCATCAATGGACAGATTGAGTATCTTTTAACTGAGTGCGTAAAACAAAGAAAAAAGAATGGTCGTTATATCTCTGAAGATATAGATGCACCACTTGATGTTGATATCAAGAAGTTTACTAAGAGGTGATTATCACCTCTTTTTAGGAGAAAGAGTATGAAAATATTTGATATGCATGCCGATATTGGCACCAATTTACTGCAAAGAAAGAAACAGGGAAAAAGTGATGTTTTCAAAAATGTTCATTATCCCGAATTAAGAAAAGGAAATGTCAGAGGTGTATTTACAGCCTGCTTTTTTGATGGCAGTGAAGATTATGAAACCATGCAGGAAATGGTTTATAACTGCAATGAAGAACTTAATAGTAATGATGTCGCAATAATTACCGGTCCTAAAGATTTAAAGTCTGATAAGTTATTAACATTAATTTCGTTAGAAGGAATGTGTGGCGTGCGTGATAATGTTGCAGAAAAACTGGAATGGTTTTATAAACACAATGTACGTGTAGCTTCGCTTTGCTGGAATGATGAAAATGCTCTGGCTAGTGGCTGGCCTAATAATCCTTTACATGGCTTAAGTGAAGAAGGCTTTAAAGCAATCAGAAAAATGAATGAGTTAAAGATGATAATTGATGTATCTCATATCAATGAACTTGGTTTCTGGCAGATTATCAACGCTTCAAAAAGACCGGTGATTGCCACTCATTCAAACAGTAGAACTATCTGTAATCATCAAAGAAATCTGACTGATCAGCAATGCAAGGCTATTGCCTTAAAGGGTGGTTTAATTGGCTTAAATTCAGCCAGTCATTTTATTGATGAAAAAAGAGAAAAGCAGACAGCACTGGGCTTGGCTTCACATGCCCGTTATATGGCAGATCTGGTAGGCGTTGAACATATCGCCTGTGGCTTTGACTATATGAATTTTCTGGATGGCTTCAGTAGCGATGATAATGCCCTGGACTTAAATTCAGCGGCTGATTCGCAAAATATTGTCGAAGCTTTAAGAGCCTATGATTTTAGTGAGGAAGAAATCAGAAAGATTTGTTTTGAAAATGTATATGCATTCTTGGAAAGAGAGTTGTAGGTTATAATTTATTCATGAGTATTGCAAGATTTGAAAAAGTAAGTAAAAACCAATTTGACAAAGATTTAAAAGATCTATTAAACCTTGAAGGTGACTATTACGATAATATCGTCATTCCAGCCCGCGCAACAAAAGGTTCAGCTGGCTATGACTTTACTTGTCCAGTTGATATCACTATCAAGCCTAATGAACTGGTAAAGATTCCCAGCGGTATCAGATGTTTTATTGAAGATGGCTATGTCTTAAATATCTACCCACGTTCTTCTTTAGGCTTTAAGTATCAGCTGTGCTTAGCTAATACAACCGGCATTATTGACGCTGACTACTATGGAGCTAAGAATGAGGGTCATATTATTGTGGCTTTAGTAAATAGAGGCACTAAGGATATCGTGATCAATAAGGGTGATCGTTTTGTTCAGGGCATTTTCTTTGAATTCTTTACAGCAGAAGAAGAATTAGTTGATAAAGAAAGAACAGGCGGCTTTGGTTCTAGTAACTAATGCGCCCATAGCTCAATGGATAGAGCGTTTGACTCCGACTCAAAAGGTTGTAGGTTCGATTCCTATTGGGCGCGCCAGATTATAAATGAGAACTTTGACATCAAAGTTCTTTTCTTTAGGAGGGACAATGAGTACTATTGAAGAATTAATCAAAAGAAAATCAATCAGATCATTTAGTGATAAAGAAATAAGTGAAGAAGACAAGAAACAGATTCTTTTAGCTTCCATTAATGCACCAAGTGCTGGTAATCAGGAACCTTATCGCATCATCGATGTAACTGATAAAGAGATTGTTAAAGAACTATCTGTTTTATGTGATAATCAGCCATTCATGAATCAGGCCAAGATGGTTCTTGTTTACTGTATTGACTTCAAGAAGTGGTATGACATTTTTAAATATCATAATGCTGAGCCAAGAGAAATGGGTCAGGGTGACTTTGTCTTATCTTTAATCGATACCACAATAGCTGCGCAAAATGCGGTTACAGCTGCTGAATCCTTAGGTATTGGTTCCTGCTATATCGGGGATATTCTGGAAAATAAGGAAAAGATGTGTGAACTGTTAAAACTGCCAGAACATGTCTGCCCGGCGGTATGTATTGTCTTTGGTTATCCTAATGAAGCGGTTATCAATGGAAAGAAACCAAAAAGAGAATCTTTGGATACGATAGTTTGTGAAAACACATATAAAGTATTAAATGAAGAAGATTTAAATAAACTGTTTAAGGACAAGCAGAATATCGAAGAAGATGAAAAACTTGATGAATGGGTGAATGCTTTCTGCAAGCGTAAGTATAATTCTGATTTTTCAAAAGAGATGCAAAGATCGGTTAGCGAATATTTAAAAGAATATAAAATGTATAATGATTAAGAAAAGAGGGAGAAAAAATGGAAACTGCTTGGAAAAAATATGAAGGCAAGAAGTTAAAACCAGTAATGGACTTCAATGCCGACTATATTGAATATTTATCAAATTCAAAGACAGAAAGAGAATCTGTTACAAATGCTATCGCTTTAGCTAAGAATGCTGGCTTCAAGGATTTAAATGAAGTTAAGAAAGTAAAGGCTGGCGATAAGCTGTATTTCAATAACCGTGGCAAATCATTATTAATGTTTGTTGTGGGTAAGAAAGATTTAGAAGAAGGTATGAATATCTTAGGTGCTCATATCGATTCTCCACGTATCGACTTAAAACAGCATCCTTTATATGAAGATGCTGGTCTTGTATTGCTTGATACTCACTACTATGGTGGTATTAAGAAGTATCAGTGGGTTGCTCAACCAATGGCCCTACACGGTGTTGTCTGCAAAAAAGATGGTACAACTGTAGAGATCGTTATTGGTGAAAAGGATGATGATCCAGTATTGGGTATTTCTGATTTATTGATCCACTTATCTGCTGATCAGATGCAGAAGTCTGGTGCTAAGGTAGTAGAAGGTGAAGACTTAAACGTTATGTTTGGTTCTATCCCTGCTGCCAGCAAGAAGGATGAAAAGAATCTGGTTAAGAAGAATATCTTGAATATCTTAAAAGAAAAATACGACATTGAAGAAGATGATTTCATTTCAGCTGAACTGGAAATCGTTCCAGCTGGTAAGGCTAGAGATTATGGCTTAGATAGAAGTATGGTTATCGGCTATGGTCATGATGATAGAATCTGTGCCTACACCTCTTTAAGAGCTGCTCTAGAAATTGAAAAGCCAGAAAGAACTGCATGCCTAATCCTGAGTGATAAGGAAGAAGTTGGTTCAAATGGTAATACAGGTATGCATTCAAGAGCTTTCGAAAATGCTTTAGCTGACTTGTTAGACAAGATGGGCAAATACTCTGAGTTAACTATCAGACACTGCTTAAGAAACTCAATGATGCTTTCAAGTGATGTATCAGCTGCTTTTGATCCAAACTACCCAAGTGTATCTTCACCAAACAACAACAACGCTTACTTTGGTAAAGGTATCGTATTAAATAAGTACACTGGTTCTAGAGGTAAGAGTGGTTCTAATGATGCTAACCCTGAATTTATCGCTAAGATCAGAAAGGTTTGGGATGATAATGATATCAGTTTCCAGACTTCTGAATTAGGCAAGGTAGACCAGGGAGGCGGCGGTACTATCGCTTATATCCTGGCTAATATGGATGTTGATGTTATCGATGCTGGTATCGCAGTTCAGAATATGCATGCATGTTATGAAGTTGCCAGCAAGGTTGATATCTATGAAGCATACCGCGCTTACAAAGCTTTCTTAGAAAATATTAAATAATCATTAAGTCTCAAAGCAATTTGAGACTTTTTTAAAGGAACAATATGGAAACTAACAAAATTTTCAATGAAATAAAGGGTAATTTTGGCTTTGGCTATATGCGCTTACCAATGAAAGGTGAGAGCGTTGATATTGAAGAATGCAATAAGATGGTTGATGCCTTCTTAGATGCAGGTTTCAACTACTTTGATACTGCTCATGGTTATCTAAATGGTTTATCAGAAAAAGCTATCAAGGAATGTTTAAGTGACCGTTACCCAAGAGATAAATATATTCTGACTAATAAGTTAACGGCTGCTTTCTTTAAGAAAGAAGAAGATATCAGGCCCTTATTTGAAAAACAGCTAAATGCCTGTGGTGTTGATTACTTTGATTTCTATCTGATGCATGCCCAATCAGCTACCAACTTTAAACAATACAAGGAATGCAAGGCCTATGAAACAGCTTTTAAGCTAAAAGAAGAAGGCAAGATTAAACACGTCGGTTTATCTTTCCATGATAAGCCAGAAGTCCTGGATGAAATCTTAAGTACATATCCCGAAGTGGAAGCAGTTCAGATTCAGTTTAATTATCTTGATTATGATGACAGTGCCATTCAATCCAAAGCTGTTTTAGATGTCTGTATCAAGCATAATAAACCAGTCATTGTAATGGAACCGGTCAAGGGTGGAAGATTGATTAATCTGCCAGAAAAGGCTCAGTCTTTAATTGATGAACTAGATGGAGGATCTAATGCTTCTTATGCGATCAGATTTGCCGCATCAGAAGAACAGGTCTTTATGACTTTATCGGGTATGTCAAATCTTTTACAGATGAATGATAATCTTTCTTTTATGAAGAGCTTTACTCCTTTAAACAATAAAGAAAGGGAATGTCTGTTTAAAGTAGCTGAGGTATTTAAGTCGATGTCTCTTATTAACTGCACAGGTTGCAAGTACTGTATCACTGAAAACAAGTGTCCTAAAAATATTGATATTCCAGGTTTATTCTCTACCAAGAATGCCAAAGAAATGTTCAAGGATAGCTCCGGTACTTATTACTACAGTTTGTATACCAGTGAGGGCAATAAGGCTTCTGATTGTATCAGGTGTGGAATGTGTGAAAGAGTCTGTCCACAACACCTGAATATCAGAGAATTGCTTCAAAAAGTGGCTGAAACCTTCGAAAAATAATAAAAATTTAAAGTTTTTTCAAAAATCTTCACGAAAAGTGAGGATTTTTTTATTTAAAAACACAATAAAGATATAGAGGGGGTAAGAAAGGAGTTTAAAATATGAAATCATTTTTTGAAGAATACGGATTTGTAATGCTGGCAGCAGTGGTCTTAATTGCTCTTATCGCAATGGCATCACCAATTGCCAATACTGTCCAGAGTAATATCACTACTACCATGAATAGTTTTTCTACTAAGGTCAGTGGCGATTTAACTAATCTTGGAAACAAGGGCTAAGGATTTCAAGGGACTAAAAGATGGCATTAGAAATCAGTGAAGAATTATTTAAAGAATTATGGCCGTACATTATTGATGATAATGTGACGGATCTTAAGTGGAATGGGAAGGCTCTTTGGGTGACTGACTTAAACAAGGGCAGGTACCTGGAGGAGAGTATTAAATTAAGCGAAGAGTGGCTGAAAATATTTACGAATATTGTGGCAAATTCCGTAAATGAAAACTTTAATATGTCTAAGCCATCTTTAAAAGCGGAAACAGACGAATTAAGAATTCAGGCGGTACACAGCAGTGTTTCGGGCAATACTTCTATCTGTCTGGCTATCAGAAAAACCCCGAAGGTGGCCAGACTCTTGAAACAGGATTTGATTGCCAATGGCTATGTGAATGAATTTGTTGCCAAGTTATTGCCTTGTTTAATGCGCAGCCGTCTATCGGGTGTCATAACCGGTGATGTTGGTGCTGGTAAGACCGAACTGGAAAAGTATTTGTGTAACTTTATTCCAAATAATGACCCAATTGTAACTGTTGAGGATACATTGGAAATGAAACTTGATCAGCTCTATCCAAAGAAGGATATCTATCCCCTAAAGATATCTGAAAACTATTCGGCTGAGCAGGCAATTAGAGATGCTCTTAGATTAAATACCAAGTGGCTGATTATTTCCGAATCACGAGGAAGAGAAATCTTAAGAATTATGGAAGGTGCTTCTTCGGGTTGTGTAGCTCTTACTTCAATACATGCGGAAAATGTCTGGGAGATCCCTGACCGCATTGTAAATATGGCAGGTGATAATTCGCGTACAGGTTTTGAAAATGATGTCTATACCTTCTTTGATTATGCAATCAAGGTTAAGGCTACTTATTCACCTAAGGGTATTAAGCGTTCTATAGATCAGGTCTGTTTCTTTGACCGCAGTGATAAAAAGAATTCGATTAAGACAATTGTGAAGAATGGTAAACCGCAAAGAGTAATCATTCCGGAGAATATCTATCAGAAATTTAAGGATAACAGGGAGAATGAATTTTTGAATCTTTATATAAGTTTTTTAAAAGAGGAAATGAATAATGAAAGAATTTCTAAAGAAGTACAATCTTAAATATTTAAAGACATCAGTAAACAAGTATGGCTTTAATTTCTCTTACAAAAGTTTCTTTTTAAGTACTATCTTACTGATGACCTTCATCTTTCTGATTTCCTATATTTCTTATTTAAAAATTGAATACATGCTGCTTCTGATTATGTTGAGTCTCATTGTTTTACCAATGATTATCTTATCCTTCTGTAAACAGGCTTACAGCATTCAGAAGTTTAATATGCTGACGGATTATCTCGGCAATATCATTCCCATCTTCACCCAAAAGACCAAGATCAGATATACCCTGGGCGAGCTCTTTGATATAGCCAGTTCTAATATGAAAGAAAGTATTAAGAAGGCTATTCATTATCTGGACAATACAACAAGTGACCCGGATTTATCCAAGAATGCCTTAAGAATTATTGAAGAAGACTTTCCTAATTCCCGAGTCAGGTCAGTTCATAAGCTGCTCTTAAGTATTGAGTCACAGAATTCAGTGGTCTATGAAGATGTCTGTCAAAATATGTACGAGGACATTGAATGCTGGATTAAAAGAATTTACAAGTTTCAGAAAGACTTAAAGAATCGAAGGACAAAGCTGATAGTTCTTTGTCTGGTGACTTTAATGATGAATTCTTTGTTCGCCTATCTTTATGTCAGCAATGAATTCTTTATCGGTTTTACTAAAACGAATTTATATCAGATTATTACTCTATTGTTTATAGCTTCAGTTATGATTACCATTACTATTCTTTCTATTAAGCTGCATGGTGAATGGCTGATCAATGACTTAAGCAGCAGTGATGATGAATATCTTAAAAAGTATTATGAGATTTATCGTGGAGGATTAAAGAAACCTAAAATAGCTGATTACATCATGACGGTCTTATCGATTGCGGGAGCTGTTTATCTGTTTATTCAGAAAGAATATCTTTATATGCTTATTTGTCTTGTGCTTGGATTAATGATTCTTTTTAACTATAAGAGAAGATACAAGAGAGCATATCGTATTGTGAATAAAGCTTTAATAGTTGAGTTCCCTATCTGGCTTAGAGAAATTTCTTTGTCTTTGAATAATTTAACAGTAATCAATGCGATTGAATTATCACAGAATATGGCTTCTTATCCTTTAAGAAAGGAAATCCGAAAGTTCTTGAATGAGGTAAAGAAGGATCCAACATCAATTAAGCCTTACAATGAATTTCTATCAGACTTTGACCTGGAAGATGCCAGATCAAGTATGAAGGTTTTATATGCAATTCAAAATATTGGCAAGGAAGATGTGGGTGATCGCATTTCCAATCTGATTATCAGAAATCAGGAAATGCTGGATAAGGCTGAAAGTATCCGCAATAATGATTCGATTGGTGGCATCGAGGCCTTAGGTTATGTGCCGACAGTACTGTTTTGTTTTCAGATGATAATTTCCATGTTTGGGATGTTTGGCTACATGATGAGCAATATCAATGGAGCTATTAATCTATGAAAATCTTGATTAGATCTTTTGGCTTAACAGTGATGGGTGTTTATGTCTGCCTGATGCTGTTTTATGTCTATGACTTAAATATCCGTTATGATGAGCTAAATCGCATTTCAACGATAGCCATGGCTAATACCCAGATTCTGATGCAGGAGAATATTGAAGATAAGTATTTTGGCACCAGTAATGCCCGCGTCAATATAGATGATAATGATACTTATTTAAATATTTATAAAGAGAACTTAAATAAGCTGGTTTCAACTAACAGTGATTATGAAGTAAGCGATTATTATGCTGACTATAACAGTGGTCTACTCTATGTACTGGTGCGTTGCAAATACAAGAGTTTAACAGGAAACTATCGCTACATTGACCGCAAGCTGATTAACTTTATTGATGTACTGGTATGAAGAAAATAATAATTTTAGTTGCGTTTCTTTTTCTCTTAATTTCAAATACCCGTACCAATGTTTTAGCGGAAAATGTAGAGCTAGGTTATACCGAGTGGTCAACGGAAAAGACTGGCGATCCAAATGAAATATCAGCTATCCAGTATGGAAGGCAGCTTCCTAAGACCTGGTCAGAATGGTCAAGTGAAATACCAACTTCGCTTTATCGCAGAAGCAGAGAGGGGCGCACCAACTATTATTCTTATGATGGACAGCAGAAGTTCTGGTATGAAGCCAATGGTAAATCTTTATTTACCTGGGACTTTAAGTATCCGGCCCGCATCGTTTTCTTTTATGCGGACGTTGATACCTATATCAATTATTCCTGGACTAATTATGAGGGCCCACCTTTACAGCTTTATTGCGATGGCAATCTGATAGCTTCTGTTGGTAGACATGATCCAATGTTGAACTGGAATCCGCAGCTTGACTGCAACTGCCGTTACTTAACTTTAAATATGTCGAGCAACAATACCGATGGTCGCAATACTACTTCAATGGTTGGTACCTGGGCAACAACCCTTACTACAGAATATTCCTATGTAACGAGTTGGACTGATGGTCAGGACTGGCGTTTTGATACTCCATATGAGCATATCATTGGTGAAAACTGTCAGCTGCCAGTTGAAAGAGAAGTATATTCAAGACCTATCAAGTATCAGATTAATTATGATCTTGATGGAGGTAAATTTGTTGGTGAAGTTAAAAAGGAATATACCATCCTGGAAGAACTGACTTTACCTTCAGCATCTAAGAAGGGTTATGAATTTCTTGGCTGGTTTGATGAAAATGATAAGAAGTATGAAAGAATTGAGAAGGGTTCTTATGGTGATTTAAATCTAAAGGCTCACTATAAGCGAAAGCCACCAATACTTTTTGTTGGCTATCAGTACTTTGATCAAAAAGATGATAGTATACCTATCAAAGATTTTATTCAAATGGTAAATGCCAAGGCCAGTGATGAACTTGATGGTGATATCACAAATAATATAAAAGTCGATTATCTGCTTTATGAAAAAGATAATAATAAAATACTAAATCCTAATGAACTGATACTGAATGATGCCCAGAGTTTTGTAGCACAGTTTTCTATTACCAATTCAGGTAATGTAACAGTTACTGTTACAAGAAGATTTCATATTCTGGGTACAGGCGAAATAAAGGAGGTGAATGATGGCGTGAAGATTTATTCCCGCTATATTGATAAAGATTACTTAGATACATTAAAAGATAATTCCATCTTTAAGGATGGCTACTATAACGAAGAATTAATGAAGGCGATAGAAAAGGCGGGCTAGTATGCGTAAACTGTTTTCGGAGTATGGCCTAATGATACTGGCATTAATAATTGGCGTTATCTGCATTGAAATGATTATTGAATCATTTCTGACCAATACGATATCAGTCAAATCAGCGATTGAGTCTTTTACCAGCAACTTAATGTAAGATGAAACATTTATTTGATGAATATGCTGATGCGTTAATTGCGATTACTGTCGGTTTCCTGATTCTTTCAAGTTTCTTAAGCGCCTTTCTTCTAAATCTTTTAAATACCAATATTGACTCCATCAATATGTGTTCAAGAGTCCCCACTTTGATTGAGGACTACGAGACAGTAAGTATTGATGAAAATCGTTTTGTAGTTAAAGATGCCGTCATTGATTTAAATGAAGCATTTAACTATCAGGAACATGTATCAGCTTTTAACAGTATTGGTGAAGATATCAGTGACTTTGTAATACTTAATACCAGAAATATTGATACGAGCAATGAAGGTGAAATGGATTTAAGATATACACTTTACTATAATGGCGAAGAATATAGCAGTTCTGCCAAACTGTATGTGGTAGATCAAAGAGGTATCAGCAGCGATGAAGAATCTCTTTGAATATCTGACAACGATGATCATCACCATGATTCTGGTCTTTGTCTTTACGGGTATTATTGGTGTGAGTTTACAAATGCTTAATGCCCGTACTATCCATAATGAAGCAATCAATAAGATACAGGCTTCTTATTATCTGGTCAGCGCAGACGACTTAAATAGAAGTCTAAAAGAGGGCTGGCGTTTTGAAGTAAAAGAACTGAGTTCTGTAAAGACCAGGAAAGACATGGAAGTCATTCTTCATTACTCTGTAAGTATGCCTTTCTTTAAAAGTAATACTATTAATGGACGTATCAGCGGTTATGTAAAATGAAAGAACTTATTGATGAATATGTTTCGGCATTTGTGGAAATGACAGTGGTTTTAGCCTTTATCAAAGTGATGGCCAATATCGCAAAAATTATCTTTAATATCTAGTTTTCTTTACGATTTTGAAATAGAACGAGTATAATTAAATGGCAAAGAAGGATAGAGTATTCGTCATAGACTATATAGAGAGTTCTTGTTTGGTGGAAAAGAACAGTTGAAGCGAAGAAGATGGATCTTGAGCTTTCTGGTCGATAGGTAGGCCAGGACGTAGTTCTGCGTTAAAGAATTTGAGTAAAAAGTTAAGGTGGTACCGTGCACTATGCACCCTTGTGTCACCTTTTTTATTTTTTTAGGAGGATAGTATGAGCGAAAATAAAACTTATTACATTACAACACCTATCTATTATCCAAGTGATAATTTCCACATCGGTCACTGCTACACCACAGTAACTGCCGATGCCTTAGCCAGATATAAAAAGCTAAAGGGCTACGATGTATATTTCTTAACTGGTTCTGATGAACATGGTCAGAAGATTGAAGACCGTGCCAAGAAGGCTGGTTGTACACCTAAGGAATTCATCGATCCAATCATCGATAATGCCAAGGACTTATGGAAGTCATTAGATATCAACTATGACAAGTTCATCCGTACAACTGATGAGGAACATGTAGCTTGCGTACAGAAAATCATGCAGAAGCTATATGACCAGGGTGACATCTATAAGGGTGCTTATGAAGGCTGGTATTGTACACCATGTGAATCTTTCTGGACTGAATCACAGCTTGTTGATGGCAAGTGTCCTGACTGTGGCAGAGAAGTAAAACTAATGAAGGAAGATGCTTATTTCTTAAAGTTATCTAAGTATCAGCCTCAGTTAGAAGCTTACTTAAAGGAACATCCAGAATTAATGCAGCCTGAAACCCGTTATAACGAAATGTACAATAACTTCTTAAAGCCAGGCCTAAAGGACTTATGTGTTTCAAGAACTTCTGTTAAGTGGGGTATTCCAGTAACCTTTGATCCAGAACAGACTGTTTATGTTTGGGTTGATGCCTTATCTAACTATATTTCAGCTTTAGGTTATTTAAGTGATGATGATTCCCTATTCCAGAAATACTGGCCAGCTAATCTTCATTTAGTTGGTAAGGAAATCTTCAGATTCCACACTATCATCTGGCCTATTATGCTGATGGCATTAAACATCCCTCTACCTCAAAAGGTTTATGGTCACGGCTGGTTAACTATCGGTGGCGGTAAGATTTCTAAGTCTAAGGGTAACTACAAGGATCCTAGAGAATTTGTTAAGGATTATGGCGTTGATGCAGTAAGATACTTCTTATTAAGTGAAGTTCCATTTGGTTCAGATGGTAACTTCTCTGAACTGTTAATGGTTGAAAGAAGAAATTCTGATTTATGTAACGTTTTAGGTAACCTGGTTAATAGAACTATTTCAATGGCTAACAAGTACTTTGGTGGTACTGTTTCTAAGAATGTAAATCTTACTGATCTTGATAAGGAAGTAATTGCTTATCTTGAAGCTATGGATAAGGAAGTAGATGAAAAGGTTGAAGCTTTAAATATTCCAAATGCCTTATCTTTAATCTTTGACAGATTACAGCGTTTAAATAAATATATTGATGAAACAGAACCTTGGAAACTGGCTAAGGATGAAGCTAGTCTTCCTCGTCTAAATGATGTTTTATATACAATCTTAGAAGGCGTTAGATTATGTGCTGTTGAACTTGAAGCCTTCATTCCAAGTACTGTTGCGAATATCTACAGACAGTTAAATGTTGAAGGTTCATCTTTCGCAAATAATCAGTTTGGTAATACTGATAGCTATAAGGTAGTTGAAAAGCCAGAAATTCTGTTTGCGAGAATTGATGAAAAGGAACTTGCAAAAAAGCTTGAAGAAGCTGAAAAAGAAGCAGCAGCTCCAGTAATTGAACACTTACCTGAAATCGGTATTGAAGACTTTGCCAAGGTAGAAATGACTGTTGGTGAAGTTAAGGAATCTAAGAAACATGAAAAGGCTGATAAGCTGCTTGTTTCTAAGATTGATATCGGTAATGGCGAAATCAGACAGATTGTTTCTGGTATTGCTGAACATGTAAAACCAGAAGAATTTGTTGGCAAGAAGGTAATCGTCGTTACTAACTTAAAGCCAGTTAAGATCAGAGGTGTAGACTCAGAGGGTATGGTAGTCTGCGCTGAAAATGGCAAGGAAATTGAAGTAATCACTTCAAGCCTTCCAGTTGGCAGTAAATTAAGATAAAAGAAGACTTAGGTCTTCTTTTTTCTTGTACAATAGTCTTATGAGAAAACTATTAGCGATAATTACCTGTAAAGTTTTAAGAGTGGTTGGTAAGGCTCTGGGCAAGGGCTCAAGCTTACCAGGTAAGTGGGCTCTTAAGATTGATAAGAATATATTAAGTGAAGTAAAACTGCCAAAATATGTCATTGCCGTGACTGGTTCTAATGGTAAGACTTCTACCGTGGAAATGATTAAGCAGATTATGGAAAATGCCGGTCTAAAGGTAGCAGTAAACTCTGAAGGTTCTAATCAGATTGAAGGGGTGACAACTCTACTTTTAAGTAACTGTAATTTAAGTGGTGAAGTAAAGGCTGATGCGGTCTTACTGGAATCGGATGAAAGATATGCCCGTCATTCTTTTAAGCATTTCATTCCTACTCATTATGTAATTACTAATCTTTATCGTGACCAGTTAACCAGAAATGGTCATCACGAATGGATTTATGACATCATCCAGGATAGTATCCATGAGGGTTCAAAGTTAATCCTTAACTGTGATGATCCATTGATTAATTCCTATGCCACAAGTTCTAATGTTTACTTTGGTATTGATCGCTATAAGGATTCAACTGATATCAATACCAGTGTTTATGATGATGGTGCTTATTGTCCAAAGTGTAAGGGCAAGATGAGATATGAATATCGTCATTACAATCATATTGGTAAGTATGAATGTACAGCTTGTGACTATAAACGTCATGAACCTGATTATAAGATCACTGATGTAAATCTTGATGATGGCTATCTGATTATTGATGAAAAGTATCGCATTAATCTGGCTCTTAAATCTATTTATAATGCCTACAATATTCTGGCTGCCTATGCCTTATGCAGAGAATTAAATATTAAGAGTGAAACAATTGTTGAATCACTTAATAACTATATCTTAAAGAATGGTCGTGTCGTAGAGTTTACTATCAATGGTAAAAGAGGTACCTTACTTACTTCTAAACATGAAAATTCTATTTCTTATAATCAGTCATTACGTGTAGCGGCTAATTATAAGGGTTATGTCACAGCAATCATCATGGTTGATGCTATCAGCAGAAAGTATTTCACTTCCGAAACTTCCTGGTTATGGGACATCGACTTTGATTTCCTAGGCTCTGATAATATCAAGGAAGTAATTCTTTGTGGTCAGTATGCTAGTGATCTGGCTGAAAGACTGCAGTATGCAAAAATGAATTTTAATAAGGTTCATATTGAGAAGGACATTCCGAAGGCTATTGAATATCTTGGTGAAGAGGCTATTGGTCACATCTTTGCGATTACCTGTTTCTCTGATCAGCACAAACTGTTAAATAGAGTGGAGATTGTAAAATGAGAATACTGCACTTATATTACGATTTAATGAATCTGTATGGCGATTATGGCAATGTGGTCGTTTTAAAGAAGCATCTAACAGATCAGGGTTTAGAAGTTGAAGTAGATAAGAAAACATTGAATGATGAGATAGATTTCAATAATTATGATTTTATCTATTGCGGTTCAGGTACTGAAAAGAACCAGCTTATAGCTTTAAAAGATTTATTAAAAAGAAAAGATAACTTTGTTAAGGCAACAGATAAAGCGGTAATCTTATTTACCGGTAATGCGATGGAATTATTAGGTACTTCAATAGATGATAATGAAGCTTTAAATCTTGTTGATATGAAGACTGTTTCAAGTAAGGACCGCTATACTGGCGATGTCATCTTAAATAATAAGGACTTTGGCGAAGTAGTAGGTTTTATCAATAAGTGTACTTCTATTACAACTGACAAAGATAATTCTTTATTCACTTATATCTTTAAGGACAATACTTTAAACGATGGTGAAGTCGAAGGCTTTAGATTTAAGAACTGCTTTGGTACCCATGTGATTGGCCCGGTGCTGGTAAAAAATCCTAACTTCATGAAGTATATCGTTAAGATGTTTGTGTCTGACTATAAGGAAATTGTTTATCTTTTTGAAGAAGATAGCTACAATGTAACTTTAAAAGCTTTAAAAGAAAGAATGAAATAAAATGGTAGTGTAAACTATCATTTTTTAATTATGGAAGTAGGCTACAACTGCTGGCATGGCTGTCATCGCAAGTCTGAGGGCTGCAAGAACTGCTATGTTCACCGTCGTGATGATTCAATAGGGAAGAATGCTGATCTTGTCTATAAGACCAGGTCTTTTGATATGCCAATTAAAAAAGATAGACAGGGTAATTATAAGTATCCAAGTGGTACAACCTTTGATATGTGCTTTTCCAGTGACTTCTTTATTGAAGAGGCAGATGAATGGCGAAAAGATGTCATGGCTATGATTAAGGAAAGAAGTGACTGTCGCTTCTTCTGTATAACCAAAAGACCAGAAAGAATTCTGGAATGTATTCCCGATATTGGTGACTATGATAACCTGGCTATTTATTGCACAATGGAGAATCAGAAGCGTTTTGATGAAAGGGCACCTATCTATTTAAATCTCCCTTTAAAGCACAAGGGGATAGTTATTGAACCAATGCTGGAAGAAGTAGATATTTCTTATTGTCTTGATAAGGAACTTGAAGCAGTGACGGTAGGCGGTGAGTCTGGCCCTAATGCTCGCGTAATTAATTTTGACTGGGTAAAGAAAATTCGAAATGAATGTATTAAAAAAGGCATCCGTTTTTATTTCCATCAAACAGGTGCCAATTTGATTGTTGATAATAAGCTTTATAAGATACCGCGCAAGCATCAGTTTTCACAGGCTAAGAAAGCTTTTAATACTGAATAGTTTTTAATACACTTTGTGCTTTTTCTTCAGAGTCTAAAGCCTTGATAATTTCATAGGCAAATTCAAATGTTGCACCTAATCCCTTACCAGTAATAATCTTTCCTTCTTTTACTGCTTTTTGACCACTAGACTTTAGTTCACATTCCCAACCTGGGAAGCAAGTGAATTTTTCATCTTTTAACAAACCCTTGTGATTTAAAATAGATGGAGCTGCACAGATTGCGGCAATATATTTATCTTCCTTAACAAATTCATCAATGATATTTTGAACTCTTGTATCAGCTTCAAGATTTTTAGTTCCCGGTAGACCACCAGGTAAAACTACACAATCATATTCTTTGCCATCGAATTCATCAATTAATAAATCAGTTTTAAATGTCAGGTTATGACTTGAGGTGATTTCTTTTTCTAAGCCAATTAATTTAACTTCAATGCCGGCACGAAATAATAAATCATAGACAATTAAGCCTTCACATTCTTCCATGCCCGGAGCACATAAAATTCCTACTTTCATCATTCTTTCCTCCTGTTTCTATTATAGGCGGTCTGTTGTAAAATAGAGTCAATGAAAAAATTAATAAGTATATATGACAGTTGTAAATTGCCAATCAGAATGACTTATTTTGGCTTTATTCTGATTGCGATTGGCTTTCTTATTCAAAACGAAAGCGTAAATATTTTCTATACCTTTACTAATACCTATATTCTAATGATTGGTGAATGGTGTCTGGGTCTTGGTCGAACCATTATCAATAACCTGCCACTGATTTTTATGATTTATCTGGTATGTAAAAAGGCCAACAGTGGTGTACCAATTGCCCTGGCATTAATCGGTTATTTCTCTTTTATGATTACTACCGCCATCTTTGCCCCACAGGCCTTATCAACCTATGCCTATGCGAATAGTTCAGGCATTAATACAATTTCACCTATTAGTGGTATCTCTAAGTACCCTTTGGAAACTGGTATGATTGGTTCCTTTATTGTGGCCTACATTACCCGTTATTCATTTATCAGAAGCAGACATCGTACAGCACATAGTGTCCTTGGCTTCTTACATAAGGATTCAGCAGCCCTTATTTATAACGTTGTCTTCTGTATTATTGCTGGTATGGGAATTTCTTATATCTTCCCATTTATCTATACCGGTTTATCAAGCCTGGTAACTTATATTTCCAAGGATTTAAGTGACCCATATCGCCTGGCGATTTATGGTGTATTTGATAGAGTCTTATCAATTCTGGGCTTAGGCAACTTTATCAGATATCCATTCTGGTTTACTGCCATGGGCGGTTCTTATCAGTCTTTATCTGGTCAGGCTATCGTGGGTGATGTGAATATCTGGAATCTGACTAAGGACAGTATTACTACTTATCGTGGCGCTGGTCGTTTCATTACACCTTACTACGCAATTAATATGTTTATTATTCCGGCATTATATTTAGGAATTTACAGTTCTATTTCTGGTCGTCAGGAAAAGGTTAAATATGCCATGCCTATTGCTTTGGGAATAATCCTATCAGTTGTGGCAGGTAACCCGTTACCACTGGAAATGATACTGGTTTTTACAAGTCCGGTATTATTGCTTGCTTATCTAATTGTGGTTGGCGCAGTCTTCGCTTATATGAGTTTTGCGGAAATCTATCTTGGTTCAAATATTGCGGCCAATGCCAGTCCAATAACTGCTTTACCAGGAAACTTCCCAGACTTTATCATCAATTTAAGAAGTGTAATCCATTATGACTCATTATTAAAGATTGTTTTAATTGGTCTTATAGCTGGCGCAGTCATTTATCTGTTTGCCCGTTTATATTACCGCACTTTAACATTCAATCTGATCAATTCTAATAGAGATGCAATGATTGTTGATCAGACTGTTGAGGCACTGGGCGGCTATGATAATGTTGAAAGTGTGGGTTCAGGTTTCTTTAGAGTAAACTTTAATTTGTTCAATAACGAAAATGCTTCTATTGAAAAGCTGCAGGCTTTAGGTGTAAATACCATTACTGAGACTAAAACCGGTATCGCAATTGAGTTTGGTTCTTCAAGCTATATCATTTCTAAAATGGTTAGAAATGTCCTTAAAGAGTTTGACAGATAAATTAGTCAAGTTTCATTGACAAATAATTCCATAACAAATAAAATAGAGGAGTAATTGTCAAAAAGAAAGGTGGCTATGTATGAAAAGAACTTATCAGCCAAGTAAGAGAAAGCACCAGAATACTTGTGGTTTCAGAGCTCGTATGAAAACAGTTGGTGGCCGTAAGGTTATCGCTAGAAGAAGAGCTAAGGGAAGAAAAGTATTAGCTGCTTAAGAATTTAAAGCCACGTCATGTGGCTTTTGTTTTATGGTAAAAGAGAATAGAATCAGAAAAAACGAAGAGTTTTCGCGCATAATCAGTAAACGAAAAAGCTGTGCAAACAGCAGTTTTGTTGTGTATTTTGATAAAAGGGCACAAGATCATTCTCGTATTGGTATCTCAGTTTCCAAGAAACTGGGCAATGCGGTTGTCAGAAACAAGATTAAACGACAGGTGAGAATGATGATAGCTAACTTTTATAAGTTTGATGAGGAAACTCATGATTTCATTATTATTGTTCGTAATAGCTTTTTGGAAAATTCCTTCGCTGAAAACCAATTAAATTTGGAAAAGCTAATTAGAAAAAGCTATAATAGATAAGTATGATTAAGGAGATTAGTATGAATAAAAAACGTCTTACACTAGCAGTAAGTTTCATTTGTGCAGTATTTCTTTTAAGTGGTTGTACAGTAAGCAATGAATTAATTGCACTAGATACACCGGTTGCTGCAGTAAAGAATGATGGTATTTTCACAGTTTTATTAACTTATCCGCTAGCACAGGCTATTAACTTTATTAGTAGTAAAATCGGCGTATTCTGGGGTATTACAATCGTAACTGTTGCCCTGAATGCTGTCGTAATCGCATTAACATTCAAGTCAAATGTTCAGATGCAGAAGATGCAGGAAATCCAGCCTGAACTTCAGAAGATTCAGTTAAAATATGAAGGCCGTACAGATAATGCCAGTAAGCAGCGTATGGCTATGGAACTGCAGAACGTTTACACAAAGCATGGTGTAAACCCTATGGGACCAATGCTAGTAACATTTATCCAGTTACCAGTATTATTCTCAATGTATGCTGCTGTTAGAAGATCTTCAGCTGTAGCTACAGGTACTTTCCTTGGTGCTAACCTGGAAATGACTCCTGGTCAGGCTTGGGCTTCAAAGACTTGGGTAATCATCGCTATCTATGTATTAATGATTGCTGCTCAGTTTGTTTCAACTGGTATCATCAGATGGACTCAGGAAGCTAGAGCTAAGAAGGAAGCTGAAAAGAGACATAAGCATTATGAAAAGCAGCCTAACTCTCAGGCTATGATGACTTATGGTATGGTTGGTCTAATCGCTGTTATTATGATTTCTTGGCCAACAGCATTGTCTCTATACTATTTGATTTATTCTGTAATCAATATCGTTAAGACAATCGTTATCGACAAATTAACACATAAAGAATAGGAGTAACTATGAAACAATATACAGGCAAGACACTTAATGAAGTGCTTAATGGTATTGCTTCAGCTCAGAACTGTTCGATTGAAGATATTACTTACAATGTATTAGAAGAAAAAAGAGGTATCTTCGGTATTGGTACAAGTGTAACTATTGAAGCTTACACTGCAACTGATATCAAGGAATTCATCTTTGAATATCTTGGCAACTATTTCACTGAATTAGACCAGGGTGTTTCTATTGAAATCATTGTTGATAAGCAGAAAGATGATGCTGCTAATCTATATCGCGTAGTACTGGATGCTGAAAACAACGCTATTATTATCGGTAAGAATGGTCAGACTTTAAGAGCTATTTCTACAGTTCTAAAGGCTGCAGTTAACGCTACTTTCAAGCGTAGAGTAAACATCGTAGTTGATGTTAACCACTACAAGGAAGACCGTTACAAGAAGGTTAAGAGCATTGCTCATCGTGTAGCTAGAGAAGTTGTTAAGACTCACGTTGATGCTGAACTTGATCCAATGCCAAATGATGAAAGAAAAGTAATTCACCAGTACTTACAGGACTTCAAGGGAGTTCAGACAGTATCTATCGGTGAAGGTGCTAAACGTCATCTTGTAATCAAATACGTTCCTAAGAATAAAGAACACAAAGAAGAAACTAAATAGTTTCTTCTTTTTTTGTGGCGTAAAAAAAGAAGGGCTAACTGTCCTTCTTCACAAACATAATATTTAAATCAGTCTTTTCTTGAATGCCTTCAATGACACCATTCTCGGAATATTGCCAGATATTGATGGGATTACCATATTGAGGCTCACTGTTATACTGGGCATACCATAGCGGATAGTCCATTAATTCTTCCATATAAAGCAGGTCTCTAAACATGCTGTGATTGCCATAAAGCATAGCTTCATAGCGGGTACTAACTCTTTCCAGGAAAGCTTTCGCATTAGCTGTTCTTTCTTCGTTGCTCAGATTATCACTTCGAGCTTCATCATAGTCAATGGTTTCAAAGTCATAGACAACCGGTAAGTCCAGTTTTCTTTTATTTAAGGTTTTTAAGACAAAGTCCGCTTCTTCCAAAGCTTCTTTTTCATTTATAGCCTGGGAGAAGAAGTAAACACCGACATCCAGACCATTTTCCTTAGCCGCTTTATAGAATTCTTCGAAGCGATTATCTTCATATAAACGTCCTTCAGAATAGCCACGCCAGCCAATTCTGATAAAGACAAATTCCACGCCTTCTTCCTTTACTTTCTTAAAGTCGATATCGCCATTATGTTCTGAGACATCAATACCAAATCTAGAAGTATACATATCATCTTCATAGGTATAGAAACCTTCACGATTGATATTCATATAGTTAGGAATAATTGATATCTCATCCATTGTTTCTTTTTCTCTTTCAGGAGCCAAGAGATATGCGAGTCCACTCACTAATAACAGAGAGACAATGGCAACTATCGCGTTGTAATAATAATGCTGTTTCTTCTTTTTTCTTCTTTTATTCTTTGATGATTTCATTTATTGTATTCACAAAACGATTGATAAAGTCTTTGCCATCGACATCAATGCAGACAGTTGTCGACTTTATTTCATCATTTACTCTTTCTTTTAGTCCGATGGTTCTGCCTGCTGATAGACCATCAGTTTCCACAGTTAAACTCATATCAAAGGAATCTTTTAATACTTCAGGATGTAAGGCGATATCCACAGCCAGTGGATCATGCATTGCTCCACCAAGACTTCCTTCAATTTCATTTTCATAGTAATAATAAGCCATATCATAAAGAGCTTTAGCTCTTGGATTATCCAGTTTCCAGCTTTCAATGTCCTTGGCATATAAGAAAGTCTTAAAGGTTACATCCAGACCTACCATAGTGGTATGAACACCGCTTTCAAAGACTATCTTGGCAGCTTCCGGATCACCATAAATATTAGCTTCCGCATAAGGAGTGGCATTACCTTGAACAGTAAGAGCACCGCCCATAATGACAATCTTGCCAACAGATTCCATTGCTTCCTTATCCTTGGAAATAGCATTCGCAATATTAGTTAAAGGAGCTACAGCTACAATGCATAGTTCATCCTTATATTGTCTGGCCATTTCAACAATAAAGTCACTGGCCTCTCTTTTATCAACTGCTCTTTTAGCTTCTCCCAGTTCAACATTGCCAATACCATTTAAACCATGAATCTGATATTTCTTTTCATGCATGAAAAGTTCTTTGTTTAGAGGCTTAGCTGCACCCTTAAAAACAGGGACATCACTACGATTAAACAAATCCAGGATATTAATAGTATTTTTATTAGCTGTTTCAACAGTTACATTACCAAAGACATTGGTAACACCGATTAAATCAATATCTTTATGGCCTAAGGCATAGACCAGGGCTAAGGCATCATCAATGCCAGTATCTAAATCAAGTATCAGTTTCATAATTAAAACTTTAGTTCAACGTTTTTATCAAGCTCTTCAAGTTTAACGATACCATCAAGATTTGAAAGACGGTATTCGCGGTCATCATGAGTATAAATGTCAATTAAAACATCAGCTTCATGAGTATAGAATTCCAGCATTTCCTTTAGATACATGGAAGTCTCAGTATAGTTTTTAGTTCCATATAATTCAAAGATGGTAACTACTCTTTCCTGAACAGTTTGTGAGCCATCGAAGTCATAGACAACAGTGTTGGCTACATTCTTGAAATAGTTATTTACTTCTTCATCATTAAAGAAAAATCTTAAGAAGTTGTAGTTATCTTCTTTAGAAAGAGATACCATTGAAACCTTTAGATATAAAACGACATCCAGTGGCAACATGGCCATGTCTTCGCCATTTGGTTTAAACAGCAACATCTTTTTAAGTGGCATATTATGTGTAAGCATAGTAGTCTCCTATATATTTTCAATTTGCCAGTCAATGGCATTTAAATTATTCTTTTTTAAAAACTCATTAGTCTTGGAAAATGGTTTAGAACCAAAGAAACCATTATAGGCACTTAGAGGTGATGGGTGAACCGATTCAATGATTAGGTGTCTGTCATTGGTGATATATTTCTTCTTCAAACGGGCATTGTTTCCCCAAAGAATGAAGACTACCGGTTCTTCTTTCTCATTTAGTTTTTCAATAATCTTATCAGTCAGTTTCTCCCAGCCTTTTCCTTTATGAGAATTGGCCTTATGAGCTTCAACTGTTAAGACAGCATTTAATAATAAAACACCCTGATTAGCCCACTTTACAAGATAGCCGTTATTAGGAATATAACAGTTTAAGTCACTGTTTAATTCCTTATAGATATTAAGTAAAGAAGGTGGGATGGCTATTCCTTTATTAACAGAGAAGGATAAGCCATGGGCCTGTCCGACATCATGGTAGGGATCCTGTCCCAGTATGACGACCTTTACATCTTTATAGCTTGTATATCTTAAAGCGGCATAAATATTTTGTGGTAGTGGGAAGATAGTTTTAGTCTTGTATTCTTCATCAAGAAAAGAGCGAAGCCTTTGATAGTAGTCTTTGCCAAACTCTTCTTCTAATATATTATCCCAGTCATTTCCTATGAGTTTCACACATATATTTTAAGGGATAAATGGGTTAAAATAAACAATATGGCGAACGATAACATTGTAATAAAAGGGGCACGTGTAAATAATCTGAAAAATGTTGATATTACACTGCCTAGAAACAAGATGATTGTAATGACTGGACTTTCAGGTTCAGGTAAGACTTCTTTGGCTTTTGACACTATTTATGCTGAGGGGCAGAGAAGATATGTTGAGTCTTTGTCTTCTTACGCAAGACAGTTTTTAGGTGGCATTGAAAAGCCGGATGTCGATTTGATTGAAGGCCTATCACCATCAATTGCGATTGACCAGAAGACTACTAATAATAACCCACGTTCTACGGTGGGTACTATCACGGAAATCTATGACTATCTGCGTCTTTTATATGCCAGATGTGGGGTAGCTTATTGTCCAATCCACAATGAACCAATTACGGCTATGAGTGTTGATGCGATGGTAGAAAAGGTTAAGAATTATCCTTTAAACAGCCGTATTGAAATACTGGCTAATGTAGTAACTGATCGCAAGGGTACTTTTGCGGATTATTTTGAAAAACTAAAGAATGAGGGTTACATAAGACTATATGTCGATGGTGAACTTAGAACTTTGGATGAAGAAATCGTTTTAGACAAGAATAAGAGACATAATATCGATTTGGTAGTTGATAGAATTGTCGTTAAAGAAAATATTGAGACCAGATTAACTGATTCTATTGAACAGGCATTAAAACTGACTGATGGTACCTGTGTCATTAAATGTGGCGAAGAAAAGGAACTGATGTCTTCTAATTTTGCCTGTCCAAAATGTGGTTTTACAGTGCCTAAACTGGAACCTAGACTTTTCTCTTTTAACTCACCAATTGGAGCCTGTGACTGCTGTAAGGGTTTGGGTATTACTCTTGAAGTAGATCTTGATTACTTAATGCCTGATAAGAGTTTAAGTATTAATGAGGGTGGTATCAGATACTACAAGAATATTATCGGTACCAGCAATATTGAGTGGCAGAATTTCTATGAACTTTTAAAGCACTATAAGATTTCTTTGGATAAGCCACTTAAAGATATGACTAAGAAAGAGATGCAGATTATCTTATATGGTTCTGATAAACCAATTAAGTATGATATTGAGTCTTCAAGTGGTAACCGTTATTCCAAGAATAACTATATCGAGGGTGTAAAAGCTTTAATCGAAAGAAGATATGCAGAAACAACTTCCAAGATGAGTAAGGAATGGTATTACTCATATATGAGTGAATCAGTCTGTGAAAAGTGTCATGGTGCCAGATTAAGTGATCAGGTACTGGCGGTAAAAGTAGGTGGTAAAAACATCTATGAATTTACCCAGATGTCAATAAGGGATGCCCTGGATTTCTTAAATGAATTAAAACTTACTAAGGCCCAAGAAGAGATTGCCAGATTATTATTAATAGAACTTAAATCAAGACTGAAGTTTTTGATTGATGTCGGTTTGGATTATTTGAGTCTTGAAAGAAATGCGGGAACACTTTCTGGTGGTGAGGCGCAAAGAATCAGACTGGCTACCCAGATTGGTTCAACTTTAACTGGTGTCCTGTATGTACTGGATGAACCGTCAATTGGTTTACACCAGCGAGATAATGGCAAGCTTATTCAGACTTTAAAGAATATGCGTGACTTAGGCAATACCGTCATCGTTGTTGAACATGATGAAGAGACAATGATGGAAAGTGACTACATTGTTGATGTTGGTCCAGGTGCTGGTAAGGATGGCGGTAATATTGTCTTCTTTGGTACTCCAGAGGAAATTGTGAAGTCTGATGTTTCTTTAACTGGACAGTATCTTTCTGGCAGAAAGAAGATTGAAACTCCTGAAAAGAGAAGAGAGGGCAATGGCAAGTTTATCAAGATTCTTGGTGCTTGCGAAAATAATCTAAAGAATATTGATGTGGAATTCCCACTGGGTAATTTCATTTGTGTAACTGGTGTTTCCGGTTCAGGTAAATCTACTTTAGTAAATGAAATACTGTGTAACAGTATTATGAAATATCTGAATCGTTCACGTGTTAAGCCAGGCGCTCATAAGAAAATTGAGGGCTTGGATAATATTGATAAGATAGTGGCTATTGACCAGAACCCAATTGGTCGTACACCACGTTCTAATCCAGCTACTTATACCGGGGTCTTTGATGATATCAGAGACTTATATGCCCTAACACCAGATGCCAAGGAAAGAGGATATGAAAAGGGCCGTTTCTCATTCAATGTCCAGGGTGGTCGATGTGAGTGCTGCCAGGGCGATGGCGTTAAGAAGATAAGCATGCTGTTTGTACCGGATGTATATGTGGAATGCGAACAGTGTCATGGCAAGCGCTATAATGCGGAAACGCTGGAAGTTAAGTATAAGGGCAAGAATATCTATGATGTCTTAAAGATGAATGTTAAGGAAGCCCTGGAATTCTTTAAGAATATGCCTAAGATCAGAGACAAGTTACAGACTTTATATGATGTAGGTCTGGGCTATATTGAGCTTGGTCAGAGTGCTACTACTTTATCAGGTGGTGAGGCGCAAAGAGTTAAGCTGGCTAGTGAATTACAGAAAAAAGCTACTGGTAAGACTATGTTTATCCTGGATGAACCAACTACCGGTTTACACAGCGAAGATGTAGCTAAGCTTATTAAGATTATTAACCGCATTGTCGATAATGGCGATACTGTGGTAATTATTGAACATAACCTGGATGTCATTAAGTGTGCAGACTATATAATTGACTTAGGACCAGAAGGTGGCCAGGGTGGTGGTACAATTGTTGCCACTGGTACACCAGAAAAGATTGCAGAAAATCAAAAGAGTTATACAGGTCAATACCTGAAGAAACTGTTGGAGAAATAAAATGATGAATGAATTAAAAAATCAGTTGAGTATTCGTCGTATTAAGGAATACTTTAATCTGGAACAGGTGTCTGGTGATGACAGTTCATTAGACAGATGGACTATCGCACCCGATATTAATAGACCAGGTCTGGAACTGGCTGGTTATAAGGAAACAGGAGAATTAAAGCGAATTGTCGTAATTGGTTTTAAGGAAAGAAGATATATCGATACCCTGGACTATAATACCCAGTTTGATCGCTTTGGTTTTCTAACCGATTCTTATACACCATGTATTATTTTGACTCATGGTCAAAGTGCACCTCAGGCTTTACTGGATGTAGCCAGACCTAAGAATTTCCCGGTATTCTTATTTCCGGGTGAAACCTATGAACTTTCAAGTGAACTGGTACCATATCTAACCAGAAAGCTGGCTCCAAGAGAAGTGATTCATGGCCAGTTAATGAATATCTATGGTATTGGTGTACTTATTATTGGTGACAGCGGTATTGGTAAGTCTGAACTTTGTCTGGATTTAATTAAAAGAGGCCATGTCTTTGTCGCCGATGATCTGGTTGAAGTATATAAGACCAGCAACACAATTTACGGTACCGCCCCACAGAACTTGAAAAAGATGATTGAAGTTCGTGGTATTGGTATTGTTGATGTCGGCTTAACTTTCGGTTTACAGTGCTATCAGAGTAAGTACCACATCAACTTCGTAATCAGAATGTTAACTTATAAGAACTATATTAAAACCAATCCTGATCGTTTAAATCCAATTGTTGGTAAGATGAATATCTGCGGTATGGAAAAGGATATGATTGAAATTCCAGTTACTGAGGGTAAGAATATGCCGGTAATTGTGGAAACAGCAGTAGCGAAGTATATCCAGACCAGAAATGGTATTGACTCTAACCAGATGTTTATTGATCGTATTGAACAGGAAATATTAAGTAAGGATAAGGGTTAATTATGCAGTTTTTTCCAAATAGAACAACCTTTCTTCAGATTGGTAATCTGACCGTCCAGTGGTATGCCGTATTTATTGTCAGCGGTGCCTTTCTGGCTTACTTGTTTTCAAAAAGAAATCTGAAAGAATATAAAAATATCGATGTGAATGACTTCTTTGATGATGTCTTTATCACCATCTTGTGGTCAGCGGTTGTGGGTGCCAGACTCTGGTTTTGCATCTTCAATAATTTCGCTTATTACTCTAAACATCCACTTGATGTCATCAGAATCTGGGATGGTGGTTTAGCCTTCCATGGTGGTTTCATCCTGGCTTGCATTTCTTTGATTGTTTTGTGTAAAAAAAGAAATGTTTCTTTTATTAAACTGGCTGATTCAGTAGCTCCTACAGTATTGTTGGGACAGGCTATTGGCAGATGGGGCAATTTCGTTAATAAGGAATGTCATGGCGCCATGGTTGATGCCTCATATTTTGATGGTATCCTTAAGCCTTTAAAAGAAGGTATGTGCATTAATGGCTCTTATTATGTGCCTTTATTCTTCTATGAATCAATGGCTTGTTTAACAGGTTTTATTATCATTAACTTCTTTTTAAGAAAGACTTCTAAAAGAAGAGGTGAACTTACTGGTGCCTACCTGATGTGGTATGGTGTTGCCCGTTTCTTTATTGAAGCTGGTCGTACTGATTCCTTATATATTGGCCCATTAAAGACTGCGCAGTTAACTTCAGTGGCATTTGTCTTAGCTGGTTTAGCTCTATATTTAGGTGCCTATGAAAAGGTCTTTAAAAGAAAGAAGCCAACTGTAGTCTTTGACTTAGATGGAACTTTACAGGATTCTACTCCTGGTATTATCGCTGGCTTTAAGGCAGTACATGAAAAGTATGGCAATGTTGAAGACTTCACTCCACAAAGACAGATTGAAGTGCTGGGTCCACCTTTACAGGATATGATGATGAAGTATTTCCCAAATGAGGATCCAGAAGAACTATGCAAGTACTATCGTATTAAATGTGATGAGGCTTTTGAAACAACTTTAAAGCCAATGCCTAATGCGGTAGAAACCGTTAGAACTTTAAAGGAGCTTGGATATCAGACAGCTATCCTGACTACCAGAATGACTGATTCAACTATGAAGTGTTTAAAGATCTGCGGCTTTGAAGAAGATGACTTCGATATCATTCTGGGTGTTGACCGTATCAATAAGACTAAACCAGATCCTGATGGATTATTCCAGATCGTTAAGAAGTATGGCTTAAATGGCGATGATATCCTGATGGTAGGTGATAGTACTGCGGATGTATTGGCAGGTCAGAGATTTGGCGCATATACAGTAGCTTATCTGGTTTTAGAGGAAAAGAAGCAGAAGATTCTGGACCTAAAACCAAATAGAGTTATTACTGATATTGCAGAAGTTTTAGATATCGTAAAGGAAGATCATTACTTTACATATAACTTGAAGTAAAAGTGGTTACATACCACTTTTTTTGATAGAATATTTTTTAGAAAAATAACAGGAGTATAATATGTTAACAGTTTTTAATCATCCACTAATTACTCATAAGTTAGCCTTAATGAGAGATAAGAACACACCTACTAAGGACTTCGCTCAGCAGTTAAATGAAATCGGCAGTCTAATGGCTTTTGAAATTTCAAGAGACCTTCCTACTAAACCAAAAGATGTTGAAACACCAATTGGTATCTGCCATACTGCTGAACTGGCTCATGATGTAGTACTTGTTCCAATTTTAAGAGCAGGTCTTGGTATGACTGAAGGTATCAGAAGTATCATCCCTACAGCTAAGGTTGGCTTTGTTGGTCTATATAGAAATGAAGAAACTCTTCAGCCAGTTGAATACTTCTTCAAGTGTCCTGATATGACTGAGGCTACAGTTATGATTCTTGACCCAATGCTGGCAACAGGCGGTTCTGCTGATGCGGCTATTGAAATGGTTAAGAAAAGAGGCGCTAAAAACATTAAGCTAGTTTGTCTTGTTGGTGTTCCTGAAGGCGTTAAGAGAATTGAAGAAAGTCATCCAGATGTAGATATTTATCTGGCAGCTCTTGATGAAAAACTTAATGAAAAGGGTTATATCGTTCCAGGTCTTGGTGATGCTGGTGATAGAATCTTCGGTACTAAATAATTAATAAGTGATAATGAAGGAAGTAATTCCTTCATTATTTTTAGGCAAACAATATGATTAAAATAATTGAAATGTATCTGACACCCTTTGAAGATAATCGAAGAATCTTCATCTATTTACCAGATGACTATGATTACAGCGATGAAAGATATCCGGTAACCTATATGTTTGATGGTCAAAATCTCTTTGATGATAATACCGCTACCTTTGGTACTTCCTGGGGCCTAAAAGATTTCCTGGACAATTGGGATAAAAAGATGATTGTGGTAGGTATTGAGTGCGCTTCAACGGGCGAGCAAAGAGCTAAAGAATATCTCCCGTTTGAAGTAAATACCGGTATTTTTGGCTTAGTCTTTGGAGAATGTGAAAAGACTATGCAGTGGATTATCAGAGAACTTAAACCATATATTGATAGTCACTACCGTACTTATTTGCACCGCGAAGCGACAGCCATAGCTGGTTCTTCTTTTGGCGGGGTAGCAGCAGCCTATGGTGTCTACTTCCATAATGATGTTTTCTCTAAGGGTGGTCTATTATCACCATCCTTAACCTGCATCAATAAGGAAGTAATGCGTAAGATCAGAAATGGTAACTTAAATAAGGATACCCGTGTTTATTTCTCTTATGGCACTGCCGAAGCCAGTAAGAAGTGGTGTGACTATATGGCTAAGCTAAACTACAATATTGAACAGGCTACTAATAAGGCTGGTTATACTACTTATCTTTATCGTCAGGAAGGCGGTAAACATAATGAGGCTGATTGGGCTAAACAGTCAGATATCTGGTTAAACTTTCTTTGGAAATAAATAATGCACCCAATGGGTGTATAATAATAATGCAAGGGTGTATATGGACGTTAAAGCTATGCGTGATATGCTGGGCGATACGCAGATGGAATTTTCTAAGAGATATAACATTCCATTTAGAACCATTCAAAACTGGGAGTTAGGAAGTAGAAAACCACCTGAGTATGTTATTGAGTTGTTAAAACAGCGTATCGAAAATGACATGATCAATAAGAAAAGCAAAGCTTTACCTGATTATTCTGAAAAGAAGATTAATTTGCCTAAAAGAAGTGATTACATCGGAACATCGTCTTGGCTTAAATCTTTAAAAGAACAAATGGGTGAAGAAGTTGTTTTCGCGTTGGATGAAGCTTTGATGTGTCAGGAACTTTTTGGCGGCAGAAATGATGAGTTTCTAATATGGGTTTATGGAAGCGACAATCTTAAAAGATTTAATGGGATTGTGGTTTTGGGCAATGAAATCAGTTCATATGATGTAAGATGTAAAAACGGGATTAAATATACTTCTTTTAATAGAACAATAATTGATTCGATAGCTAATGAAAATTTGTTGGATATGCAGGGTATAACGGAAGCGTTAAGCAAATACTACTATTCAAATAACAATAGTTTTGAAGGGATATACATTCCACCAGAGTATAGTAAAAGGTTTGCTGAACTGGCTGATGATGCGATAAATTATTACAAGCATTAAAAAAACTGTATCTGAGTACGATACAGTTTTATTTTCCAAATAGTTTAGCTGTAGGATGCATAGCTTTGTGATACTTGTACATCTTGGAATATGACTTGGTAAGACTTCTTTTTGAACGCTTGGTTTTAAAGAAGTCATCCAGTACTGCATTAAGTAAAGCGATTGATAAGATGATGTTCATGAAGAATGGAACTGATTCTTTCAGGTTATTATTAATTTCTTCACTCTTCTTATTTAGAGCTTCGACATTATTATTAATATTATTTAAGCCATCATTTATTGGCTTGGCAGTTTTTGATAATTGAGCTAAGGTCATCATTAACTTGATTAGCGCAATGACAATTACCACCAGCATAAACAGATAGACATATTTAATATATTGATTGATTAAAGTTAGTACTTCCATATCTTTATTCTACCACTTTCTCAATAATCTCTTCGCCAATGAGGGCTGGTTCAATGCCCTTGGTGATTTCGTTGATTTTCTTTAGATCACTTTCGTTTTCCAGCACAAAGTCAATAGTTACATCTTCATCATACTGATAGTCCAGGAAAAGAGTGTTTCTGTTCATGATATTGTTTAGTTTATTGGCTATTTCATAGCTTAGTTTTAAACGATATTTAGGGTAGGGAATATCTTCAATCTTAGTGGCTGTTTTAATAGCTTCACTGGCCGAATTGCTGTAGGCTCTAATCAGCCCACCAGCCCCAAGCTTTATACCACCAAAGTATCTGACTACCAGGCAGCAGGTATTATCCAATCCACTTTTTTCTAAGACGTTTAGAATAGGAACACCAGCTGTGCCACTTGGTTCACCATCATCAGAACTTCTTTTGATGTCACCAATAATTACTGCTGAGCAGACGTGAGTGGCATCATAGTGTTTCTTTTTGATGGTTTTTAAATATTCTTTATACTGATCTTCATTAAATACCGGCATTAGATAGGTAATAAAGCGGGATTTTTCAATGACGATAGTATTAATCGTTTCTTCTTTTACGTACATGTCTTAATTATAGATTAATGTGGTAGAATATTAAAAGTTATGAAGACATTAGATGAAATCTTGAAGGAATTAAATGATGCGGAAAAGGAGTTCAAGGAAAAGTGTGAACTCTATGGTATCGAGGAAACTTCAAAGAGAAGAAACAAGGAAAACAGTGAGGAAGCCGGTAAATAACTGGCTTTTTTCTTTGTTCACTTTGTGAATAAATTGTTATAATAATGTGTGCATAAAAAGGAGAAAAATTATGGCAAAAAAATTAGTTACAGACTTACAAGTTGCTGGTAAAAAAGTTATTGTCAGAGTTGACTTTAACGTACCTCTAAAGGGCGGCGAAATTACAGATGACAATCGTATCGTTGCTGCTTTACCAACTATCAAGTACTTAGTTGAAAACAAGGCAAAGGTTATCTTACTTTCTCACTTAGGTAAGATTGACTATAAGAAGACTGAAGAAGAAATCGCTGCTGCTAAGAAGAAGAACAACATGGCTCCAGTTGCAGTTAGACTTCAGGAACATTTAGCTGATACAAAGGTAGTATTTGTTGATGCTACTAGAGGTGAAGCATTAGAAAAGGCAGTTGCTGAATTACAGGACGGCGAAGTATTACTAATGCAGAACACTCGTTATGAAAAGGGTGAATCAAAGAACGATCCTGAATTAGGTGCTTACTGGGCTTCTCTAGGTGACCTATTCGTTATCGATGCTTTCGGTTCAGTTCATAGAGCTCATGCTTCAACTGTAGGTATCCCTTCACACTTACCAAGTGCTACAGGTTTCCTAGTTGAAAAAGAATTAAAGTTCTTAGGTGATGCTGTTGAAAATCCAGTTAGACCTTTCGTTGGTATCCTAGGTGGTGCTAAGGTTGCTGATAAGTTAGCAGTTATCTCTAACTTACTTGAAAAGTGTGACACTTTAATCATCGGTGGTGGTATGGCTTACACATTCTTAAAGGCTCAGGGTCTTGGTGTAGGTAACTCACTTGTTGATGATTCAAAGATCGACTACTGTAAGGAAATGATGGCTAAGGCTGAAGAATTAGGTAAGAAGTTATTATTACCTGTAGATACAGTTGTAGCTGCTGGTTTCCCTGATCCAATCGATGCTGAAATCGCAACTGAAGTTGTAGATTCAGATAAGATTCCTGCTGATAAGGAAGGCTTAGATATCGGTCCTAAGACTGCTGAAATGTTCGCAGAAGCTGTTAAGGCAGCTAAGACTGTTGTTTGGAATGGTCCTATGGGCGTATTCGAAAACCCTACTCTAGCAGCTGGTACAAATGCTGTTGCTAAGGCTTTATCAGAAGCTGAAGGCACTACTATCATCGGTGGTGGTGACTCTGCTGCAGCTATTAAGAAGCTTGGTTATGCTGATAAGGTAAGCCACGTTTCAACAGGTGGTGGTGCTTCTCTAGAATTCCTAGAAGGTAAGGGCCTACCTGGTGTAGATATTATTGAGGAGAAATAAGAAATGAGAAAACCTATTATCGTTGGTAACTGGAAAATGAATAAGACTTGCGCCGAAACAATCGAATTCATCGACGCAATCGAAAACGTAGTATCTGAAAATGATGCTGCAACTTATGGTGTTGGTGCTCCTTTCACAGCTTTAAAGGATGCTTGTGCTCATGCTAAGAACCTTATCGTAGCTGCTGAAAACTGCCACTACAAGGACAATGGTGCTTATACTGGTGAAGTATCTGTTCCAATGTTACAGGAACTTGGTGTAACTCACGTTATCATCGGTCATTCTGAAAGAAGACAGATGTTCAATGAAAACGATGAAGAACTAAACTTAAAGGCTAAGAGATTATTTGATGCTGGTATGACTCCAATCTTCTGTATTGGTGAAACTGAAGCTCAATACGATGCTGGTGAAACTGAAACAGTTATCAGAACTCAGTTAGCTAACGGTTTAAAGGATTTATGTCCTAAGTGCGTAAGCAAGATGGTTATCGCTTACGAACCAATCTGGGCTATCGGTACTGGTAAGTCAGCTACTAAGGAAATCGCTCAGAACTGCTGCCATATCGTACGTGACCAGATCAGAGTTATGTATGGTGATGAAGCTGCTGATGCTGTAAGAGTACAGTACGGTGGTTCAGTTAAGCCTGAAAACATCAAGGAATACATGGCTTGTGAAGATATCGATGGCGCTCTAATCGGTGGTGCTTCTCTAAAGGTTGATTCTTTCACAGCTATTATCGACGCTACTAAATAAGTAAGTCTAAAATAACTAATTTAAACTGCAGGTTTCAAATCTGCAGTTTTTATTTTGCTAATCGTTATATAATTTGCATATGAAGACATATGATATAACAATAATCGGTGCTGGCCCTGGAGGTATTTTTTCAGCGTATGAGTTAGCGCTAAAAAATCCGGGCTTAAAAATTGCTTTAATTGAAAAGGGAAATGAGCTTGCCAAGCGTAAGTGTCCTATTGATGGTAAAAAGATTACCAGCTGTATTGGTTGTAAGTCTTGTGCTATCATGAATGGCTTTGGTGGAGCAGGTGCTTTCTCTGATGGCAAATACAATATTACAAATGACTTTGGTGGTACATTATACGAGTATATCGGTAAGGATACTGCTATTGATTTAATGAATTATGTTGATGAAATAAATTGTGAATATGGAGGCGCAAAAACTCGTAAGTATTCAACTGCTAATTCTGAATTCAAGAATGTCTGTTTAAAGAATAATCTGCACTTGCTGGATGCTGAGGTAAGACATCTTGGTACTGATATTAACTATGAGGTACTGGAAAATATCTATAACTTCTTAAAGGACAAGATTGATTTCTACTTTAATGAAGCTGTTACTATGATTAATCATAAGGATGATGTCTATGAGGTAATCAGTGAAAAAGATACTTATGAATCAAAGTACTGTATTGTATCAGTTGGTCGAAGTGGTTCACACTGGATGGAAAATATCTGTAAGAACTTAAATATTGAAACAAGTTCAAACAGAGTAGATATTGGTGTCAGAGTAGAGCTTCCATATCTGATCTTTAAGGATATCACTGACAGTCTGTATGAAAGTAAGATTGTCTATAAGACTGGCAAGTATCAGGATAAGGTTAGAACTTTCTGTATGAATCCTAAGGGTGTGGTTGTAAATGAAAATACCAATGGTATTGTTACTGTAAATGGTCACAGCTATGAAGATCCAGCTAAGCATACCAATAACACCAACTTTGCCTTACTGGTTTCTAAGAAGTTTACTGAACCATTTAAGGATTCTAATGGCTATGGTGAATCTATTGCCAGACTTTCTAATATGCTGGGTGGTGGTGTCATTGTCCAAAGATTTGGTGATTTAATAAGAGGTCAAAGATCTACCAAGGACAGACTGGAAAAAGGTTTTATGGAACCAACATTAAAGGCGACAGCTGGTGACTTGTCTTTAGTTATTCCTAAGCGAATTTTAGATGACATCATCGAAATGATTTATGCCTTGGATAAGATTGCACCTGGTACAGCCAGCGATGATACGCTGTTATATGGTGTAGAAGTTAAGTTCTACAATATGGAACTTGAACTGGATAATAATCTGGAAACTAAACATAAGGGACTGTTTGTAATTGGTGATGGTTCGGGGGTAACTCACTCTTTATCACATGCTTCAGCAAGCGGTGTTTATGTAGCCAGACACATTATTGATTTAGTTAAAGAGTCGTAAGACTCTTTTAAATAGAGGGAAGACAATTTATGCCAAAGAGAAAAGATGGAAAATTTATTAAGCAGACTGATCCTTTTCACATGATAGTTCCATATATCATGCCAAAAAGAACAGAAGCTGAAGTTTCGATGAGAGAAACCTTTTATGTGACTAAGGTTATGGATTTCATTGATAGATAAAATGAAGAAAACAATGCCGAACTGAAGTTCTTTCACTGTTTCTGCTATATGATGGCCAAGACTATCTATCATCGTCCTAAGCTTAATTACTTCATTAAGGGTAATTATTTCTGGGAGAGAAATGAAATATCTTTATCATTTGTTGCCAAGCAGCGCTTTGAAGATCATGCGGAAGAAAAACTGATGTATATGATTACCAAGCCAGAATGGACTGTTAAAGACTTTTCAAGGATGATTATTGGTGATGTAAAGAAGGCCAGAAAAGAAGGCTCTAATGACCTTGATAAGGTGATGCAGCTGGTGGGTAGTTTACCAAGATTTCTGATTTCCTTTGTTGTCACAACGCTGAGAGTCCTGGATTTCTATGGAATGATGCCTACAGCTATTTCCAAGGGTGACCCTAACTTTTCAACAGTTTTAGTTTCAAATCTGGGTTCAATCAAGGCTGGTTCAGCTTATCATCACTTAAGCAACTATGGTACTAATTCCATCATGGTTACTATTGGTACTATTACTAATGAGAATGGTGTTAGAAACCTGGATATTACTTTCAATGTTGATGAAAGAATTGCCGATGGTTTCTATTTTGCCAAGTCTTTAAGATATATGAAGTATCTGATGGATAACCCAGAAATGATGCTGGAAGATATTACTAAGGAATTTCCAGAGGGTATAATATAAGAAAAAAAGGCTACAAGGTAGAGAATGTGACGCAATAGCACCTGTATGGTAGATAAGAAGATCCTGGGATGGTCACACCAGGTGTAGCCTCGCCACTTTTCACAAGTGGCTTTTTATTTTGGACATATGCCAAACTTGTGCTAAATATTAGCACTCTTATTGATAGATTGCTAGAAAGGACTATAATTATAAGTGTGCTTAAAGGAGGTACAAAATGATTAAGCCATTATATAACAACGTTTTATTAAAGAAGGTTGAGGCTGCTAAGCAGACTAAGAGTGGTATTATCATTTCTCAAAAAGAAGAAACTGAAGAATACGCTATTGTTGCTGAAGTAAGCGGCGCAAAAGAAGTTAAGATAAATGACAGAGTATATGAAATGCCATTAAAGAAAGGTGACAAGGTTATGTACAAGAAGTATTCAGGCACAGAAATCAAGGATGGTAGTGAAGACTATATCCTGATTAAGGCTGAAGATATTCTTGCGATTGTTGAATAGGAGATAGAGTTATGGCAAAGATTGTTAAATATTCAAAAGATGCCAGAGATTCAGTGCTAAAAGGTGTTGATACACTGGCAGATGCAGTAAAGGTTACTATGGGTCCTAAGGGCCGTAATGTCGTTTTAGATAGAGGCTATGGTGCACCAATTATCGTTAATGATGGTGTTTCTATCGCTAAGGAAATTGAGCTTGAAGATCCATTTGAAAATATGGGTGCAAGACTTATTTATGAAGTAGCTAATAATACCAATGACCTTGCAGGTGATGGTACTACTACCGCTACTCTGTTAGCTCAGGCTATTGTTCATAAGGGTCTGGAAGAAGTTGAAAAGGGTGCTAACCCAGTCTTTTTAAAAGAAGGTATTGATATGGCTGCCAAGAAGGTCGCTGAAGTACTATTAACCAAGGCTAAGAAGATTGATTCAGCCAGCGATATTGCTTCTGTAGCTACTATTTCTTCTGCTTCTAGAGAAGTAGGTGAAATTATTTCGGCTGCTATGGAAAAGGTTGGTAAGAACGGTATTATCAATGTTGATGAATCTAAGGGCTTTGATACTTCACTGGAAGTAACTGAAGGTCTAAAGTATGACAAGGGTTATATTTCTCCATATATGGTATCTGATAGAGAAAAGATGAATATTGAAATGGAAAACCCATTAGTGCTTGTTACCGATCAGAAGATTAATACTATTCAGGATGTATTAGGCGTTCTGGAACAGATTGTACAGAGCAATAAGGCGTTATTAATCATCGCTGATGATATTGAAAATGAAGTAGTTTCTACTTTAATTGTTAATAAACTAAGAGGTACTTTCAATGTGGTTGCTACTAAGGCTCCAGGCTTTGGTGATGGCCAGAAAGATAATCTTAACGATATTGCTACTTTAACTGGTGCTACTATGATTTCTAAGGATCTGGGCATGCAGCTAAAGGATGTAACTATGGCAGACCTAGGTACCTGCAAGAAGGTTATTGTTGAAAAGGAATCTACAACATTAATCGAGGGTGCCGGTAAGGAAAAGGCCTTTGAAGAAAGAATTAAGGAACTTGAAGGCGTTCTTGAACATACTACAAGTGAATATGAAGCTAAGAGAATCAGAGAAAGAATTGCTAAGCTTTCTAATGGTGTAGCCGTTATTAAGGTTGGTGCTACAACTGAAGCAGAAATGAAGGATAAGAAGCTTCGTTTAGAAGATGCCTTAAATGCGACAAGAGCTGCTATTGAAGAAGGTATCGTCATTGGTGGTGGTGCTGCCCTTGCAAGTATTGCCAAGGAATTAAGAGGTACGCTAACCGGCGAAGATGAAGATGTAGTTAAGGGTATTAATATCATCCTTGATTCAATCACTGCTCCTTTATATCAGATTGCCGAAAATGCTGGTTATAACGGCAATGAAATCGTAGCTAAGCAGATGGAACAGGAAGATGGTTTTGGCTTTGATGCGAAGAAGGGTGTCTGGGTAGATATGTTTAAGAATGGTATCGTTGACCCATGTAAGGTAACAAGATCTGCACTATTAAATGCTGCTAGTATTTCTGGCTTATTAATTACTACGGAAGCTGCAGTAGGCGTAATTAAGGAAAAGAATACCGAAATGCCAAATCCAGGCATGGGAATGTATTAATGTAAACACTTTCATAAGGAAATGAAACAAACTTTCACACAGTTTTCACAATTAATAGTTATATTATAGGTGAGCTAAAAGTTTTTCATTTCCTTTATATAAGAAAAGGTAGGGCGTAAGTCCTATTTTTTTGTACCTTTTTAGATATTCTTTATGGGAATATATCTTAAAAAGCGTTGTTTTTAATATATATAACTGATAATATTAACTCGTTACTTTTGTAACAGAATTTGACCGCTAAGAATTGCTCTAAGGCTACGGAATGCCGGGTCAAAGACCGAAACTTGTTGAGGAGACAAGAACCGTGTTTAGTGGAATACGGAAGGGTTAATCCCTTATTGA
>JAUNCS010000072.1 GCA_030526485.1 Erysipelotrichaceae bacterium | reverse complement strand
TAAAATATACCCCATTTCAAGGACAAATAATTTGTGGTAAATCCCATTTAGTAGACACCACTTATTATGATGACCATGAAAATGGACAGCACTTAAATGGTGTTAATATATTTATCATTGTTTATTAGAAGAGCTTCATAGCTCTTCTATTTTTTTGTTGGATAAACTCCTGTTGTTATATATTCATAAAATTCATTTGGAGATAACTTTGCCAATTGCCATTGATATCTCTCATTATTGTAATAATCTATCCAATCATCGATTAATTCTTTCACATCTTTAAATGATTCACAATATAATAGTCTTTTGCCTATTTCATCTTTCATATGGCCATAGAATGATTCCTGAGGTGCATTATCCCAACAGTTACCTCTTCGTGACATGGATTGTCTTAATCCATTATCTTTAAGAATTTGGATGAAACTATAACTTGTATAATGACATCCCTGATCAGAGTGAACAATTGTTTCGGCGTTGAAATCTATTCCATGTTTTTCAACTAATTGATTAATAGTATCAAGTACAAAATCTACCTTTAGACTTTCACTTAATACATAAGATAAGATTTGTTTTGTATATGCATCTAGTATTGTTGATAGATAGGCAAACGTTCCGTTATATTGTAAATAAGTGATATCGGTAAGAAGTATTGCCCGTGGACCGTGTTTTTCAAATTCACGATTCACTAGATTATCAGAATAATTACTTGTTTTTAATGCCTTTGCCATTCTTCTATAAGGATTTGCCTTTCGAATAGGACAGTTGAGATTAAATTTTTTCATTAATCTTCTTATTTTTTTCTCATTCATCACTACTGGTGGGTCCATATGTAAAAGCTGCATATGAATACCTTTAGCTCCTTTATCATAGCCTCTATGCATATAGGCCTTTAATATTAAATCAAAATCTTCACGATCCTTTTCTTCTTTTCGTTTTCTGGTTTCTTCTGCTTTTATCCATCTATAATATCCGGATCTCGATACGTTGCACATTTGACAGAGTTCAGAAACAGTTAATACATTATCTTCTTTTGAAGTAATATCGTATATTATTTCAAATATATTGGCTGGTCTTCCCATAATTATTCCTTTGACTTCGTTGTAGTTCCCAGTTGATAAATTTTTTTTAGAAATTCAACTTCCTGTCTTAAATATGTTAGCTCTGTCTGCATTGTTTGTATCGCAATTTTTTCAGGCATAGAAGAATAGTCTGTGTTTTCAGGAGGTCGTTTAACTTTACTGTATCTCTGAATTGAATCTTGTCTCTGCTTTTCTGTTAATCTCTCTTTCCGCATGTGGAATGTAAATCCTTCGATTCTTTTCGTACCAAGAATATCCGGATCAAATCCTAAATTCCTGAAAATATCTCTTATAGGTAAGTTTTCAAGATACATTGTCCAAAACGCATCTTTAAATGCATCATTAAATTTGATGGTTGTTGGTGTTACTTTTCTTGTATAAGGGTTTGAATCAAGAATAATAATTTCTTCATCGGTAAATAATTTCCTCATAATTGATCTCCTGGTCTTAATTTAATTATATATTAAAACCATTTGATTAATTAAATTAGTGTCTGTCTACTATTATGGGTATCACCCCAAATTAATTGTCCACACTATTGGGTACATTATA
>JAUNCS010000009.1:38778-53116 GCA_030526485.1 Erysipelotrichaceae bacterium | reverse complement strand
AAGAGAAAATGTTTATCATAATTCTTTAATCAACTGGGTAAAATCATTCAGATAATAAAAGATGGCACGGTAATCCGTGTCATCTTTCTTAATTAATTGTTCTATTTGCTGCCTCTACGACATGCGATATCAATACTGAAGTTGTAACTGAACCAACACCACCAGGCACTGGTGTAATATTAGCTACCACATTTTCTGCATCTTCAAATAAGACATCACCACATAATTTCTGCTTTACTTCATTATAAGAAATACCTACATCAATAACAGTCTGTTCACTATTGAAGTAATCCTTAGTAACAGATTCCATCATGCCAGTAGCACATACCAGTATTTGGGCATTAGAAGCGATTTGCGCAATGTTTTCAGTCTTAGAGTGACAGACAGTCACTGTAGCATTTTTGTTAAGTAGAAGCTGAGAAACAGGCTTACCGATAACTAAAGATCTGCCCAGTACCACAACATTTTTGCCAGCTACATCAATATGGTAGTAATCCAGTATTTCAACTGCTGCTTCTGCTGTACATGGGGCAAAGCCCAGCTTCTGATTAGTGAAGACTCCAGCTAAAGACAAGTCGCCACAACCATCAACATCCTTACTAGCTTTAATGAAATTTCTTAACTTCTTATCATCAAATCTTTTAGGCAAAGGTCTAAATACCAGAATGCCATGAATATTATTATCTTCATTGGCTTCACTTAATTTGGCATAGAAGTCTTCTTCACTCACTTCTTCTTCAAAGACATACTTTATTAGTTCTACACCTGTTTCAGCACATCTTTTTTCAATGCCTCTTTCGTAAGAAAGATCATTGTCCTTATTACCTACTCTAAAGACTGCCAGGCAGGGATTAATGCCCTTTTCCTTTAAGTCTTCTACTGTTTTCTTGCTACGCTCATTTATAAATGCTGCAACATCTTTTCCCTTTAATAAATTAGTCATTATAATCTCTTAATTACGGCCTCATATGTTTGATTGGCCTTTATTTCATATTCATGCAAGATAGCGTGAGCCTTGGTCTCAATCTCCTCTGCTACCTCTTTATTTTTCATTAGTTTAGTATTAACCAGAACATTTAGATAAGCACCCTTTAAAGCACCTAAAGCTAAAGAAACTGAAGTTCCCGCATCTGATACTGCCAGTTTGGAACCAATAGTAGCTAAACGGTAATCCAGATCAATAACTGAGGCACAATAGCCCATAATCATAAATGGTGGACGGGCTGCTTCCTTTAGACATTTTTCTAAAGTTTCAGCATAGCCCTCACTTTCCTTATCCATTGAATAAGCCTGACTTAAAGGATAGAAAGCATTCGCATCATCATTGATAGCTTCTAAAAGTCTTACTCTTAATGTTTCAGCTGTTTCCTTAATCTTTTCAAGTTCTTCAGTATATTCCAGATACTTCTTTTTACCGATGGTAAGATTGGTTACCATGCCCGCTAAAGAAGCAGCTAAAGCACCAGCAGAGGCAGAGACTCCCCCACCTCCTGGTACTGGATCTTTTGAAAAAGCTAAAGCTGAAAATTCATCTAAAGATTTCTTATACATTAGAAAAGACCTGTGATTACGCCGTTTTCATCAACGTCAATCTTTTCAGCTGCTGGAACCTTTGGTAAACCTGGCATAGTCATGATGTCACCAGTTAAAGCAACTATAAATCCGGCACCAGCTGATACCTTTAGGTTTCTAACAGCAACTCTAAAGTTTTCAGGAGCACCAAGCTTAGAAGCATCATCAGAGAAAGAATACTGAGTCTTAGCCATACAAATTGGAAGGTTGCCATAGCCTAAAGCTTCCAGTTCTTTTACCTGCTTAACCGCATCACCAACAAGGTCTGCGCCTTCGCCATGGTAAATATTCTTAACAATCGCATCAAGCTTTTCCTTAATGCTTAAGTCTGTATCATAAGCGAATTTGAAAGTATTTTCTTCTTCACATAGTCTGACAACTTCTTCAGCCAGCTTAACGCCGCCTTCGCCACCTTTTGCCCAAACTTCAGATAATACGGCATTTACGCCTAATTCCTTACACTTAGCTTCTACTAAATCAAGTTCAGCCTTAGTATCAGTTGGGAAGGCATTGATAGCTACTACACATGGCAGGCCATATACATTCTTGATATTGTAGACGTGTCTTAAAAGGTTTGGTAAACCAGCCTCTAAAGCCACAAGATTTTCATTATTTAAGTCTTCTTTCTTAACACCACCGTGATGTTTTAAAGCACGAACTGTCGCAACTACAACCACTGCACTTGGATTAAAGCCAGCCTTACGGCACTTGATGTCTAAGAACTTTTCAGCACCTAAGTCTGCACCAAAGCCTGCTTCAGTAATTGCATAATCACCAAGTTTTAGAGCCATCTTAGTAGCAGTAATTGAGTTACAGCCGTGAGCGATATTAGCGAAAGGTCCACCATGGATTAATGCAGGAGTACCTTCTAATGTCTGTACCAGATTTGGCTTAAGGGCATCCTTTAATAAAGCAGTCATTGCGCCATGAGCCTTAATATCACCACAGGTAACTGGTCTATTGTCATATGTATAACCAACTACCATTTTTGCCAGATTATTCTTTAAATCAGTAATGTCACTTGATAGACAAAGTACTGCCATTACCTCAGAAGCTACAGTAATATCAAAGCCATCCTGACGAGGAGTACCATCGACCTTTTTACCTAAACCACAAACAATATTTCTTAGCTGTCTGTCATTCATATCAACAGCTCTTTTCCAAGTAATTCTTCTAGGATCAATACCTAAGGCATTGCCCTGCTGGATGTGGTTATCAATCATAGCTGCTAAAAGATTATTAGCGGCACCAATCGCATGGAAGTCACCAGTAAAGTGTAAGTTAATATCTTCCATTGGCACAACCTGGGCATAGCCACCACCAGCAGCACCACCCTTTACACCAAAGACTGGACCTAATGATGGTTCTCTTAAAGCTACCATAACTTTCTTGCCCAGCTTCTTCATACCATCTGCTAAACCAATAGTAGTTGTAGTCTTACCCTCACCTGCTGGTGTTGGGTTGATAGCTGTAACCAGGATTAGTTTGCCATCTTTTTCGTCTTTTTTGTCTTTTAATAATTTGTAGTCAATTTTAGCCTTGTATTTGCCATAAAGCTCAAGGTATTCATCATCAATACCAGCACTTTCCGCAATCTCATTGATGCGCTGCATCTTGGCTTGTTGAGCGATTTCAATATCAGTTAACATATATTACCTTTCCCCCTCTTTCACACTATTTCATTATAAAGAAAAAGGCCCATCAAAAGATAGACCTTATATCTTATTCAATTGCTTGTAAAATACCATCCTTAAGAATTACACGATGGTCTGACATGGCAGAAACATTATTAGAGTGCGTTACTACAATAATAGTCTTGCCAAATTTATGAGCAAGTTCCTTAAATACTTCAATAATTTCGTTCTCAGTAGCAGTATCCAGGTTACCAGTAGGTTCATCCGCAAAGATTAAATCTACGTTACTAGATAGAGCTCTGGCGATAGATACACGCTGCTGTTCACCACCTGAAAGCTGACCTACTCTTCTATCAGCCTTGGTTCTAACGATACCAAAGTGTTCAAGAAGATTATAAGCTACTTCCTTTTTATCAGAAGGAATATCGTTATCAGTTTCAGACATCGCAACCAGAACATTTTCCACTGCAGTTAAATAAGGAATCAGATTATACTGCTGGAAGACAATTGAAATCTTATTACGGCGATACTTGCCTAAACCGATTTCCTTGATATCAGTACCCTTGAAATAGATATTGCCGCTATTAGCAGTATCCAAACCAGAAATAATAGACAGTAAAGTTGTCTTACCACTACCAGAAGGACCAAGGATAGTATAGAAAGTGCCTTCTTCAAATTTCCACGATAAGTCTTTTAAAATTTTTCTTTCATAACCACCATCGATATATGAATAGTTAATATTTTCTAATTCTAAAATTGTTGACATAAGTACACCTCCTAACCCTGATTCATTAAAATCTTCTTAGGGTTATATCTCATAATCATAAATGATGGAATGATAACCGCCAATAATACAATGCCTAAACCCATTACATAGATTTCCGCAATAATTGGAAGTGATACCTGAACAGAATATTCACTTGTTAAATCTTCCAAAGAGATTTCAGTTGAATAATCAGAATCCCAGATTGAATCATAATCCCAATAGTAATCATCTTCACCCTCATTTACATCAGAAGACTGAATCTGATATTCAAGAACGGTTTCACCTACTTTACCAGCAATAAGTGAACCAGTACCAACTGATAATGTAAAACCAAGAATCGCAATTAATGCAAGTTCCACAAAGAACTGAGCAATTACTTTTAGTTTAGTAGCGCCAATTGATAGTAAGACACCAATTTCATACTCTCTGGTCTTCAGTGTTAAAGCAGTAACCAGAGTAATGATTACAATCGCATTGATAACCACCAACCAGACAATGAAGTTAGCATATAAGCTAAGAGTATCTAAAGGCTTAGATAACTTATTGAATTCTTCATTATTAGCGTTAAGCTTCATGAACTGTCTAAGATTTGGTGTATAGTCCTCAACAAAGGCATCTACTTCCAGCGGATCATTTAACAGTAAGACTACATCAGAAATATAAGATTCTCTTTCATATGACCAGTCTTCTTCAGGATAAAGTTCCTGGTAATGAGCATAAATCTTTTCATAGAAAGAAGCCATCTTATTCTCGATAGTTGTAGCAGGCATCAATAACATATTTACTGGGTTTTCATATGGAGAAGCCCAATCAAAGTTTTGCGCATCCGGAGTAATAGACTTAACACCACCATAGATACCGATAACTTCCAAATCCATAGAAGGATCAACATCAGAAAGATCAATTTCTTCTTGATTGTAATCAGTTGAACTAAAAGTGTTAACAGTGATTCTATCACCTACTCTAACGCCATTTTGCTCAGCAAGCTGTTCACTGATTAACACAACATAAGCATCATTATCGATTTCTTCCTGTGTATAGAATCGGCCATCAACGATATAGTACTGACCATCAGCAAACTCAATCATATCCGGGAAGTAATTAGCCTTTACAAAGAAATTAGGCTCTTCATAGCACCAGTTGTTCTGTTCACAGTTTTGCATCTGCTCAGCCATATTTTCTTCCTGCTGATTATTCAGATGAACATAGTCAATTCCACCCTCAGCCACATAGAACTGATTATTGCTTAAAGCATTGGCAGTCTTAACTCTTTCATCCATTAAAATCTCATTAACATCTTCAATAGTAATTCTAGGGAATTTGAAGTTATTATATTCATCTTCATCTTCGATAGTATCCATGTATTGATATACTTCGTTGTAATTGATTTCATAGTTAACTACAGCTCTCATCTTCTGACGAGTAAGTGTCTTGGCACTCTTGCTGGCCTGTGAGACACCTAAGCCTACAATAACTAAGTTACCAATCAAGAAGAATGTAAGTGTCAGCAGAATACTCTTGGTAAGAGATCTGCTAACATTCTTAATTGCACGATTTATAAAATTCATATCCTCTCCTCATTAGCTGAATAAAACAATATTTAATGTATTACCAGTAACTTTTTCTGTACCGAAATTACCGTTTACTTTGTAACTAGCAACAGTTCCATCATATGAAGCATCTGGTGTAACAGTAATTGTTAAACCCAATGCGCCCGCATTTTCATTCACCCAGTCCTGAACCCTGTCCTTAGATGAACCAATGATTTCAAAGCCTGTTTCAGCTAAGATTTCATCCATATAGAACTGATTGCCTCTAGATACTGTTACAGTCATACTTGAAACTTCTGTACCAACAGTTTCTACCTGCGCAGTGATTACATCTTTATCTGCAATGTTAGAATACTTACCCTGTACTGCAGTTAAAGTAATGCCCTTAGAAGCTGCCCAAGTTTGTGCATCAGTTAATGACTGACCTACAAGATTAACTGCAGTAGTTGTAGTTGGCGTAGGTACTGGTGCAGGTGTGATATTTTCAGGACCATCAGATACAGTAACATGGATAGTTACGTTTAATGGTAACTTCTGAATATCAGAATATGCATACTCAGTTGTATAGATAGAGTGGGAAATTACTTCACCTCTATCAGCAGTATTTTCAACAATATCTCTTAATAGATTAATATTGATTCCTTTATCCTTTAATGATTTAACAGTGTCTGCTATAGAATCATATGACTCACCATCTAAGGCACCTAGGCCTACATCACTTAGATAGAAACCATTTCCTAAGTTAATAACTACTGTCATTTCTAATAATTCTGTCTTAGATACAGTTGTATTAGCTCTGATTGACTGGTCTAGAACATATGCAGAACTTGAAGAATATCTTTCTTTTATAGTTCCGGCATTTTTCTTAATCCATTCATCAGCCTCAGTCTTAGATAAGGCATTTAGATCAGGAACCTTAACACCTTCACCTTTTGATACATAAACAGTTAATGTATCACCCTGTTTCATAGTTTTCTTAGCTTCTACTGATTGAGATACAATGTTTCCTTCAGTAACCTTAGAATCAAATACTTCTACTTTTTCTACATTAACTTTATTGTTCTTAGCCCAAGTTTCTACTTCGTAATAAGATTTATCCTTGAAGTCTTCAACAGTAATAGTTCCTGCTGGTTGAGGACCCTTAGATACACTAATCTTTAATGTAGAGCTTCTAGTAAATGTTTCTGCATCTACACCAGAGAATTCATAAGATATTACTCTATCAGTTTCAACGCTGTCACTATAAGTTGTAGTAATCTTTGTCTTAGTTAATTTGTTTTCATCAATCCAGTCTTTGATTTCATTCTTAGTCATTGACTTAAGATCTGGAACTGAGATCATTTCATTTGGATCAGCACCTAAAGAAGAAGTAAATGTTAACTTAACATTCTTCTTGACTTTCTTACCAGGATTAACATTCTGATACAGGATTGTTCCTTCCTTGGTATCAAAGTCATATTCTTCTTTAAAGATAATGCCGCTTGTTTCAATTCCCTGCTGTTTTACCCATGCGGCAACATCAGATTTGTTCATACCTTCAAAATTAGGCATTTCAATCTTAGGTGCAAAGAACAGGAAGTATACCGCAATCAATAGAACTACCAGCAAGGCAACTAAGCCAGCTACTAATCCTTTGTTTACCGGTTTTCTTTCCTTAACAATTTTTGTTCTCTCTTCTTCTTTAAAACTCTCAGGTCTTTTTACGGTTTCAACCTTTTTTGGTTCAGCCTTTACCGGTTCAGCTTTTACTTTCACCGGTTCTTCCTTTACCTTTACAGGTTCTTTTTTTACTGGTTCGACCTTTTTCTCAGGTTCCTTTTTAGGTGCCTGTTTACCAGAAAATTGACTTAAAAAATCTTCTGCCATGTTTTACCTCATTTCAATATTTCATTAAGCGTATATTCTTCATATTTCCATTCACCAGTGATTGCATCGTAGTAGTCAACGTTTACATGCACCTCGGTGAAATTATCATTTATATACTGTAACTGCTCTAAAGTTAATTTTACATTATTGTAGTTATAATTTATCGATCCACTGTATGGATATGCTTCATTGTAATTTACATAAACATCTAAATAACCAACGTATTGATCATCACCATTGAAATAGTTTTTGATTGATTCATCTCTAATCAGGTTGAAATACTCAAGCATTTCAGCTTTCTTGGGTTCTCTATCAGTCACATCAAAATCAAAGAAAATTTCAAGACTGGCATCAGCTTCAGGCTGAATACTGATTTTTCTATATAAGTCACTATCACTGTAGTTGATATAACGGTCATAATGAATTCTTTCATTAACCGGATTTCTTGGATAGTTATAAGACAGGCCAAAGCCCTCGGTTTTAACAGTGATATTTACAAGCAGCAATGAAAGTATTGAAAATACTACGATAAAGACAACCGACTTTAATTTAATACTTAGCTTACGACGATATATAAACATCGCACAGATATATAAAATCCAGATTAAGACATACCAGATAAAGGCTTCTTTGAATACTCTGCTTAGTGTTGGCTCACCATATACTGAGAAACTCACAATAAAGATTAGTGCTACTGCATATAGATGAATAATAAATGGATAAGCAAAGAACTTATCAGAGATACTTTCAGCTCTTTCCACTTTTCTTTCCAAGAAGTTTTTCTTAATTGAATAGATACCTAATCCCAAATGAATCAAGCAGCTGGTAATAAAGCCGATAATCTCACTGTTTGAGATAGTGAAGGTAACACCCTTCATCAAATAATAGATACCATTTGTAACATTTACTGTAGACATCAGCATTGATGAGTACATAGTGATATCAAAGATTGCTTCATAGAAACCATAAATGATCTTATTGCTGACAGTAACAATTAAGCCCTGCAACATTAATGGTACAAATGAATAAGCTATCATGATTATGACACCATCAATTAAGGAATTGCCGATCATCAGCATGCCCACATTGAATATCAGAATTGATAGTCCTGATACCAGGGCCACTAACAAGATAGTCAGTAAATAGATGATTTTGATATTAGATATTAATCCCAGTATCATCGATAAGATGAAGAATGGCAGATAAATAACAGCTACCATGAAAATGATATTCGAAATTAAGATTTCTTTTCTTGTGACCGGTAAGGCAAAGTAAGTATCTACCGCCTTCTTGTTGTGAACAAAAGAGAAAATAATTACCGGTAAGATATAGGTTAATCCCATCAGTATTGTCAGCATCAGTCCATTAGCATTTACAAACCTAACATCGTTCTTACCGCCAAACATTGTAAAGTAGCTTAGACCATAGATGGCAATCTGGGAAATTATCACAAAGATACTTAATACCTTATTAGACTTAAATAAATGTTTCAGATATTTCTTATTCATATTTAGTACCTACTTCATAAATGAATAATTCTTCAAAGTTAACCGGTAAGACATCAATTAATAATGGCTTAGTTTCTTCTAGTTTATTCATCACTTCTTCCTTATCGCCCTTGATAACCAGTTTGATTACTCTTCCTGAATCATCAAAGTTAAGGACATCAAATTCCTTAAAGAATTCCTTGGTCTTTGCTTCTTCATAAGCTACCTGATACTTGTTGATATTAGCCTTAGATTCTAGCAAGTCACCATAGGTGTCAACCTTACCATTTTCCAGGATACCAAAGCTATCACAGATATCTTCCAGTTCCTTTAGGTTATGTGAAGAAATAATAACTGTAATCTTTTTATCTTCAATAAGTTCAACCAGAGTCTTTTTGAAATTTAATCTCATTAATGGGTCTAATCCATCAAAGCATTCATCAAGTAATAAAACTTTAGGTTGAATAGCCATACCAAGCAGTAAGACAGTCTGTCTTCTCATACCCTTAGAGAAAGATGAAATCTGCTTGTTTTCATCTAGATTAAACATCTTTAAATATTTCTGATACAGTTCACCATCAAAGTGATAGAAAGCTGAATAGAAATCCCTAAGATTGGCGATAGTACTTGTTGGTGGGAAGTATGGATCATCAGAAACAAAGACAATTTCTTCTTTTATTTCTGTATCCAGGAAAGTATTACTTCCATCAAGTTCAATATGTCCTTCATCAGTATCCAATACACCGGCAATGCATCTTAACAGCGTTGATTTACCAGCACCATTAACTCCGATTAATCCAAATACTGATCCATCTTCGATTTCGAGATTTAAGTCTTTTAAGACAGCTTTATCTTTATAAGACTTAGAAACATTACTTATTCTAAGCATTCTCTTTTCCTCCATAAATCTCTTCGATTGTTTTTAAGAGATCTTCCTTTGAAACACCATCTTTCATCAGATTTCTGATGGCGTCATCAATATAAGATGCTTTATTAGCAGAGCCAGCTACAAAAGCTCCTTTCTTATTCAAGGTAAAGATAACCCCAGCCTTTTCCAGTTCGACATATGCTCTTTGAACTGTATTGGGATTAATACCTAAATCGGTAGCTAGACTTCTTACACTTGGAAGTTTATCTCCTGGCTTTAAGATTCCCAATTTAACAAACTTAGCGATCTGATCCCTAATTTGTTCAAATATAGTTTCTTTTCCTTCTAAATTCACTATAAACATCTGTATTAATTGTATTATCTGTATTAATTGTTTGTCAAATTAAAGGGTTAAGTTTTCCTAACCCTAATCTGCTCTTATTTCACAATTGTTATTTAAAGATAACTTATTGATTAATTCACTCTTACCCTTAACAGTCATCTTGACAATACTGCCACCATAGTAATCTCTTAATTGACCATTGGCTAAATCATTCATGAAAAGCTTCATGACTGCGAAATCATCAACATAGGCATATACATCAAAATATGTATAACCACCACCATATGATTCATTTAAATTGATTCTTGAATTCTCTGGCAGTTTAATTTCCAGTCTTAAGCCATCAACAGCTTCATCAGTTTCAAATTCAACTTCACATAATCCTACAAAAAGAATGTCATTTTCAGTAAATTTCAGTTCTACTACTTCTTCCCTAAAATTGGCGTATATATCTGTAGTATCTACCTTTTCCATATTGTAGATAGAATTAGCTAATAATCCTGTACTAATACCGCATACCAGTAAGCCACTTATAATGCCAATAAGTACAAAGTGATGCATTACTTTCTGATTAAAGAAGAACATATAGAAAAGATAAAGAATGGCTGCCATCAGTATTAAAACACCCAAACAGATTAATACACAATATTTAAAAACCATTCCCTTCTGTAAGATTAGAAAGACAATGCCAACTGTCGCCATTACAAAGCAGGCAACAAATGGTAAAGTCATAATCGCAATAAAACTCTTGGTAATAAATTTTAATACCTTAACCAGTCCTTCAATAAATTTTGAAGAAGAATGCTTAGGATCTCTTATTACAATTATTTCTTTTTTCTTATTAGAGAATTCATTGCTGATACTGTTTTCCTCAATTGGTTCTTCAATACTTTGTTCATTAGCGTTTCTATCTTCAATTGTTATGTAATAATCCAGATATCTGATCTTAAATAAATGAAAGAAGATAATTACTCCCAGCACCAGCAATAAACAGATAGAGATTGATTCTAAAGTTGTTCTGACTGTATAACCAAACATGCCTGGAATAATATCAAAGATACTTCTGATAATAAGTTCTAAACCCAGATAGGCAATAGAGCCAACAACCAACAGTATTAAGACTATAAATATAAGTTCAGCAAACATCTTTATCTTTGACTTAAAAGACATCGCAATAAACATGTTGTAGGTATTAGTAACAAAGTCCAAGAAGTCCTTTAGATAGTTCTTCTTGTTTTCTTTTTTATCCTCAACTATTTCACCCATGACACCATCATCCATGATGTCGTTAAGTGAACAGTTCAATATCTTGCATAACTGAATAATCTTAGCCATATCCGGATAAGACTCACCAGATTCCCATTTGGAAACTGATTGTCTTGTGACACCTACCGCATCAGCCAACTGTTCTTGAGACAGGTTGTTGGCCTTACGTTTGGCAGCCAGTTTTTCTGAAAAGTTCATATACTTTCCTCCTTACTTACGATGTCATTATCTAAAATAATGCGGTTGCATACTACCAATAATCGGTATCTTTATGTAAAGTTTGGGTTGCATTAACTAAAGTCGGGTTATTTTATTAATTTAGAAATATCCTTTTCGTGTTCTTTAGAATAATCGCTCAATGTATATGACCTTATTCTCTGATTTACTATTAACGGTAAAATGAATCCGTTTTTCGATAATGTAGCTAAACGATTGATAACTGTTCTGTTTGTGACCTTCAATTCTCTGCTGAGTTCAATTGGTGTAAATTCATTCTTATATTTCTTGATAATTAACTTTAATAATTCTTTTTCTTTTTCTTTTAGATAAGACAAGTTTGTCTCAATGTCGGCCTCATTTGAACTTTGTTGAAGATCACAAACCTTATTGGAATATAAAAGAACCATTCTTAAAAAATAATTAATCCATACTTCGGGATGAGGCGGATTTTCTCGGCCAGAATAATATAAGGCTGGTAGCCCCATTTGTATGGAATCGTAATACTCATCAACATCATAAGCAAAATATTCTTCCAATGATCCAATTCCATTAAATCCATAACCATTTAAATCTAAAATATAGCTAGATAAAAGCCTTGCGGTTCTTCCATTACCATCTTCAAAAGGATGTATTGTTACCAGTTGATAATGCACTACCGCAGCAACAATTAATGGATGATCATCTGTTGTATTAACATATTCCACTAATTCATCAATTAATACTGGTATATCAATAGATTCTGGAGGAATATAATCTGGATTGCCAGTTTTAGAGTCATATACAGCAAATAATACTCCTGGGGGCATTGACCCTCTAAAACCTATTTTTTCTTTGGAAGCACCTTTTTCAACTAATTTTTGTACATCTAGTATTAATTTCTTTGAAAACGGTTCTTTGTTATTAAGTTTTTCTTCTAAAAAATTTAACGCTAGAAAATAATTTCTAACTTCTTGTTCTGGTTTTAAGAAATGCTTTCTCTCATCATTTTCAATAACTTCATCAACTTGTTTTTCAGATAATGGATTTCCCTCTATTTTATTTGAAGCATAAGAACTTTTTTTCTTAGAGTTTTTTCGAAGCTTATTAGCAATATGTTTGGAAAGCTTCACAGAAGATACGTGATACCTGTTTTTATCTATCTCTGTAATATATTTTAAAATTTCATTTGATAGCGTTACTTTAATCACAAAATAGTCCTCCTATTCACTTATATTATATTAAAAATTCAAACTTATTATTTCACTAAAATTTCACTATTTTTTCACTATTTATAGATAAAAAGAAAAGCCAGGAATACATTAATGATCCCAGCTTTATATAAGTGTATTATTTTTCTTTCATTGGTACAGTTTTTACAACAATGCCATACACATTAGATATCTGCATTGGCCAAGATTCTGCCACATTGCCATCAAAGTGTATTTCCACTTCATCTGTTAGATTAAAATATTCTGGTCCGACATAGAGATTGTTTAAAGAAACAATATAACGTCCATTGGAATTTTCTATGCCCAAGGCATTCTCATATATTTCATAAACCCAGCCAGTCAAAACAACTTCAGCCCTGCTTGTACCTGGTTCTGTTTTAACTTCAAAAGTAGGACGATATGTTTTCTTTACTTCAGCAGTAGCAAAGATCTGATATGAACCTAAATAATCCACAACATATGTTCCTTCAACTGGACCAACCTGATAGCCGATATCCTTGCCAAAATTAGACTGATTGTCCTTACTTGGAAGCATATTTATAGGACATTCACTTTCAATATAGCCATCCATCGTTCCACAGGTTATATAAGCCTTATAGCCTGTATTATAGTAAACAGTACCCTTAATCATTACTGCTGGACAAATAACTCCAGAATCAGTCTCATTTGCCCCTGTATAAGAGTTTGCTACTCTAAGCATAAAGTTAATCAGATTCTCAATACTGTCAGGATTATTTACCTGATATACATTTTCTTTATCATTAATAGAAATTAACTTATTTAATTCATCAATATAAATATTAATTTCATCATTTATACAGATACTTAATTCATCACTAATATTTCCACTTACTGTTTTCTTATTCAACTTAATATCATCCAGAACTTTGATTAATCTCTCAAATTCTGAATCATCAATCTTAATTAGCTGATCATCATATTTAAAAGAAGCAGTTTTAATTTCTTTGATATCGTTATTTATTTTAGTAAGTGAAATTGCACTTGGATTTGTTAATAAAGAAACTGAAACAATTAAGCATGTAAGTATAGCTACTCCACTAATCCAAAAGGCTGGTTTCTTATAATTTAGAACACCCTTTACTCTACCTTTCACATCAGTTTCACCAAAAGCTAATGGACAGGCACTGATCATTCTTCTATAAGTTGCACAGGTTAAAAGTGCATTGGAATAAGAAAGGATTTCTTCCTTATTCATCTTGGTAATTACCGCCTCATCGCATGCCCCTTCAATATCCCTGCAAAGCAAGATATAGGCCAGCCACAACAATGGATTAAACCAGTAAACCGATAACAATATAAAGCCCAATGGTTTCCATAAGTGATCTTTTCTTCTTAAATGCTCCTTTTCATGTAATAGAACATTTTCCCTTATATCATTTTCTAATCCCGAAGGCAAATAAATGATGGGATTTATTATCCCAAGAATAAATGGTGAACTTATTTCATCAGCGATATAGATATCATCTTCTTCAATTAAAGAAGCTCTTACCTTTCTTTTAAGAAAGATATAGCTGATAGAACCATATAGAAACATTATC
>JAUNCS010000009.1:2465-38678 GCA_030526485.1 Erysipelotrichaceae bacterium | reverse complement strand
GCTCATATTTAGAATTCTGGTAAATAATTCATTCATAACTATTTCCCCTTATACTCATTAATCATCTTTTGGATTTCATCAATCTCTTTTTTACTTAATTTTTTATTAGACATGAAAGCCGCAATAAAAGCCGGTAAGGAACCATTATAGGTTTCTTCTACAAACTGTCTGCTCTTAGATGCATTAAAGTCTGATTTTGAAATTAATGAAGATACAACACCATTCTCATTTTTAAATAAACCCTTCTCACACAGTTTTCTTAATACTGTATAAGTTGTCGGCTTTTTCCACTTTAATTTACTTTCACAAATCTTTACCAGTTCACCTGAAGCAATGGGTTCATTTTCCCAGATGATATCAGCAAAGACAGCTTGTACATCTCCTAATTCTATTTCTTTCATAACGATTTCCACCAAGGTTTATCCATTATAAACCACACCTTTAGTTTATTCTGAATAAACCAGTCAGTCAAATAAAAAGCCAGGAGTTTCCTCGCTGGCTTGATGTAATTAATTATTTAGAAACTTTCCAATCACCGTAGTAAGCATCAGTTAGAATCTGATTGATATCCTTTAACATTGGAACTCTAGGGTTAGCTGGAGAGCACTGATCTTCATATGCTAAGAAAGACAGTTTTTCTCTTGTATCCATATAAGTCTTTTCATCAACCTTAACCTGGTCTTTGAATGCCATCTGGATACCTACTTCTTTACCTAGCTTGTAGCAAGCATCAGCATAAGCCTTAACACCTTCTTCAACAGTGTTGAACTTTAAGCCGATTTCCTTAGCTAACTGAGCATATCTTTCATCAGCTCTGTAGTAGTTGTACTTAGGCCATACACCTGGCTTAGTTGGCTTAGTACCGTTGTACTTGATTACCCAAGGCATCAGGATAGCGTTAGCTCTACCATGAGGTACATGGAATTCGCCACCAATCTTATGAGCAATTGAGTGGTTTAGACCTAGGAAGGCATTAGCGAAAGCCATACCAGCAAGTGCAGAAGCGTTATGCATCTTTTCTCTTGCCTCTGGATCGTTCTTACCATTAGCGTAAGCTCTTGGAAGATATTCGAATACCATCTTGATAGCCTGGATAGCAAGACCATCAGTATAGTCATTTGCCATAACTGAAACGAATGCTTCAGTAGCGTGAGTTAATACGTCCATACCAGTATCAGCAGTGATAGCAGCTGGTAAGTTCATTGTTAAGTTAGAGTCGATGATAGCTACAGTTGGAGTTAAAGAGTAGTCAGTTAATGGATACTTCTTATTTTCAACCTTATCAGTGATTACAGCGAATGGTGTTACTTCACTACCTGTACCAGAAGTTGTTGGGATACATACTAGCTTAGACTTCTTACCTAATTCAGGGTAACGGAAAGCACGCTTTCTGATATCCATGAATTTCTGTTTTAAGTCATTGAAGTCAACATCTGGGTTTTCATAGAATAACCACATACCCTTAGCAGCATCCATACTTGAACCACCACCTAGAGCGATGATTGTATCAGGTCTGAATGAAACCATTAGTTCATGACCCTTCTTAACAGTCTGGATAGATGGATCTGGTTCAACATCACAGAATAACTGTACCTGAACTTTATGTCTTCTCTTTTCTAACTGTTCAGTAACCATCTTAACGTAGCCTAAGTCAACCATCGAACGGTCAGTAACGATCATTGCACGATCAATGTTTGGCATCTGCTGTAAGTATTCAATTGAGTTCTTTTCAAAGTAAATCTTTGAAGGAATCTTAAACCATTGCATGTTGTTTCTTCTCCTAGCGATCTTTTTAATATTTAACAGGTTAATAGCACTAACGTTATCTGATACTGAGTTATGACCATATGAACCACAACCTAAAGTAAGAGATGGAATCATAGAGTTATAAACGTTACCAATACCACCAAGAGATGCTGGAGAGTTAGCGATAATACGGCAAGCTTCTAAGCGTCTGCCATATTCCTTGATTAAGTTTTCATTTGTTGTATGGATTACAGCTGTATGACCTAAACCATTGAATTCAACCATAGCCTCAGCCTTATTGAAACCATCTTCAACAGAATCGGCCTTTAAGAAAGCTAATACTGGAGAAAGCTTTTCACGAGTTAGAGGTTCTTTAGGTCCTACTTCCTTACATTCACAAGCCAGGATTGAAGTTTCAGGATCAACCTTGAAACCAGCCTGTTCAGCAATCCAAGCAGCTGGCTTACCAACGATATTTGGATTTAGACGAGCATTGTCAACTTCCTTAGGGTTGTTTACACCAAAGCAGAAGCTTTCAAGCATAGCCTTTTCTTTAGCTGTACAGAAATGTACTTTGTATTCTTTAAATAAAGCCTTAGCATCATCATAGATTTCTTTGTCAATAATTGCAGCCTGTTCAGAAGCACAGATCATACCATTATCGAAGTTCTTAGACATTGCAATATCGTTTACTGCCTGTCTTAAGTTAGCTGTTGTTTCAATATAGGCAGGAACGTTACCAGCACCAACACCTAGAGCTGGCTTACCACAGCTGTATGCTGCTCTAACCATGGCATTACCACCAGTAGCTAAGATTGTGCTTACACCTGGGTGATTCATTAAGGCACTAGTACCTTCCATTGAAGGATGTTCAATCCACTGGATGCAGTTTTTTGGAGCACCAGCAGCAACTGCTGCTTCATATACAACCTTAGCTGCAGATACTGAACAGTTTTGAGCATTTGGATGGAAACCAAAGATGATTGGGTTTCTTGTCTTTAAACAGATTAATGATTTAAAGATAGCAGTTGATGTTGGGTTAGTTACTGGAGTAACACCAGCTACAACACCTACTGGGTCAGCGACATAACTTAAACCTTCAACTTCATCTTCCTTGATGATGCCTACAGTCTTTAAATGACGCATATGATTTACTACATATTCACAAGCGAATAAGTTCTTAGTAGCCTTATCTTCTAAGACACCACGGCCTGTTTCTTCTACTGCTTCCTTAGCAAGTAAGCCATGCTTATCTAGTGCAGCTACTGAACATTTAGCTACGATATAATCGATTTTTTCCTGATCAAGTTCTAAGAATTCTTTTAAAGCTACTTGAGCCTTTTCTACTAATTCATTTACTTCTTGCTGTGCAGGACTGATTTCTACAGTTTCAATTTTCTTTGACATAAGTTTCTCCTATGTGATTTTCTTCACAATTAATATATTACTTGTGAATATTATAACATGTCAATAGTTTTTTCAATGATAACGGTTACATTAACAATATTTGTTATTTTTTTCACTTTAATTAAAGACAAAAAGAAAAGATCTCTTTTTATCGAGATCTTTATTCACTATTTAGCTTCTTTTTTAGCAGGTGCTTTCTTAGCTGCTGGCTTCTTAGCTGGAGCCTTTTTAGCAGCAGGCTTACTAGCCTTCTTAGCAGGAGCTTTCTTTGCTGGAGCCTTCTTAGCAGGAGCCTTTTTAGCTTCAACAGCTACCTTAGCTTCTTCCTTAACTAGAGCAACCTTTTCTTCCTTAACAGGAGTTTCCTTCTTGCCGGCTAGTAAAGCTTCAATATTCTTAAGAGTCTTAAGTTCTTCGCTTTCCTTTGGTTCTTCAGGAGCTGGAGCTTCTTCTTTCTTCTTAGTTGCATTAATAGCTTTTACAACAAGGAAGATTACAAAGGCGATTAAGATGAAGTTTAATACAGCCTGAATAAACTTACCATAGCTTAGTACGATTTCACCCTTTAAAGGTAAAGCAGCACTTTCATAATTTACATTGCTTGTTAAGCAAGCAAGAACAGGTGTAACAATGTCATTTACAAGTGAGTTAACGATTGCAGTGAATGCAGAACCAATAACTACACCAATTGCCATATCAAGAACATTTCCTCTTACGGCAAATTCTTTGAATTCTTTAAAAAGGTTTTTCATAAATGTCCCTTTCGTATTAATAACATAGTTATACTATGTTTTTCTTAAAACGCAAAATAATTCTTTATTAAAGGGCTATTTTAGATGTAACCACCTATATTACATTTTTTATTTCTAAACAAAAAGGCTTTCCTTGTTTCAAGAAAAACCTTTATTCAATCATTTACTTTTTATAGCAATTCAACATATCCAGAATTCTGGTATTGGAAATTATTGTCCACAACGCCATACACGCTATCGAGATGATTAGAATATTACCTAAATTCCCGACAAAGTTTTCTTCAAATAAGAGACCATCCAAGCATAGATACATCACAAGTGCAAAAACAAACAAGATAATATAGTATAACGTATTAGCTTCTTTAATATTCCCATCATCATCTATTTTTGTAATCGTTTTTTCTTTATTAATAAGCGGACGATCTACTGATATTAAAATTGCAATTTCAAACAATGCAAAGCCAAAGCTTTTGTATTGACTTGCAAACAGAAATAATAAAGCTTTTACAAAAACAAATGACACCAAATAAATAAAAATATAATCAAACGCAACCAATGGTTTTTTCATTTCTTTCCTCCAAAAATATAAGTTTATCTTTGAACCATTCTTCCGATTCAGGATCTATATATTTTCTGATACGATAACTTATCATTCGTACACCAACATCATACAATGTTACTTTTATTTTTTGTAAGCCAGGTATTTTAATCTCCGCAAATAAAGAAAAGAGTCCAGGTTTACCATACTACGGTATAAACCCGAACCCTTATAATTTAATTATTTACTGTTTAAAACATTCGCAAGCACAGATAATAAGTTAGCTATATCAATTGGCTTAGCTACATGTTCATTCATGCCAGCCTCATAAGCATTCTTCTTATCTTCAGTAAAGGCGTTGGCAGTCATCGCAATAATTGGAATATTGGCCTTGGCCTTGTCTTCCATATTTCGGATTTTCTTTGTAGCCTTATAGCCATCAAGAACTGGCATCTGAATATCCATCATGATCAAGTCATAATGACCTGCTTCCATTTCATTTAACTTATCAAAGCACTTCAAACCATCCTGTACCCAGTCTACGATAAAGCCATGTTCCTTTAAGATTTCCATCGCAATTTCCGCATTGAGTTCATTATCTTCAGCCATCAGGATGCGCTTGCCATTAAAGTCAATTGAAGCTTCTTCACTTTCAACTTCCTTAATTTCCTTTACTACTTCTTCTTCAACAAAGCGATGAGGAATTAATAGTGTAACCTTAGTACCCTTGCCTACTTCGCTTTCGATGTTGATAGTGCCATTCATGATATCGACATATTTCTTAACAATAGCCATACCAAGGCCTGTACCATTTACACCGGAAATAGTACTTGATCTTTCTCTGCTGAAAGAGTCAAAGATATGTGGCAAGAAGTCTTCAGAGATACCAACACCAGTATCTTCAACAACTATCTGACAGTCTGATACGCCTTCGATATTACTTGGAAATTCATCATAAGTTACAGTTACCTTTCCACCATTTGGTGTATACTTAACCGCATTACTTACGATATTCAGGAAGACTTCGCGCATCTTGGTCTTATCAGTATAGAAGTAACGATGTTTAATATTTCCATTACACTTAAAGTCAATATTCTTTTCTTTGGTCAGTGGATCAAACAGTGTCTGTATTTCACTAAAGAATTCCATTGAATCACAGACTGTTTCTTCAAGATAGACCTTACCGCTTTCAACTCTGGCCATTTCCAGGACATTGTTGATGATTGACAACAAATAGGCATTACTTGATTCAATCTTGCTTAAGTAATTCTTAACAAGTTCTTTTTCATCGTAATGTGACTTTAATAATTCGGTATAACCAATGATGGCATTCATCGGTGTACGAATATCATGGGACATATTGAATAAGAAATCAGTTTTAGCCTTATCTGCTACCTTGGCAGCTTCTAAAGCTACAACCAGTTCAGATGCTGTCTTTTCAGCTTCAACCAGAGCAGCTTCCAGTCTGACTTCATTTCTTTGTTCCTTTAAAACTTCTTCATTGACGTTGTAGTGGTAACCTCTAAGAATATAACCGGTCTTGGTCTTTTCACCAACACCACCACATCTTACATATTGTTCACCTAAAGCTGGATCAATCCATAAGTAAGTATTTTCATCTCTTTTACCTGTAAGCATGGCTTCTACTGACTTATTAACCGATTCCAGAGCTTCCGGCTTAATACGTGAATGCCATTGCTTATAGATTTCTTTAGGATCATTCATATCCTCTGGTAATGATAATAAGTGTCTCATAGTTTCACTTACATACATCAGAGGTTCTTCATTATCATTTAGGATAATACGCCAGATACCCATTTTGGCAGTAGCGATAATATCGTCGGTTTCTGCCAGTTCATTAATAACTTTTATATTGCTTGATTCAGCTTTTTTAGCTCTATTTAACAGTAAAGAGAATACTGTGATTATTAATGTTAAGAAGGCCAGCATTACAAATGTGATGATTAAAGAGTTTTCTCTTATAAAATCACGGAATGTAAAGTTTCCATCATTTTCGATGTACTTATACATCAGATTTGTATAATGACTGGAATCAAGCAGATTGACTCCACGATTTACTAAATCAATTACAGCTGAATTACCCTTTTTAACACCAATAGAGAAGCCAACAGTTTTACCGATACCAATTTCTAACAGCGATGCATAATCACCAACCAGGACGCTTGGTACACGGGTTGAGTTAAACAGTGTAGAACCTGCTTCCCCTTCAAGGACGGCTCTTAGACAGTCATCCATTGTTGGATAATGCAGTATCTCTGTATTTGGATAATTTTCCTTTAGGAAAACTTCCTGCAGGATAGCGAAGTCACCAATGGCAACCTTATCCAGCTTGGAAGAACTGAATTTTCCCTTATAGATAGCCGAAATTGATGAATAGACAATTGCTTCAGTTTCAACGATACCGCTTTGTTCAGCATGCCATACACTCTTCATTAATGGGAAGGCAAAGTCTACTTCTTCATTCTTTAAGCCCAATAGCATTTCATTATAAGAAGAATAACGGATATATCTGATCTTTGGCTGTTTATCAAGTTTGAGTTCATTAAACATGCCTGATACAACATCAGTAACTACACCAGTTGGATTGCCAAAGGCATCTGAACCTGAGAAAGGCAGGTAGTTATCAGTATAGCCAACATAGATTGTGCTGTGTTCATCCCGCCATTCTCTTTCTTCTTTAGAAAGTGTTGTATTAGCTAAACGGGTATTATAGTACTTATGTTTTAATTCCTTATAGAAGTCTGGATTATCGTGTTCTATTGACTTCATAGCTTCATCCAATAGAGCCTTTAGTTCACTTTCACCCTTCTTAACTGCGATATAAGAACTTGTTTCTGATATCCTGTTAAAAATTCTGATTGGATTAGTATAGTCAACATTATTTTCAGAACTTACAAAGCCATCAATATTGCCAAGCATAAGTTCCGAAACCATATCATTGATTTCATCAAAGTAGACATAGACTGGTGTAACCACTTTGGAATTAGCCCACCTGATGAATTCGTCAGTCATATTGTTATTGGTGATAACACCAATCTTTTTGCCATTAATGCTTGAAGGCTTATTTGAATCAAAGTTTTCATCATCTTCTCTTACAAAGATGGAATGATATTCCACATCAATAGTAAGATCTGACCATTCCATATAAGGTTCCCTGTCTTTTCGATAGGCAACACCTGGGAATAAGTCGATTTCCCCTGCCATAAACATTGAAAACAGATCAGCCCAGCTACCATAGACATATTCATACTTCCAGCCAGTATAGTTAGAAATTTCATGAAGGATTTCATAGGCATATCCCGATTTAACATCTTCATCACTGGCACCCTGTAAGAAGTGACTTGATTCAAAGTAAGCTACTTTAACTGTCTTGTTTTCTTCTTTGGCATAAACATAATTAAAAGGACCTGTAATTGAACATATCAAAACAAACAAACTTAGCAATAGAATTTTGATTGTTTTAAAAGCTTTCATAAACAGGTCCTCAGAATATTCTATATATAAACCCTATATTTATCCAATGCATAGAAAAAGCCGTTTTTTCAAACGGCTTAATTTAATTATTCACCCTTTTCTAATGCAAGAGTTCTTGTTGTGATATCACAAACTTCGCTTGGTCCATAGTACTGGATAGCACCTGGGAATGTGTAGCAAGTTTCAACTGCCCACTGTTCTCTGTGTGCTTCGAAGTATTTGAATGGCTTACCTTCTAGTTCAACTAGAGCCTTCTTGATAACTGGCTTGTCATGACCATGTCTTCTTTCGATGTTCATCATCTTAGTGATTGGCATACCACCAGCAACCCATTCTTCAGCAGGTTTAGCTAGGTTAGAAACCTTTGAAAGGTAACCATTGTAACCGTACTGAATTAACATGAATGCATTGTAACCTAATGAGTAGCAGTAGTCAGCATCGAAGTTAGATGGGAATGCACATCTGCCTTCGTAACCGAAGAAGTGATGTAAAGCAGCATATCTGCCCTTATAGCCTCTAGCCTTTAATACATCACCAACTAGAGCTGAGAATAATTTTTCAGATTCGATTAAAGAAACCTGTACGTTACCATGTGGGTCTCTTTCAAGGAATAACTGCTGCTGGATAGACTGAGGAAGAATTGCGAATACTTCCATAGCTTCCTTAGTTAAACCCTTTTCGATGAATGCATACTTGTCAGCCCAAGTAGGAAGTTCGTTGAACGCATTAGCCTTTTCACCAGCTAATAATTCATTGATTTCAGCGATTAGTGAACCGAATTCAGGAACAAATTCAACAACACCTTCAGGAATTACACATACACCGAAAGTCATGCCCTTAGCAGCACGAGTTTCTACAGAATCAGCGATATAGTTAGCAATTTCTGATAAGCTCATCTTCTTAGCAGCAACTTCTTCAGAGATTAAGCAGATATTTGGTTGTGTTTCTAAAGCACATTCAAGAGCTACGTGAGATGCAGATCTACCCATAACCTTGATGAAGTGCCAGTATTTCTTAGCTGAGTTACAGTCTCTTTCGATATTACCGATTAATTCAGAATATGTCTTAGTAGCTGTATCAAAACCGAAAGAAATTTCGATGTCTTCATTCTTTAAGTCGCCATCGATAGTCTTAGGACAACCGATAACCTGAACACCTGTATTGTGAGCAGCCATGTATTCAGCTAATACACCAGCATTAGTGTTTGAGTCATCACCACCGATGATAACGATAGCTGTAATACCGTGCTTCTTACAAGTTTCAACTGCAACAGCAAACTGTTCTTCAGTTTCTAATTTTGTACGACCAGAACCGATGATATCGAAACCACCAGTGTTTCTGTATTCGTTGATGTATTCATCAGTGAAAACGATGTAATCATCTTCAAGAAGACCGCTTGGACCACCCTTGAAACCGATTAATTCATTTTCCTTGTTTGTAGCCTTGATAGCGTCATATAAACCAGATACAACGTTATGACCACCTGGAGCCTGACCACCAGATAGGATAACACCTACAACGTGCTTCTTAGCAACTGATGTATTAGCACCCTTTGTGAAAGTGATTTCCTTCTTACCGTATGTATTTGGGAATAATTCTTTGATCTTTTCCTGATCTGCTACGCTCTGAGTTTCTGAACCTTCTTTAACAGAGATTTCAGCGATACCGTTTCTTAACATTCCAGGTAGCTTTGGACTGTACTGGTATCTTGCTTTTTGTAATGGTGATAAATTCATTAAAAAAATTCTCCTTCCCGTAATATTCTAACATTTTGAAAGAAAACTGCACATAATTTCACTCTATTTATCACTTATAACTTATACAGTAAATTTTAAAGTGTTATTATTAGATACATGAGTGAAAAAAAGAATAAAATGGCCACCTGGCCAATACCAAAACTATTATTTTCTATGGGCCTTCCAGCTGTCTTCTCGATGCTGATACAGGCCATGTATAACGTTGTCGATTCCATCTATATCTCAAACTACTCCAAAGACTGTATGTTTGCGATAGGTATCGCCAATCCCTTGCAGTTAATCGGCCTATCAATTGCCCTTGGCAGTGCTGTTGGTACAAGTACCCTGCTGGCAAGAAGACTGGGACAAGGCGATATCGATGAAGCCAACAAGGTAGCAGCCAATGGCTTTATCCTGACAGGATTCCATACAATTATTACTGTCTGCCTGGGCTTATTTGTAGCTAAACCATTCTTGGCATTATTTACTGATAGACCAGAAATCATCGAATATGGTTATATCTACTTATCTATTGTCTTAATCATTTCCTTTGGCCAGCAGTTTTCAATCTACTTTGAAAGACTATTCCAGTCTCAGGGTGAAATGAAAATCCCAATGTTTGGTCAGTTAATTGGTGCTATCACCAATATTATCCTTGACCCAATTCTAATCTTTGGACAATACGGTTTCACTGAAATGGGCATTAAGGGTGCCGCTGTCGCAACTGTTGTTGGTCAGATCTTATCATTAATCTTCTTAATTGCCTGTGTCTTAATTAAGAAACCAACAGTAAGACTAAGACTTTCATATCTAAAGAAAGGCCTAAAAGCTAAAAGAGTTAAAGATATCTATGCCGTTGGCCTACCAGCAATGGTTATGAATATGATTAACTCGGTTACTACTACCGCAATGAATGGCATTCTGGTTAAGTTCTCAGAAGACGCCATTACCTCATTATCGCTATACTTCAAGTTGCAGTCCTTTGTCTTAATGCCAGTCTTTGGCTTTAACCAGGGTGCTCTACCTATCCTGTCATTTAACTATGGTGCCAACGATAGAAAGAGATACCTGCAGGCCGTTAAACTGTTCTGGGCTGTAGCGGAAACAATCTGTGTAGCTGGTATGATACTGTTTGCAGTAACTCCTGATATTCCACTTTCATTCTTTGAAACTGATGCGGAATTATTAAGAACAGCGGAAATCGTTATTTCAACTATCGGCATAAGCTTTGTCTTTGTTGCCCCAAATATTGTCATTACAACAATTCTACAGTCATTTGGCATGGGTACTCATTCAATGATTCAGTCAATTTCAAGACAGTTAATCGTTTTATTACCGCTAGCTATCTTCCTATCAAGATTTGGCTTAAGACAGACTTTCTTTGCTTATCCTATTGCCGAATTTGTAATGCTGCTGGTATTTATACCTATCGCTATCAAGGCTTATAAAACTAAATTTGCTTACTACGATAAATAAGAAAAAAGAACTTTTCAAACCACAAGGAATGGAAAGTTCTTTTATTTTCTACATGAAATATTTCATTTTTTCTTCCAGTAAAGGAAAGTTACAACAAAACTTTAAGGCTTTATTCTTATTGACTGTTTTTTATATAACGATATCGATATTTGTTACATTTATTTCGCATTTTGCTTAATTATAATTCTTGCTAAAAGAGAAAAATAAAAGAGGAAGAGTCGCCTTCCTCTTAAACTTTAAGGTTCCACCATTCTACGACTTTGGCTGTGGGTCGCCAATCTTTACATCCTTAGTATAACACAAATAAATAGAAAGCCCAGTTTGATATCTGGACTCTCTACTATAATGACTAAATTATTTAGTGTTGCTTGCTAACCATTCATATAAAGTTACTGCATTGCCATTAACAGTTACTGGTGAACCATCATAGTCAGTAGTGCAAAGATTCTTTAAAGAGTAGATCCAAGAGAAGTGACCGCCATAGGCATTGCCGTAGTCTGGATCATTAATTGACTCATATCTAGTAAAGTGTAAGTCTTTTGCACCAGCTGCCAATAATCTTGCATAAGTTGCATCAGCTGTAGCCTGGATATTTACTACCGGGTCATTTACGCAGTGTACAAACCAGGTAGGAATATCTTTTAGGGCATTGATATCATCTTCGCTTACCCATACATCATACATAGCTTCGCAAATTGGGAAAATAGCTGCAAAAGTATCAGGATACTTTCTAGCCAGTTCAAGAGTCAGATAACCACCATTTGAACAGCCACCTAAGTAAACTCTAGAAGCATCCACATTATCATGTTCCTCAATATACTTATTGATTAAGGCGATGATTGAACTTGTATAACCACTGTTACCATCTACCGCATAGTTACCTGTGCCATCATCCATCCAGATTGTTTCTGACTGTGGAAGCAGGATATGAGCGCCACCAAAGATGTCCTGTACTTCATCACTTACAAAGTTAGTAACCAGCATACCACCTGTTACAAAACCGATATCAGTACCACCTGAACCAGCTCCATGTAGCCATACAACTAGTGGATGTTTTTCAGTAGTATCAGTCACTTCATAGTAAGCGTATGGGATAGTCTTATCACCTTCAAAGACTGCACTTGCAAATTTTGCTTCATCTGGATGATATACAGTATTTAATTCATTCCAGGTATCACCAGTAGTCTTATTAGTTACTGTGTACTTGCAATCAGCCCAAGCCTTTAAAGTCTTTCCATACGAATTAGGATCTGTATAGTAAGGCTGAGCTAAAGGCATAGTAGCTGTAACTGCTAAGTCTAAGCAGACATAAGAGCCCTTATCATCACTCTTGCCTTCCGCGTTTGATCTGTAAGCAGCAGTGATTACACGGTTACCCTTATCTAAGGCATTACCAGCAGTATCAAATCTTTCAACTGAAACTGTATAATCAGCTGGATTTACATAATCTTTTCCATTTGCATAATTAACTGGAACAATTACCTTACTGTAGCTTGAGCCCCAGCCGTATACATTCTGTACTAGTGAATAAGTAGGTGTTACTTCAACTTTCTCCGTATTATTATTTGTTGAACATCCTACAAGTGTCATGGCTAAAAGTAATGCACATAACAAAAGCATCTGTTTTTTAAACATCTTCATTTCATTTCTCCATTATTAGTTGCAGGCCTGCCAACAGTTTTAGTCTAACACCACATTTTTATATTCTTTATGCACAAAATGAAATACCAATTCACTTTGTAAGCGTTAACATATGATAATTTAGAATATAGCGTACAATATAGATAAGTTTATGGAGAGAGATTATGGATACTAGACAAATGGAATGCTTTATAAGACTATGTGATAACCTGAGCTTTACTAAAACAGCGGAGCTGATGTTTATGTCACAGTCAACAGTTACCCGTGAAATCAAGGCTCTGGAAAACGAGCTGGGCTTTAAACTGTTTAGAAGATCTGTTCATTCAGTAGAAATAACCAAGAATGGTCTGGAATTCAAAGATGCGATTACCCCACTTCTTAACAGTATGAATACGGTGGTTTCCCGCATCAAGAATCTGGATGATGTTAGAAAATCAACTATTCGTATGGGCTTTTATCACATTGCCAGTTTAAAAAATATTCCTGATGCCATTGGCAAGTTCCATAAGAAGTTCCCTCATGTTTCACCCGAAATTCATCAGGCTAACTTAAACAACTTAAACAAGATGTATCACAATGGTCAGCTTGATTGTATGTTTGCCGTAAAGACGGTATTAAATCCTGAAGAAGGTGACTGTGTAAGAGATATCTATAAGGGTGAATTTGTAGCTACCATCCCTGTCAGCAATCCTCTAAGCGAGAAAGAATTCATCACCCCTGATATGCTAAATGGTCAGGATATTCTGTTGCTTAATTCAAGTGCCATGTCTACCCAGATTGAAGCGATGTTTAGAAGAATTCTCTTTAAATGTGATGATGCCAAGTATATTTCCTGCACCACTACTGATGAACAGGAAGTATATCTAAGAGCTGGCATTGGTATTACCATTTCTACAAACTACAGTTTTAAGCCAAGTTCAAAATATAAGCAGATTAAGTTTGTTGACCCGGCTATTAATAATCTGGACTGTACATATTCAGTCATGTATCGCAAGGATGAAAATGCCAATCATATTGAAGAATTTATTGATATCTTATGTGGTAAGCGAGGTTGATAGTTTCACTATCAGCCTTTTTTGTGTATACTTTTCATTATGACTAAATTTAAAATTCAGCCCTACAATGGCATTTATAAAATATATGGTTTATCAGCTATCTTAACAGGAACTATCATTTCCTTCTTGTTAGCTGATTTAGAACCAATACTAGCTCAAAAGATACTGTTTATTATTGTTACAGGTCTATTGATACATTTTCTTATCTACAAGCTTTATCTGCCCTTTGATAAGGAATATAAAAGAATCATGGGAAAAGAATTCAATATCTACAGTGAATTTATTCTTTATCCCTGCAATGTGATTATTATTGTCCTGTTCATTGCCCTGCTAATAGATTCAAAACTCTTATTAAGTTTCTGCTTCCATGCCGCAATGACCTGTCCGATACTGGCGATATTGTTTCCTCCACTGGGCTTTAACGACGACTACATCTATAGATTTAGAGTATTTACCTTCTATTTCTATCACTACATGATAATCATCTGTGCATTTTTACTTGTAGTAACTGGAAAATATATCCCAAATGTAAGAGATGTATTACCTGCCATGCTGGTTTATGCAGTTTTCTCCTTTATCTGTTATCTCTTAAATGTGGTACTAATAAAAACTGGACTTAATCCCAAGTCCAATTATTTCTATAATTATTTTCCTGATGGCAACTTTGTGATGGAAGCAATCTATAAATATATTCCCCATCCATTTTTATTCACACTGCCACCAATGTTTATCTGTTACTTATTCAATGTCTTAGTAACCCTGATAATTAACTTATTTATCTAAGAAGTTTGATTAGATACTCTGTTGTATCTTCTTCAAACTTCTTTTCATTTGTCACATTAAAGCCATGTCTTTGATAGAACTTAATAGCTTTTTCATTCTTTTCTAAGGCCCATAAATACTTAATATCAAAGTTATCAATTGCGTAGTTTATTAATTTATCGCCATATCCCCTTCTCTGAAAGAAAGGATCAACATAGAGCTTTACTAAGCGTTCATCATCTATTTCCATAAAGCCTCTAAGTATGTCTTTATCAATCAGGACATATAGATTATCAATCAGCTTTTCATATTCAGGAATCAGTTTATCAACTCTCATCACATTAAAAGAAAAGTCTTCATCATTGAAGATTGGTAAATAATTTATGCGATTATTAAAAACCATGATTTCAGAGATTCTACCCAAATCATTCCTATTTGCTTGTCTTATTTCCATAATAAAATTCCCTTAATATACATTTATCTTCATCACTGATTCTAAAGCTTTCAATAGCCTTTCTGATTGTCATCCTCTTTACTTCTGGATTATTGATTTTATCTTCCAGGATAAAAGGCAAGACAGCATCTCTTTGCTTAGCTAGAGCTGTGGCGTAATACCAGGCCATCATCATATTTACATAATAAGTATCTTTTTTAAGCTTATTTACCAGTTCCAGATGTTTAATATCAAAATCATCTTCCAGATAATAATTCATTAAGACTTCAATACCAAAACGGATGGTATATTCATGTCTGCTCTTTAGCCATTCCTTAACCTTAAGTAACACTTCTTTCTTATGTTTCTTAAAGACCTTAAATTTCATCTGGTCGCAGGTTGCCCAATTATCGACATAGGGCAGAAATTCTTCCAGTCGTTTAATGGCTAAATCATAATCCTTGATATTAGATATTACAAAGGCATGTAGCTGATTTTCCTCAAAGTATTTATGAGGTAGTTCATCTAAAAAGGCATCATTGATATCAATCTTTTTAGCCATTTCTCTAAGTATTGGTGTTCTAACACCTATAAAACATTCTTTATTAACAGTAGGTGTAAGATTAGCCTCAAAGTCTCTATACTTTAAATCCTGATGATTGAATAATTCTTCTAAGATATTCATACCTTCATTATCCATTAAAAAAGCCTGTTATTAAACAGACTTCTTATCTTAAAGATTCACCAATATTTTTCTTAAACAGAATTATTAATACCTCATCAATAGCTGCTACTGCACATATTCCAATTAGTGCCCAGGCATAGGAAGGAATATATTTGGTAAAAGTCACAAAAGGTAAAAGATACATCATAAAGCCAGAAGCCTTGTTTAAGTAGGTATGTGGCGAATGAAATTCCTTATTTCTGATTGCCACCACCAGATAAACAATGATGCGCATGATAAAGATAATCCCTACACAATACCAGATTTCATGACTTAGACTCTCTTTTAGGTATGGCAGCATCTTAAAGAACATTATTGAATAAAACAGCAAGTCTGCCACACTATCCAGTTTGGAACCAAATTCCGATACACTGTTAGTCTTTCGGGCTACAAAGCCATCTATCGCATCTGATAGTCCAGCTAAGGCATAAACCATAAAGAAAGATGCAGTTTTTGGATCTATAAATATTATCAGTATGGCACCAATAATTCTAAATGACGTTATCGCATTAGGAAGACTTACATATTCTTTTCTCATAGAGAAAATTATACTAGTCAATAAAAACTATTTCCAGTGATACATCCTTACCAATGCCCTTGATGACTGGTGAATAGATTTCCCAGACTGTCAGTTTCGCAAAACGGTCTGCTGTTTCACTGATTACAGGATCAGATAGCTTTTCTTCCATCTTGATTCTGACTTCTTTTTGAATCTCGGTCATTTGTTCAGGAGTAATTTTAATATCGCCAAAGGCCAGTAAACCCTTATCCGGATCAGAGAAAGCGATGTCATTTTCATTGATATTGATATCTTTTCTTAGGACATGCGGAATAGTCATTGTGACAATCTTAGACTCTTCATCATATCTGATATTAGATTTAGAGAAATTGCTTAAGTCTACATAGTAATCAGCACTGCCCTTATAGGTAATTACCTGGCTCTTGGTTAAAGCTGACCAGTTGAATAAACCGGTTTGGGTTAAAGTAGCTACATCTGATACTTCTTGGGTATAAACAACTATTTCTTTCTTTTGAGACGCATCACCCAGAATAGCTTCTTCAAAATCGGCTGCAGTATAACCCAGGAAACCATTATTATCTAAGACCTTATCGTGGTCATCAGCCGGATCATCAAATGATACCAGTGAACTTAAGCCTTCTTTTAGATTAGTAAACTGGTTTTGGATATTGTTGTAGATGGTAAAACCACCAAACAGTAAGACAGCCAGTATCGCAATTGTAAGAATATCCTTAACACTGATATCCTTCCAGCTGAACTTGTTTACTTCCTTGGCTATCGCCTTTGCCAGTTCCTTATTTTCTTCACTTAATTCAACTTTCTTGTTTTCTTCCATATATCCCCCTTAAAAACAGCCACTATTGTGACTGCTTATCATTTTCAATTAGAATCTTTAAAGCTTCAATTGCGCACTTGATAGGTGCTTCCATATCGTAAGCTTCCGGATCAGGCAAACCAACCTTGGCTCTTTCCTGGTTATGAATAACTAGGAAAATAGAACCACATTTTACCTTACGGGCAGCAGCAACCGTAAATAGAGCAGCTGATTCCATTTCTGAGCACTGCGCACCTAATCTGATATAAGCGTTCCACTTATTTAACAGTTCATAATCAACTGGCATAGATTCCGGATCATTTTGACCATAGAAAGAATCCTTGCAGTGTACAACACCCACATGCTTGGTATAGCCCAGATTATTAGCCGCCTTTACCAAAGCGTTAGTTACATCAAGGTCAGCTACCGCTGGAAATTCCATTGGTGCGTATTCTCTGCTTGTACCCTCATTTCTGATTGCAGCTGTGGCAATTACAACGTCACCACCCATCTGTTCAATCTGCATAGCACCACAGGTACCTACTCTAATAAAAGTCTTGGCACCACACTTTACCAGCTCTTCCATAGCAATGGCTGCACTAGGTCCACCAATGCCTGATGAGCAGACAGTTACTTTAGTTCCATTTAAATAACCGGAATAAGACATGTATTCACGCTGGTCATTTAAATACTTCGCATCTTCAAGATAGGCTGCAATTTTAGGAACACGTTTAGGATCGCCGGGAATAATTACATATTCACCTACATCGTTTGCGTCCAGTCCGATATGGAACTGTTTACGATTTGCATCTAAGAATGCCATATTATATATCTCCTTGTATACCTTCATTATACAAAGAAAAAAGCCATCATTAGATGACTTTGATCTGACACATTTTCATGGCATTTAGAGCGTTATTGTGACTTTCGACAGTAACACCAGCGCAACAGTTACTATCAACAGTAATTTCTACTTCCGGTAAAGTAGCCTTGGCTAATAATGCATTAGAGATAACACAGATATCAGTACATAAACCAACAAGTTCAATACTTTCAATCTTTTCTTTCTCATTTAAGCTTTTTAATACTTCAACAAGTTCAACAGAACCAAAAGTCAGTTTATCGATAGCTTCACTCTTTCTTAATTCATCGATTTCTTTTCTGATCTGCCAACCATCAGTACCTTTAATACAATGTTCAACCGGTAAATTCTTACCTTCCATTGTTTCAAGATAATTTTCAAAGTGGGTATCTCTTGTGAATAATACTTCACCTTCAAAGTTCTTAATTTTTTCTACGACATTAGGCACAATAGCTACTGCTTCCTTAGTACCCAGACTTCCATCAATGAAGTCGTTCTGCATATCAATTACAAGTAAAAGTTTCATATTCTTTCTTCCTTTTTCTCACTATTATAGTCCTCGTTTAATTTGCAAGGTTGGAAAAATGCAATTTTTTATTAAATTTTGGTTGGAAAAATGCAAATTCCTAAAAAAATAGCCTTTTCCAAAGAAAAGACTATTCATTAATTAATACATTACTTTGCTTAAGAAGTCTTTAGCTCTATCTGACTTAGGGTTTTCAAAGAAGTCTTTTGGACTTGCTTCTTCAACAATCTTGCCTTCTTCAAAGAAGACGATACGGTCAGCAACATTTTTCGCAAAACCCATTTCATGAGTTACGATAGCCATTGTCATACCCTTATCAGCTAAAGATTTAATAACATTTAATACTTCCTTAACCATTTCTGGGTCAAGAGCGGAAGTAGGTTCATCAAACAGCATATATTCAGGTTTTAAAGCCAGAGCACGGGCAATTGCCACTCTCTGTTTCTGACCACCTGAAAGCTTATTAGGGAATTCGTTAGCCTTTTCTTCCAGGCCTACCATTTTCAGTAATTCCATAGCTTCTTTTTCAGCTGTTGCCTTATCAACACCCTGCACCATAATTGGAGAAAGAGTAATGTTATCTAATACTGTAAGATGTGGAAATAAATTGAAGTGCTGGAAGACAAAGCCCATGCCTGATCTTACCTTGCACATCATTTCCTCATTGTTTGGATCAATCTTTAAGTCATCGACATAGATTTCACCAGCATCAGGAATTTCCAGACCATTAATAGATCTCAATAATGTTGATTTACCAGAACCTGAAGGTCCAATAAGACAAACAACTTCACCGGCATTAATGCTTAAGCTAACGCCATCAAGAGCCTGTACCTTGCCAAAGTTCTTATATAAGTTTTCTACCTTAATCACTTTCTGCCAGTTTCCTTTCTATTCTAGTTGTAAACTGTGAAGTAATTAATGTCAGAATCAGATAAATCACAGCAGCCCCAATCATTGGGAAGAAGTAGTTATAGTATTTAGCACCAAGAATTGTAGAAGTCTTCATTAAGTCAACTACACCAATAGTCGATACTAAACTTGAGTCTTTAATAAGTGTAATAAATTCATTGGCTAATGAAGGAATGATACGTTTGAAAGACTGTGGAAGAATAATCTTACGCATAATCTGTGTATGATTAAGTCCAATAGCCTTACCAGCTTCCCATTGGCCTCTGTCAATTGAATTAATAGCACCTCTGATTAATTCACAGCTATAAGCACCCGAGTTAATAGAGATAGCGATAATACCCATCATAATTGCACTGACAGACATATATTTACCAGTAATCATCTGATAAATCATTGGAATACCAAGATAGAAGAATGTCAGCTGAAGTAACATTGGTGTTCCTCTGATCAGTTCAACATAAATATTGCCAATAACATTAAGGAACTTAGAACGAGAAATCTTGCAGCTGGCAATCATGATACCCAGCAGGGTACCAAATATCGTGCAAAGAACAGCTACAAGAAGCGAAATTTTCACCCCTTGTAGCATGAATTTAATGTTATCTGGGGTAAATATTTTAACAATAGTTGCCCACATTTTATTTAGTTCCTCTTATTAGTTTAATTCCCACTTAGCTAATAAAGTGTTGTAGTCTTCGCTAGCAACAAATGCTTCAACAGCAGCGTTAACAGCAGCAGCTAAAGTGTCATTACCAGTCTTGATAACAATTGACATCTGTTCGTCTACTAGTGGTTCAGCTAACATAACAAGGTTCATTTCGTTAACATAGTTAACACCTACAGCTTCATCACATACTACAGCGTCTAACTGACCAGCAGCTAAAGCCTGGAACATAACTGTGTAATCACCAGGATGCTGAACATTGCCTTCACCAATGATTTCAGCTAAAGCTTCAGCACCAGTAGTACCAGTACCAGCAGCAACCTTCTTACCAACTAAGTCTTCGCTTGTTGTAATGCCTGTGTCAACTCTAGTTACTACAACCTGGTTAGAACCAATGTAAGGAGTTGAGAAGATGCAGTCTCTATCTGGGCTGTATGTGAAGCCTGAAACACCTACGTCAATCTGGCTAGCCTGTAAAGCTGAGATGATAGTTGAGAAATCCATCTGCTTGAAAGTTACAGTGTAGTTTGTACCGTTCTGTTCATTTAATAATGAAACAACAGCGTTTACCATATCGATATCGAAACCTTCTAGTTCACCAGCAGCTGATAAAGTTTCAAATGGTGGATAGTCTGGAGAAGTACCGATAATGATAGTACCTTCAGAAATTAATGCAGCGTCTAATGGATTAGCAACTGTATTGTTGTCGTTTGAATTAGTGTTGTTTGATTCCTTAGAACCACAAGCTGCAAGTGACATGCACATTAAGACAGCTAATAATAAAGTAATAATCTTTTTCATTTTAAGTCTCCCTCTTATTTCTTTTTTATTACTGAGAATGTATCAAAGACAAACCATTCTCTTTCGCCATTCCTCATTTCACACTTAGGTTCTTTCTTGCCCTCAGCAATTTCTTTAAAACCCTTTGCGATATCAATGAAGATACTGCCATGGCGGTATGGCTCATTGTGAGAAGTAACCAGTGTATAATCGCTGTACTTCTTTGCTAGATCATCCATTACTTCAATGTAGGTATCGAAAGTATTTTCGAAACAGTACATTGGGGCTGGATAATACTCGTCACCAGTGAAAAGCAGTTTTTCCTCATCACTTACCAGCATGATTTCATCTTTCGCATGACCTGGAGTATGAATTACTCTAAAACTACGATTACCTAAATCGAAGACCTTGCCTTCTTTAAAAGTTACATAGTTCACTGGCTTAAATTCATAGGTATGTTCCTTAATTGGCGCCTCATCTGAGAACTGATCTTCCGCATATTCAGGACCTACATAGCTGTCAGCCAAAGGAACTGTTACGGCCTTAATCATTTCTTCATGATCGAAGATATTAACTTCATCGAATTGCCAGTTAGAACCGATATGATCGAAATGATGATGTGAATTAACGACAATTACTTCCTTGTCCCATAATTCTTCAACACACTTCTTCATATCACCAATACCAAGTCCTGTATCCCATAACAGAGCTTTATCTTCACCCTTGATCAGATATGAGATAACTTCCTGGAAGTGATAGGGCTCATAAATAGCCAAAATGTTCTTGCCAATATCATAGACCTTAAACCAGGGCTGACTTTGTTCAACCGGCTTAAACTCTTTGTATTGTTCTCTTACACCTTCCCATTCTTTCATCTGCTTCTCCCCTACTAGACTTAGGACTAAAAATAAAAACGTCCTCTCGTCTAACTTTCCTAGTTGACTAAAGGACGTTGAATTGATAATTGCAACGTGGTGCCACCTTTATTTCACTGACTCATCACTGTAGCCAGCCTTAACAGGTAAGATTTACCCGGACTCTATAACGGGAGAACCCGATTGTTTTTATCCAATAGCTCCAAGACACGTTCACATCTTTCTTACTAACTGCCTTTCACCACTCGCAGCTCGCTAATAGAAGTCAGATGTTACTACTTCTTTTCATTGCCTATGAGTTTATTCTAGTCTTCTGTATACCCATAGTCAATAAAATTTTCACAAAATTTTCACATTTATGAAAACATTTACATTTTTATTCTGAAGCTTCCGTACCTACTTCATCTACCACTGGCACATTCTGCCAAGGACAAACCGAGATAAAACCCGAATTAGTTAATTCATCAAGATAGATACAAGATAAACCATTACTCTTATCAATGCCTGATTCAATTGAATAATACTCTTCTAGCATCTTTAAACCAGTCCAAGATACAAAACAGTAGTTGCCATCACGCATGATGACTTCCATCATATTTTCATCATATGAGAAAGGATAACGATGAATTTCACTGATCTCATTGATTGTTTTGGCTTCAATCTGCTTAAAGCCTCTTAAAATCTCCGTAATCTGATCCTTGTTATAACCTTCAAGCAGTGGAATATTCTTTAACAGATAGGCATTATCTTCATTAAGTGGTACTCTATCGCCAGTCTGTAAAAGAATTAAAGATTCATTATCTTCAAAAAGATAACCAATCTGTTTTACCTCTTTAACCGTAATTCTGACAAGTCTATTTTCCAGTCTTTCAACCTTAGCTTCATCAATATATGGAGACTTTTCCAGCTTTGAAGAAACGGCTGTACTCATTAATAACAGATACTTGTCATCTTCACTGATGCCACTTAGTTCAATGATGTCACTGTCGCTTAGATAGATATTGCCTTCAACACTGATATGGTAAATATCTGAATAATCAGACACAAAGTATAGGGCCACTAAAATAAAGAAACCAAAAAGAACACCTAACAGGAAACAGTGATGCTTAATAGCAGTAAACACTGTCTTCTTATGGGCGTCTTTACGTTTTTTTAATAAGTAGTTTTCCTTAAGGATGTCCTTCTTACTTTCGTCTAGCAATTAAATTTCTCCACTTCCATTGTCAGTTTGACATTAAACTTTTCTTTTACTTCTTCCTGAATCTTTAAAGCCAGAGCCAGATAGTCTTCACCCTTGCCATTTCCATTATTAATCAGGAAATTAGAGTGCTTTTCACTTACCTTGGCACCACCAATTTCATAGCCTCTTAAACCGACATCATCAATCAGTTTCCAGGCAGCCATATTTTCCGGATTTCTAAAACAAGAACCAGCTGATGGTTTATCTAAAGGCTGAGATTCCTTTCTTCTGCTAGCTCTATCAGCAATCAGCTGCATGATTTCTTCACTGTTGCCTTCTTCCATTTTCAGATAAGCGCCAATGATGACCCAACGTGGATGTTCCTTAAAGATGGAATAGCGGTAAGAAAACTTTAAGTCCTCTTTTTTAAGAGTAACGATTTCATCTCTTCTTAAGACGATAACTTCTTCAACAATATCCGCCATTTCTCTTTTATAGGCACCAGCATTCATATAAATAAGACCACCAATGGTTCCAGGAATGCCTGAGGCAAATTCCAGGCCACTTAAGCCATTTTTGGCAGTCACAATCGCAAAGTATGGAGCTAAGACTCCTGCTTCAACATAGACTCTGTCATTTGATAATTCATAGTTATCAAAGTGTTTTAAAGAGATTACGACACCCTCATATGTACTTGAGCCACAAATCATATTCGAACCATTGCCAAGTACTTTAAAAGGAATCATATTCGCTTTTAAAAAGGAAATGATTTCTCTTAAGTCATCCAGGTTATATGGTTCTACATAATGAGCGATATCCCCACCCATTTTGACAGTCGTCATTTCTGAAAACTTTCTGTCAGAGCGGTAATCGCCATGTTTTTCTAAAAAGCTTTTAATCATATTTTTTCAATTTCACTAATAATATCTTCAATAACTGAATCATTAGCCAGTTTACGGGCATTTTCTCTTAATTCAGTTAATTTCTTGTCGTCATTAATTAAGCAGTTAATTGTTTCATTCAATCTTTCAGCCGTTAAGTCTTTTTCCTCAATCATCATTGCCGCTTCTTCATCAACTAAAGACTTGGCATTAAAAAACTGATGATTGTTTGGCACATATGGTGAAGGAACCAGAATTGCTGCCGTACCAGAAGAAGTGATTTCACAAAGGGTTGTAGCTCCCGCACGAGAAATCAGTAATGAAGAAGCCTTCATAACACGGATACCATCAATTCTTTCAAAGATACGGATATCTTCTCTTTCTTCAAGCTTTTCCTTATCTTCCTTATAGTAGTTTTTACCAGTAGCATAAACAACCTGGTAATCACCATCTTTAATCTTAAAATAATCAAGAATAATCTTATTAACAGTTTCTGAACCCAAAGAACCCATAAAGATGACTACGGTCTTCTTATCAGGATCTAAACCCAGCTTTATTAGGGCATCAACATCTTTTTCAATAGTTAAGGCGCGATGTTCCTGCGGGTTACCTAAAATCTTGGTATTAGGATTTTTAAACTGTTCCTTATCCTCTTTGTATGAGCCAATAACCAGATCCACCTTTTCATCGAGATAACGATTAGCCTTGCCCACAAAAGAGTTCTGTTCATGAACCGCTGTCTTTAGACCCAGTTTTTTAGCCGCCAGCATAACTGGTACTGAAATATAGTTACCAAAGCCAATGGCTAAATCATAGCCCTTTAAAAGCTTTAGACACTTTAAATAAGTAGAGACCATGCTCAATAAAGAAAGGCCCTTATTTACAATACCACCCTGTGTTGATACGACATCAAGTCCAATAAACGGGAATTGAGTATTAGGGATTATATCTTTTTCCATGCGGTCGTTTGAGCCAAAAAAGACAATTTCATGTCCTCTTTCCTTTAAACTTTCCGCTAAAGTTAGTGCTGGATAAATGTGGCCACCAGTGCCACCTGCGACAATTGCAATTTTCATACCTTCTTATTTTATCATTACCCTTAATTTCTAAGAAATTTTTTCATATGGAATATATACACTACAAGATAAATAACTATCGTTACAAACCAGGAAACTGGAAAGCAGATATATAAAGACTCTAGTGTTCCATACTGCTTAAAGACAGTTGAAATCCATAATAGTCGTGTACCAATAATACCAATCATCATAATCAGTGTTGGACTTGTCGACTTGCCCATACCTCTTAAAGAACCGGCAAAGACATCAAGACAGGCATTTAAGAATAAGAAGACTGCCAGGTAGAAAAGACGAATCATACCATAGTCAATTACGGCTTCTTCACTGGTATAAAAACTTAGGAAGAAACGTCCCTTATACCAGGCTAAAAAGCCTATCACAAAGGCTGATACACAGCTTAGAAGCATAGTGATATTAAAGATCGGCAGTATTCTTTCTTTCTTATTGGCACCCACATTTTGTGATGTGAAAGTAACTGTCGCATTGCAGAAAGCCATCATCCCGATATAGATGAAGTTTTCGATATTTGCTGCAGCCGTATTACCAGCAACAATACTTGAACTATCAAAGCTGTTGATAGCTGATTGGACAATAATATTGGTAAAAGAGAAGGCCATACCCTGTAAACCGGCCGGAATACCAATACGGACTATCTCTTTACATAATGCTTCATCAATTACTAAATACTTAAATTCAAAGTGAGTATCATCTTTATCATTGCATAGGGCAATAAAACATAAAACGGCACTTATCACCTGGCTCATCGCTGTAGCCAGGGCTACACCGACTACTGCCCACTTAAAGACAATCACAAAGACAAGATTTAATAAGACATTTATTACACCGGCAATCATCAGATAATACATCGGTCTTTTGGTATCACCCTTGGCTCTTAAAATACCAGAGAGGAAATTGTATTCCGAAATAAAAACCGCTGAACTTAAATAGACACGCATATAAGTGATTGAATACTCAATGATGTCACCTGGTGTTGAAAGAACTGTTAATAAGGGCCTGGCACAGATAAAAGCCAATATCGAAATAAAGATGCCACCAATTAAGCCCATTAATATTGAAGTATGAACCGCTCTACTTACCCCTTCTTTATCATTGGCGCCAATTCTTTGGGCTACCACTACATTAGTACCGGTGGATAAGCCCTGCAATAAGGCAGTAAATAAAAAGATGATGGAACCTGTTGCTCCAACAGCCGCTAAGGGAATCTGACCAGCAAACTTACCCACCACTATCGTATCGGCAGCTGTAAAGATCATCTGTAATAAATTAGTAATCATTAATGGAATGGCAAAGGCCATAATATTGGGCAAGAGCGCCCCATTTAACATGTCTACTCTCTTATTTAACATAGCCTTTCTATTGTACACCATGAAAAAAGAATAGCCTTCGCTATTCTTTTACAGTCTTCAAATCTTCTTTGATTCCACCCTTCAGTTTCAGATTAGGTTTAATTGGCAGTTTATCAACGATCGCATAACTTAATAAGGGATTAATTATAAATAGACATCCTAAAGCCATTAAGACATGGAAGAAATATCTTGTGGAAATAATATCCAGCAAGTCATTCAGACAAAAGAATTCTATTAAGCCTATCAAGACATAGACGACCATTGAAGTAATGATATAAAGGAAACGATACTGTGCCTTCATTAAAACATTATCTTGCTGTGTAAGACCTTACCCAGCACCTTATATTCGCCTTCTTTCAGTTTTACATCGGCATAGTTCTTATTTCCTGCTCTTAGTACAGGACCATTCTTCATTACTCTGAAACGCTTAATTGTTACCTCATTATTGTCCAAAAGGAAGACACCAATTTCATTATCATTGATGTAGTCCTGCTTTCTGACATAAACAATATCGCCCTCACAGATTCTCTCATCCACCATTGAATCACCCTTTACCTTTAAGTAAAAGTATTCGCCTGGCTTATACTCATGGTTACTCATATATTCATAACCCATGATTTCCTGGTTTACATAAAGGTTATAACCAGCCTTTACTTCACCAAGGATTGGAACCTCGACATTGTCATTAGTCAGATCAACATTTAAGAGATGATCCAGGTCCACATTGAAAATCTGCGCTAAACGGTTTAGATTCTCAACTACCGGAAATGTTGTACCATCTTCCCACTTCTGAACTGTAGTGAATGACTTGTAACCCAATAGGTCAGCAAGCTCATTTTGAGACATGTGGTTGCTTCGTCTAAGGAAGCGTAAGTTCTCCTTGAATTTCATACTTTTAGTGTATGCCTCATTTGAATAATAATCAAGTTTTTATTGCACTTGATTACAAATCAAGTATAATGAAGGTATGAAGAAAAGATTTGTTGATGTGATATGTCTAAACGACCAGTATGGCAATGTTAAACCTCTTTTTCTTATCTGGGACAATAACAGAAGAGTACCTATCTTAAAGGTCAAAGACATCTGCCCCGGGGCTTCTCTAACAGTTGGAGGAACCGGTTTAAGATATACCTGTCTATTCAAAAATGATCAGATTAAACATCTCTATTACGATAGAGGCAAATGGTATGTAGAAATGCTATGAACAATAAAAGTGTGAGTTAATCACACTTTTATTTCGTTCAAGGCTATTTCGATTAATTTATCAGTCTGATCAATCATAAACAAAGGAATGTTTAAGACATCATTATCCAGTTTTAAATTCTTTAATGAATACCTTACACGCAGTTTTACATCTTCATTAAAGAGTTCTTTAAACTTATTTAAGCTTTTGCCCGATACATTTTTATCAGCCTTTACTTCAATTGGAATAATGTCATTTTCTCTTTGAACCAAGAAGTCTACCTCATATGAAGGATTAATCTGTGACCAGTATCTTGGAACATTTCCATACAGATTTATTAGAGACTGCAAGACAAAGTTTTCGGTTAAAGAACCCTTAAATTCCACAAAGATTTTATTTTCTTCTCCAAAGATACTCGGACTTAGATTAGCCAGACTTCTAAGTAAACCCACATCACTTAAATATAATTTAAAGGCAGCAAGGTCATCATAGGCACTAACTGGTACTTTAGGAGCAGAGCTTCGATAAATCTTATAGATTAAGCCAGCATTCACCAGCCATTGTAAGGCATCTTCATATTCTCTGGCTCTGGCACCTTCTTTTACCACCTTATATAAGAATTTTTTATTTTCCTTAGCCAGTTGCGAAGGAATAGAATTCCAGATCATAGAAATCTTGGGATATTCTTTTAAATCAGGATGCTTGGCAAAGTCTCTTTCATAAGCGTTCACAATATTGCTTAGAGCAGTTTGAGTTAAAGCGATATCTTTTTCCTTGGTCCACATCAGAACCGGTTCTGGCATGCCACCAGTCACAAAATACATTTTCAGTTTCTCGCTTAATAAATTAAAGAAAGCATCAGGTATTGGATTGATGTCATTTACGCCGTTTAGATATTCCAAAAGATTGTCATCGCCTGTTGCCATTAGAAATTCGGAAAAAGACAAGGGATTAATTTCTAAAAAATCAACTTTGCCAACAGGGAAAGAACTAGGCTTAGCTAAAGCAATACCAAGCAAAGAACCAGCACAAGCTACATGATACTCAGGAGCGTTTTCGCAAAAATACTTTAAAGAGTTTAAAACATCAGGACAATCCTGAATTTCATCAAAAATGATTAATGTTTTCTCAGCCTTAATCTTTTGACCACTCACCAACATCAAATTATCAAGTATACGTTTTACATCCTTGCTACTTTCAAAAAACTGTTTATAGTCCTTGTTTTCATCGAAGTTGAAGTAGGCAACGTTTTCATAATAACGCTTGCCAAATTCCTTAAGCAGCCAGGTCTTGCCTACCTGTCTGATGCCCTTAAGTATCAAAGGTTTGCGATATTTAGATTCCTTCCATTCAATCAGTTTATTTATTATTAATCGCTCCATAAAACACCTCAATCACACTTTTATATATAATTATGTGTAATTTCTCACATTTTTATATATAATTTCGTGTATTTTCTCACACTTTTATTATATTCAATAAAAATTAAAAGAACATATCCTATTAGAATATGTTCTTATTTATTAACAGATTACAGTTTTAGAAGCCTGTCCACTCTTATTATGAGTAGCAGTAACAGTGATTTCACAGCCCTTTTTAGCCTTTACAATCCAGCTTACCTTCTTAGTAATATCATCATACTTGCCAGTAGTGATATTGCCGTAGAAGAAGGCGCCGCTGTTAATATGAGCAAAGCCATTTAAATCACCAATATTCGTTACTTCTTCACCCATCACTACTTCATCAATTCCACTAATACTTACAGTAACTGGTTTAGCTACCTTTAAGCTCTTGGCTTCCTTGCTAAGGTAAGTAGGCATATAACCACTGTTTGATACCAGGGCTTCTACCTTATATACTCCCTCACTTACTTCATTAACACTAACATTATCAATTACCAGCTGTGGTAAAGTCTTAATAAATCTTAATGAGAACTTGGTAGTATTTTCTACTTCTGTTTTTAATAAGTTACATGGTGGATTCTGGAAAAGGAACTTATAGTTAAAGCCACCAATTTCCACTTTGCCTAATTGCGGATGATCAAATTCTTTCCATTCTGCGAAGGCTTCTGGAGCATTTTCCGCTGCCCATTTTACTACAGCTGCAAACTTAACTTCCTGTTCTTTAGGACTAGGGATTTCTCTTTTTGTCCAATCAGTAGGCATACCAATCTTGGAATTTAAGTCCCATAGTTCTACTGTATAGGCATAAATACCCTGGTTCTGATAGCACCAGTCATCAAAGGCACCTGAAGAATAGTTTTCCTGGTCAATCATAAAATTATCGAAAATATTAACTGCCGGATAACCCATTTCTTCCTTGCCCATCTGGCCAACAGCCTTAAAGATCTTCATATCTTCAAAGTGGGCCTTGGCCTCAGGCTTAGTACCTGGTGGATATAGTATCACACCACCACTGGTATGATGGGTTAATACACCACAGATATTGTCATGGTTTAATACCCATTCAACCATAGCCTTGTTTTCGGGATTACTTAAAGGATATTTGCCAGCACCAGACTGACGAGATTCTGGGAACCAGCCCATCGGATAGTTTCTATTGAAATCTAGTCCCCAAGAAGATTTTTTAGGAGCGATATGAACGCCATCATAGTCTTCAATCATACCCTCAGTATAAATCTGATAGAAGTCACCAGTCTTATCATCTGGGGCTCTATGGACCATTAGATTAGGATTGTCATTATCTTTCTTCCAGGCACCATATGGCGTTTTGATTCTCATCATTCTAATGACATCATCGCCATCAAGATCCTTGCCATATAGACCACCATCTTCAGGAAGATAGTCTCTATTTACTGAACGCAAAGTATAGGGAGTACTTAGATAAGTTTCCGCACCATCAGGAGAGATACGAGGTACAAAATACAGAGTATTTTCATCGACCATCTTGGTGATTTCTTCATCCACTCCATAATTTGTCACTACATAGTCAAGAGTATGTAAAGCAGCCATTGAACCAGTTACTTCACCTGCATGGGTATTGCCATCAATATGGAAACCTGGCTTGCTTGTTGCAGCACCAGTTTTCTTATTTGTAACAGTTATAGCTAAGACCTGACGGTTTTCTAAAGTGGTGCAGATGTTTTCTACTTCCACAATGTCAGGATGCTCATTAGCCAGTTGTTCAATAGAGCTTTTCAATTCTTCATATTTATAATAATGATCATAATTAAATGTTGTTTTCATAAGAGTCTCACTTTCATTTAATACAGAACCTTACTTAAGAATTCTTTTGTACGTTCATTCTTTGGATTTTCAAATACCTGTTCTGGTGTACCAGATTCAACGATGTTGCCATCAGCGATAAATAATACTCTATCGCTCACCTGCTTAGCGAAGCCCATTTCGTGGGTTACGATAACACAAGTCATGCCGCCATCTACCAGTGATTTGATAACGTCCAGTACTTCTTTTACCATTTCTGGGTCTAAGGCTGATGTTGGTTCATCAAAGAGCATGACATCCGGTTCCATAGCCATGGCACGAACAATTGCCAGACGCTGTTTCTGACCACCAGAGAGCTTGTTTGGATAGACATTAGCCTTATCTTGTAGACCAACCATTTCCAATAGTTCCATAGCTTTTTTAACAGCTAGATCTTTTTTAACGCCCTTTTCAAGAATTGGGGCAATAGTGATATTGTCCAGTACTGTTAAATGTGGAAACACATTGAAGTGCTGGAAGACCATACCAATTTTTTGTCTGTGTTTATCTAAGTCGGAATTCTTTTTTAGCTTGGTGATATCAACACCTTCAAAGATAACTGAGCCTTCTTCTGGCTGCTCCAAAAGATTTAGGCATCTTAGAAATGTTGACTTACCACCACCTGAGGGTCCGATAATACTTACTACTTCGCCTTTATGAATTACTTCATTACAGCCTTTTAATACGTGAAGTTTGCCAAAAGACTTATGCAAATCTTTTACTTCAATCAATACATCATTACTTTTCACTCTTCGCAAACTCCTTTTCTAACGCATTTACTAAAAACGATAATACCGAGGTCATAATCAGATACATGCCAGCGATTACAAATAATGGCTGCCAAATTAAGTACTGATTAGCCAGCAGTGTTTTTGTATACATCAGCTCATACATCATAAATGTACCTGCCAGAGATGTTTCCTTGATCATCGCAATATATTCATTACCAAGAGATGGCAGAATGTTTTTGATGGCCTGTGGCAGGATGATTCTAAACATCGTATTTTTAGAACTCATACCAAGTGATCTGGCTGCTTCAGTCTGTCCCTTATCTACTGAATTGATACCACCTCTGATGATTTCGGCTACATATGAGCTTGAGTTTAGTATCAATGCCAGCATAACAGTCTGTTCCTTGCTTAAGAAATCTAAAGCTGGGACAGCCATTGGAATAAAGAAGTAGGCAATGTACATTTGTACAAGTAAGGGCGTACCTCTTAGAACATTTACATAGACAACAGCAATTGCGTTAATAATTTTATTTTTAGATAACTGCAGGATAGCTACTAAGGTACCCAGAATCGACCCCATGCAGACGGCGATCGCTGCGATTTCCAGCGTGCCGAGTGCACCTTTGAGGAAGATTGGGTAGTATTTTATCCAGACTTCGATAACACCTACACCCATTTAATTACTCCGATCTATTATTCTTCACTTGGAACAACACCAGCAGCATCACAAGCAGCGTAGTACATATCAGCATATGTGCCCTTTTCCATGATGTCAGTGATGATTTCATTTACTGCATTGATTAAAGAAGTTTCACCCTTCTTGCAGGCAACAACGTTACCAGCTACATCTTTATATTGAGATAAGTCAAATTCAATACCCTTTTCAGAATATAGACTTACAAACATGCCATTTGAATTTTCAGCGTGGTTTTTAGCTGTAGTAGAATCAAGAGCTACCGCATCAACCTTCTTAGAACTTAGTTCAAGAAGTGCGATATCAAGTGTAGATACTAACTGCAGATTAGATTCAGTTAACTGATCTTCAACATACATCTGCTGTAAAGAGTTAGCTTGCGCATCAATAGTCTTACCAGCAAAATCAGCAAGTGAGTTATATTTATCAACGTCTTCAGCTCTTACAAGAATTGTGTGATGAGCAGCGCTTGATTTAGCCTGGTAGCCAATAGATAGTTCATATACTTCAGCTCTGTCTTCTTTATAACCGAAACCAGAAATAGCGATATCAGATTTACCAGTATCAAGAGATGTTAATACGGCACCAAAATCCATTGATTCAACCTTTAGAGTTACGCCTAAGCTATTAGCGATATATTGACCTAGAAGGATATCAGAACCCTTTACTTCGCCAGTTAGCGCATCAACGAATTCAGCAGGTGGATAGTCAGGACTGGTTGCCATTACAAGTTCACCTTTTTCAAGAACTTTAGCTAAAGTACCATCAGCATTTGATAAGTCGATTTCACTCTTACCCATAGTTTCCATTAATTTGTCATAACCAACACCCTCATATACCCAGGCTGGTTCATCATCAGTACCAGTATTGTTTGTATCTTCAGTTTTAGATCCACAAGCACATAGATTTGTAAGCATTAATAAGCTTAATAAGACAACTAATAATTTTTTCATTTTCATATCTCCCCTTTTTCTAAAATGAGTTTTTTATTTTTTGTTTGAAGCTTCAATTTCAAGTTCGATAAATAAAAAAGTCGTTCCCAATCCAGGAACGACTATTATCGCGGTACCATCCTAGTTGTAGTCAAAAAGACTACCAACTCTATCGTGTAACGTACTGACTACGTCTTGACCTATTTTATTCAGCCAAGATTCTAACAAGTGCGTTTCATTCAACTCTTTATCATCAGGCTTCCACTCTGTCCTGACTCGCTTTGATAATCGGATGAACTACTCTCTTGATCATCGAATTTGAATATGCTGTTATTGTATGGCCGAAAAAATGAAGAGTCAATACAAAAATGTATATATTTTATATTTTTTTCAATAAAAATGTAAATTCTTTCATTTAATGTAAAAAAAGAACATATCGTACTTGATATGTTCTGTTTCTTGATGTATTTTATTAAGCTCTTGAAGAATACTTGCCATCGATTGTTGAAACGATGATCTTTTCACCATTTTCAATAAACATTGGCACCTTAACCTGAAGACCTGTTTCACATACAGCATTCTTTAAAGCTGAAGTAGCTGTATCACCCTTAACAGCGTTTTCACATTCAACAAGTTCAAGAGTTACCTTATCTGGTAAAGAAACACCTAAGATTTCATGTTCTTCATAAACAAGAACGTTAACGTCCATGTTAGGAGTTAAGAACTTCATTTCCCATTCAAGTCTTTCCTTAGGGATTTCAATCTGGTCATAAGTTTCACTATCCATGAAAACTAATGCTTCACCTTCATCATAAAGGTACTGCATGCTTCTCTTATCGATTGAAGCTTCACCTACTTTATCACCAGAGATTAAGCTTAATTCTTTTACTACACCAGTTCTAGGAACTTTTACTTTTACTTTAACTTTCATCTTAGCCATTGCTGTCTTGTTTAAAGCGATATCGATGCACTGATATAATTCGTTTTCCCAAGTAAAGCACTGACCAGGTTTAATTTCTGTACAATTGATCATATTTATCTCCTTTTTTACCTTACTATTTTACAGAATTAACTATAAATACTGCAATAAGTAATCATCTTATCACTTACTTTAATATCAAGTTTAACTTCCCCACTCTCTAGCCTATAACCATTGCCATAAGGGTATACACTTACACTTATCCCATTCACAACAAAGTCATCCAACTTGTCATAATTGACCAGTAAACACTTAGCTTCATTGATAATGGCAGATTCTATACAATAATCCTCATAGAAGTCTTCCAGCATATAAAAGGTCTCATTAGCTCTTATAAGAAAGCTGCTCATCATTAATATCAGACTCAGGCAGTTGATTAGAATCAAAAGAAAAGTCATCGAGATAAATCCCCTTTTCCTTGCCAATATTTGTTTCATAATTTCTTCCCCTACTTTGATAGTTCAGATAGATTGATTCATTCCTGACACTAAAGTTTAAGTCATCAATGTCCATCAGATAAATCTGTGTGCCAGGACTAAGTATCAGTTTGTTGTTGACCATTGAAAGACTGTAATCGGAACCATGATAGATGAACTTAAGTTCCTTATCATAAATCTCTAAGTCATAGCTAATAAGCAGTACTCTTCTTAAATCCATTAAGGCTATTTCGTTGCTGATAAGCTGATAATTGAAGTCTAAGTTATAGACCAGTTTCATCGCACTTACGGCTAATGGCAAGACAGACATCGTAATAAGCAGAGCTATTATGGTTCTAAGGGAAATACTTCCTCTTCGATTAAGCATCTCTTACACTCAGCAAGTGAATTATGCAGTAACTCATACTTCTCATTAATTCTTTCCTGATATTTAATAAAGCCTTCATCAAAGTTATTTACACCCCTATAGATACTCATTGTAAGTAAACAGAGACTTGAAACAATCAGGACATTGATTAAGGCATCACTCAAGATAAAACCCTTATTCATAACTTAAATAGCCATTGCCCAGATGGCTGATGACCTTATGTCTATCAAAACAATAAGTATTAGCCATATTCACATGGCCATTTTCATTAAAGTAGATACCATTATCAAGATGGACATATTCCCTGTTAACCATCGCCTCTATCTGTCCTTTAAGATATTCATTCATAAATTCATAGTGTTCCACTTCCACAAAGACATTCTTAGATAAACTTACAACAGCCATTGAAGATAGAATCAAGACCACTATCAGTACTTCCAGTAAGGTATAACCCCTTCTATTCGTGATAGGCCTGACCATTGGAAATATAGATATTCTTGCCATTGGAACAGCTGGCCTGTTTTTCATCAATTAGTCCGGCTGCAATTAAATCATTGACACTGGATGGATACTGGCCATAGTTGAGCTTATATTGGACTATAGCGGAATCAACTACCCTGCTTAGGGCATCACAGGCATTGTCATCAACACTGTTTATGACCTTGGAGACATTGGGAATAGTAAGTAAAAATAAGATAGAAATAATCATGACTACCACAACCATTTCCAGTAAAGTAAAAGCTTTTTTGTTTATCATTTAAGACACCCCCTATATCTTTATTGTGAAAATGTATAAAAAAATCCTCACATAAAGTGAAGATTTTTAAAATTATTCATTTTCAAGATTACTATAGAAGGCCTTCTTGTCATCATACATCTTCTTATCAGCCTCATTGATCATTTCATGCAGTGTTTTATCCTGATTGTCCCATTGAGCGATATAGCCAACAGACATTGATAAACCTTCCACAATTTCACCTCTCCAGGCATTAGAATGTTTCTTTAAAGAAGCCAGATATTTCTTTAACTGCTTTTCATCAGTTCTAAGAATTACTGCAAACTCATCGCCACCGATTCTAAAGATATCAGCATTTTCACCAAAGGCCATTCTTAAACAGTCAGCAGCACCCATAATCATTTCATCACCTGCCAGATGTCCAATATTATCATTAGACTTCTTTAGACCATTGATATCAGCAATGATGAAGACAAAGTCATTCTTCATCTTTTCCATGCTTAGACCGGCAATAGTTTCTTCATAAGCTCTTCTGTTCTTTAAACCAGTAAGCTGATCATGATAAGAAGAATGAAGTAAGAGCTTAGTTCTTCTTCTATTAGAATGGTTAAAGCCCACAAAGACTAAAACGACAATTAAGAATAGAATCGCATTTAAAGTAATAGTTCGAATTAAGCTGTCATTGATATTATTACCAGAGCTTTGTACTAC
>JAUNCS010000009.1:0-2365 GCA_030526485.1 Erysipelotrichaceae bacterium | reverse complement strand
GTCCAGGTATTGTAGTTTACTTCATCGGTATCGACATCCAGATCGTAGTACTTGTTCTTATCTAAGAAAAAGGAATACCAGATATCGTGGGCATCGTTTTCGGGATCTACAATCTTATTTAAACCGTGGTCAGTATAGTAACGTCTAGTTCCTTCTGATACTACAAAGACCGAATCATATTTTAAGCCCTTCTTTAAGTCAGTCAGATATGCCTTCATTAATTCAATGTCAGCTTCTGCATTTCCAAGGCTTTCTTCTTTATCCAGGAATCTGATTAAAGGTTCTGTATAAGACATAGTCTTAGCAGCCATAATCGGTTTAGACAAGGAATTATCAATCGCATCATGAATGCTGGCAGTCAGTAAAAGGTTCATGTCCTTTTCATTTTCCTTGCCAATGTGCGAAATGGAATAAATTGAAAACATTGTCGAAATTACAATGACAATGAGTACAAGCGCAAAAGATAATTTGTTTGACTTTTTTTGCATAATTTTCCTTCTTTATAAAAAATACACTGCTAAGACAGTGCACATAAAAATACCAAAAAGTATAAGTGCAACTGGCTGCCATTTTACAGGCCCTTTAGCTTTGCGTCATACCCTTTCGAGTACTTTGCCGACATTAATTGTACTATCTTTAATTGTTAATACAAGCAATTTGCCCTAAACATTCAAATAAATGCTCAATTATTGCAAATTACTACATTTGTGCTTATTTTATTTGTTATTTAAGCACATTTGTATTGTGATTAAGCTGATTGTGAGATAAGATACAGATGCAGGAGGTATAAATAATGGAAAACTCAAAATTCGAAGGCTTGCTAATAGTATCGGAACTGGAAAGCAAAAACATTTCACGCGATAAAATATACAAATTTATAAAAGATAATAATTATGAAAAAGTTGGTCCAGGTATATATGTTCCAAAAAACGAATTAACCGATGAATTATCTGTTCTTCATAAACGTTGTCCTAAGGGTATATTCTCCCACGATGAAGCTCTCTACCATTATGGGCTTATTGATAGAGAACCTTTAAAGCACACAATCACTGTCTACAGCGGTTTTAACTGTAGTAGGTTAAAGAACGAGAACTGTAAATTCTATTATGTAGACAAAAGCCTTTTAGAAATGGGCAAAAAAGTCGTAACAAATAACTTTGGTAATGCGGTGCCTATGTACGATATCGATAGAACAATTGTGGATATGGTAAGAAACCGTAGACAATTCGAAATCCAAGATTTCACCACCGCATTAAGAACATACGCAAAACACACAGACAAAAACCTCAAACAATTATACGATTACGCAAAAGAGTTTAAAGTGGAAAAAATAATTAGAGAATATTTGGAAGTTTTGATTTAAACATTTAAAAAGAGCTATTTCGAATCAACTATTGCGTAACAGCTTTTTTTATTATGCAAAGAAGGAAACCAGAAGAAGAAACTGATTTTGGATCAATCGAAAGCAATAATCTAGAAATCAGATCAAAGGGAAGCAGGACGTTAATACTTGAGGACTTAAAATAATGGCAAGAGAGAAAAAATTCTATAGAACTAAGAGTGGGTTGCTCGCATGGTTTTATTTAGACATGAGTGTTAAAAGTGTCAAAAAAACATTTTTTAAACACATGCAAGCCAGGCGAAGGAAGAATAACATATGACCAAAATTATGATATTAAAAGCCATAAACATGAAATAGAAACCGCTAAATGGATTGTCCGAAAATTTGGTGGTCATATACATTTAATGACCGAAGATAAGAGCAAAGACCACGAAAAAATAAGTAATCCAGATTATTTATGGAGAGGAAAATGGTGGGAATTAAAAGGAACTAAGTCAGTTAGTGGAATTAGCAAAAGGTTAGAAATAGCTATATCTCAAATCAATAACAATCCAATATTTAAAGCAGGCGGAATAATTATCGATGTGACAGGTACAAAATTAAACAAAAACGATATCACCGCAGTAACAAGAAGAAGATTATCCGAATCAACGAAAGCGAATATGATAGTCATAATTAAAAAAGAAGATGAAGTAATTGATGTTATTAGTTCCAAAAAGAAAAAATGATGTCACAAAGGCGCATAGCACCGAGATGACATCTTCATTTAAATATTATCATAAAAAGTAGATGAATAAAAATTAATAGAGTAATGTGATGTCGAAAGGATATCATACACGAAAATCTACGCAATCCTAATAGAAAACAGAAAATACGACTTGTGCGACATGATAAACCAGGAAGAGTTTAGTTCATTACAGATAGTTCAACAATAAATAGAACACAGAGGTGATAATCCTGTAAAACTTACGATAGTGTAAATTAATCTGTGTAAGTTAGTTAAGAGCGTACGGCTTAGCTGCT
>JAUNCS010000053.1 GCA_030526485.1 Erysipelotrichaceae bacterium | reverse complement strand
TGAGAATAACTTATTTATCATTTTTAACTTGACTTATGATAGTAAGTTACCTCTTAACCCTAGTGTAACAAGTCTAATGTCCAAAATACTGGCCATAAGCCAGTATTTGATTATTTATTTCTCTTTTTATAATCCTTCTTAGCAGCTTTGTTCCAGTCTGGACTGATACAGCCATCAACTCTTACCTGTGAAATAGCCTCTGACATACAGGCAAACTTAACCTCATTACCCTTGGCATCATTTACATATGGAGCACACAATTCCATATCAATTCCATAATCTCTGGCTGTTTCATAGGCATCAATATTAGCAGCCAGGAAAATAAATTCCCAACCCTTTTCCTTCTGATCCTCAATCATCTTCTTAACCTGAGCCATTGAATACTTTCTAGAAGCATTTTCCATGCCATCAGTAGTAATTACAAACAAAGTCTTTTCTGGAACATCTTCTTCTCTGATATATCGATGAACTCTTTTAATATGCTTGATAGAATCACCAAGAGCATCCACTAAAGCAGTGCAACCATTTGGATAATAATCCTTTTCCTTCATATCACTGATTTCTCTTGAATCAATACGGTCATGTAGAACTCTACTTACCGAATTAAAGAAAACTGTAGAAACTAAGCATTCACCTTCTTCTTCCTTTTGTTTCTTGATGGTTGAATTAAAACCACCAACAGTATCCTTTTCTAAACCTGACATTGAACCCGATTCATCAATAATAAATACAACCTCTGTTAAATTCTTTTTCATAATTATTTCCTCCTAAAAAATGTGATTGTAGGTTTTTCCTTACAATCACATTCTAGTTTTCATAACTTAACAAAAGGTAAACTCACAATTTACTTTTTATTCATACTTGGAACCAATAAAAGGCAAATCATTATCCAACAGGAAACAGTTAATCTCAAAGATGTCATAATACTCATGTTCAATGAAATAACGGATAACATAATCCTGCTTGGTATAGCCAAAAGAATAACCAGCCTTCTCTATAAACTCTTCAGCCTCATCAATATTTAAACCCAGACCGATAGCTAAAGCTAAGACATTACCCTTCTTAGGAGTATTCTTTTCATTATAGATGCCATTAAAAGCCTGCTTGGTTAAATTAGCTCTCTTATAGACATCCTTTTCTAACAAATTCTTTTCCCTTATAAAACGCCTTAAACACTCGTTAAATGACTCATCCTCTATATAATCATCCAAATAAGGAAAATCAATAGAACAGGTATCAAAAGTATCTGCAGCACATTCCTCTGGTTCAATACTACGTAAGAAATGTTCTCTACTGATTGAACAAGAATTAAATACTTCTTCCCCTAGAGTCAAGCCATACATTGATAAGTAGTCCTTAACATCCCTATATAGCTTCTTAGAGATATCAAAAGCCTCCTTATCATAGACTAATAGATAAACATCCATTTCATTCTCATAAAGGAAATCACTGATCACATTAGTAGCTATCCTTAAGACATCCTTCTTAGGATACTTAAAAGTACCAGTAGACACCAAAGGCATGGCAATACTTCTTGCCTGTACTTCCTTAGCCTTATTTAGAGCATTCACATAACAGTTTCTCACATCAGCATCACTGCCCTCATTAAATATTGGGCCTACTGTATGAATGATATGTTTACAGTTAGTCATATCAAAGGCAGGTGTAAGAACTACTTCACCTGTCTTTAAAGGACTAAGCACACTACATAAATTATCTAATTCTATACCAGCTGCCTCATGGACTCTTCTATCTGTACCACCACTACCTGAATATATGTTATCAGTAGGATTTAAGATACAATCCACTTTAACCCTGGTAATATCTTCTCTTATTATTTCTAAAGGCATATTATTTTATTCCATGAATTCTTAAATCATCAGTAGTAACTGTACCATTAGCCTCATAAGCCAACATCAGCTTATTGTAGATATCTAAGGCTTCATAGTAGTTTTCATATTCAAAAGTAGCTACTGAACTTGTATTACCAATCTTAACGAAATTATTCTTGATTGTTGTATATTCCTTGGCTGTACCACGATTATAAGTAATGATTTCTGCACGATAAACATCATACTTGCCATCACGATAACCCATAATCGGAATAAATTGTTTATCCATGGTATTGTTTAATTCTACGGTTGACCAGTAAATAACGGGTTGATCAAGGAACTGACCATCACCCTTGGCATAAATCTGCCATGTATTGGCACCATACTGTTTTAAGTCAACACCATTAGCCTTGGCAAATTCCTCAAATTTATACGTACCGCCTTTTTGTGATAAAGGCTCATTAGAATTCACAACATTAAAGCCATAACTTGAACCAAGAATAGATATTAACAAATCCTTGGTTAAAAACTCTGAAGCCGAAATAGCGTTGATATAGTCTTCACCACCCCGGTTAATATATACCTGGTAGTCCTTATAGTAGACCTTGGCCGTACCACCAGCCTTAGGACGGTTTTGCCAGTGAGTGTAGTCACCAGCCTGTACGCCACCTACCTGCATACCAGTAATATCAGTATCCCAGCCATCAAACTGTTGAGACAGCTTTACACTGGCTACATAGGTACCAGACTTATACATCGTTTCACCCTTATATTTGGCAGTAGTATCTTCAGTCATAGCCGCTACCAGAACTTCTGCATAAGCATTTCTGACATTAGTCAGATCCTTGGCTTCTCTACTCTTTTCCATCTGTCCATTAAACACAGGTAAAGAGATAACTGTAAGAACACCTGTGATTGCGACGACTATCAATAATTCACCAAGAGTGAAACCTTTTCTATTAAGCATATATTTAATTATATACACACTAAATAATTTTGTTTCAAATGGTCTATTTAAGTAAACAGTAATTAATAAAGTGTCTAAATAATATAAAAGGAACAAAACTATTTTCTACCAGTCCACGACATATTAACTGGATATTTCATATATCTGTTTAAATCAATTTCTTCCTTAGCAATATAAGCTGCCGGGAAGTAAGTTAGATTATTTGCTTGTACAGTAACCTGCAATTCATCATATTCAGCACTCTCAATTCTTCTTACATAGTGCTTAGCACCCTCATCCAGGATATACAATTCACCATATACCACATTAGACTCATCAAGAGACTTAGTCATATATGGATAATAATTATTTGTATATAGTCTATAGCCCATACATTCTGCCTTACCTATACATTCACAGTCTTCAATGATGGGATGATTATATTCACCCTTCATTAAACTGCCATAGGTGAAAGTATAGACATCTCTATCATACTTTTTTAATACATCTTTAATGTGTGTACGGTCTTCTTCAACATTGAAAGAAAATAAGCTATTGCTTGCATACAGTTTTCTTATACCTTCAATAATCTTTACAAGCATTTCTCTTTCTTCTTCATCAAGTTCTCTTAAATCACAATCAAGTAATTTATCAAGATAATATAACTGCGTATCAAGTGAGCTGTAGCTGTGTCCAGCAAAGCGATTATTTAAGCTCCACTTAATAGTCTTATGATCAATATACTTCTTTTCCCTAAGCATCTTGATAGCTGTTTCATATGTAGGAATAACTACCATATCCATATAGACATCATTGCCACCACCATACATCTCTTCTCTTGTAGCCAGCCAGTAAGAACCATCTTCCTTAAGATACTTATCCTTTAATTCATTAACTCTTTTCATATCCGCCTTAACAAAGGTATCCAGTTCTCTATACATTTCTTTAACAGTTCTTTTCATTTGATATACCTCCCTGTTTACGTCTTCATCTTAAGGTAGATATTTAAACAAATTAAAAGTGGAGTAATATGCTACTCCACTGTATATGGTATTAATGAATGATCCTCTAGATTTAATACATAGCACCTGTCTTCATCAGTATCCCTGAAAAGCCATTTATTATCTTTCTTTTCTATATAACCCCTATGACTTCTGCCATTAGAATCCGAAAGTGTTAAACCAGCTGTACCCTTATCACCCGCATATAAAGTCTTTTCAAGATATAACCAGTTTCTCTCTTCCTTAGTCCAGTTAACTTCTCTATCATCGCTTGTTCTATTTAATCTTTTTAGGGCATAATCAGACAGCTGATTATCAATCATATCAATAATCTTATGATACTCATGTCTGTCTAAATCATTTTCAATTAGCTTTTCCAGGTGATTGGTAAGTAAAGAAACCTGGGTAAGATTTAAAGGAAGAATGATTGGATGAACAGAATTCTTCTCACTGATACGATCTTCATCAATTCTCTCATCACTAAATTCCTTTGTACCAACAGAAACAAACTTCTTATGCGAACAGGCCTGTTTAATAAAAGGAATCCTAACATTTCCTATCTTTATGCCATCTTCCGCATATCTGAATAAGTCATTAATCTGCTGTCTGGTCTTATATCCAGTCTTCTCTAATAACTCTTCAGTAGTATGAGGTTCATGCATATACTTTAAAAGTTCCAGCTGCTTATTTAATATTTTGACTGTATGGTCCTTAGTGTCTTTTTTCATGTTTGTTAATTCAATTATAAAACATAAAAAAATCATCTCGATTGAGATGATTTCATATAGTCAAAAGAAACAAAGGGAATTTCTTTCGGCAAACTAATTTAAGACAGCCTGAATAGCTACACAACCTGGGCCACCCTGAGTTAAGAAAGCAGGAGATAACTGCATAAACTTATAATTGCATTCAGGGAAAGTTTCCATTAAATAGCCCTTAAGTTCTTCAGCCAAAGGCATGTTGTCACCATGACACAGATAGATAGTATAGTTCTTATCTACACCCTTAGCCTCAAGAGCCTTTGCAATCTCAGCTGCAGCACCCTTGAAAGTTCTCTTCATAGCCAGTTTTTCCAAAGTTCTACCATCATCTGATTGAACAAGTACGGGAATAATCTTAGCTAAGCCACCAATGAAAGCAGCACCCTTAGATAATCTTCCACCTCTTTGTAAGAAACCAAAATCCAGTGGTATTAAGAATGAATAGCTGTGGTCAATCATCTTATTTACTTCTTCAAGGATTTCTTCCTTAGTATTGCCCATGACATTCATCTTAATAGCTTTTCTTACGATATGATGTTCAGGACCAGCTAAAGTACGGGTATTAACAACTGTAATCTTATCAGTTTCCATTGATTGCTTAACACCTTCAAAAGTCTGATATGTACCTGATAAACCATCAGCCATTGCGAATACAAGTGCTTCTTCATCAGAACTTTCAAAAGCTTCCATTACAGAGCCAACAGATGGTTGAGAAGATTGTGGTACTCCACCCTGTTTAATAAGTTCAATAAATTCTTTAGGTTCAACGTCGACAAATTCACGATAAGTATTACCACTGATCGTAACATTAAGTGGCAGAATAGTAATGCCGTGTTCCTTACTCTCGCTTGGATGAATAAGTGCGGCAGTGTCACAAATAATTCTCATCAAAAGTCCTCCACATAAATACTATATCACAATCTAGTTTTAAAAACTAGATTATATATTTATGTATACTACTTAATATAGTGTTAGAATATTAACATGAGAAACTTTTACCTACCTCACTACGAAGAATTACCTGATTTCCCACTATTCGCTGAACAGGTAATTAACTATATTGAAACCAATCTAAAAGACTATTTCTTTAATGACGAAAAAATCATTACCAAGTCAATGATAAATAACTATGTAAAAAATGGCTTTATTGAAGCTCCTGTCAAAAAGAAGTACAACAAAGACCAGCTGGTAGTTTTAATCATTATTTCAATATTAAAGAAAACCTTTACTCTTGATGAAATAGTATTAATAGTTAATCAGGTACTAAATATTACTGATATAACTGTTTCCTATAACTACTATTGTGATGATCTGCAGAACTGTCTGACTTCTATCTTCAACAAAGAAGAAATAGTTCATACTCCTTATCATCACGTATCAGATACATTTGTCTATGCCTGTCAGAATGTCATGCTGGCCGTAGCTCATAAAATCTATCTGGAATCATTAATCAAAGACAGAAAAGAATTCAACATTGAATAGAGCGGTTAATCACCGCTTTATTTATTTTATTGCTACTATGGTGGTAAAAAGAAAAAGTCTCTTAGAGACTTATTCAATGATCATATTATCCTTTAAGTAATGGTAAACACCATCTTCATCTACACTTAGACAGATATTGTTAGCTATAGCCTTTACATCATCCTTGGCATTGCCCATGGCTACACCATTACCGACAGCCTTCAGCATTTCCTTATCATTAAAGCCATCCCCAAAGGCAATTGCTTCACTTACATCAATATTCAGATAATCAAGGACAGCCTTAACTGCTACACCCTTGCCGCCAGTCTTTGGGATGATATCACCAGCCTTATCCCACCAGGCAACAATAGTGGTGTTCTTTGTTCCCTCTAAAATGTCATCATAATCATCTGGTCCAACCGAAGACATCATCTGATAAACCTTATGTTTAGATAGTTCAGTAAACTCATTTGAAACAATCAGTTCACTACTGCCAATATTGAAATACTCCTGCAGGTTTTCATCCTTCCAGTTACTTACCATAAAGTCTACACCAGCTATGGTTAATGGTTTATTTATTCTATTAGCATTATCAATTAACTTAGCTACATCCTCACTATCTAAAGGATTAGAAAAGATTTCTGTCCCATCTTTCATAAAACAGTATGAGCCATTAAATGTTAAGAACAAATCAAATTCAAAGCCCTCAATCTTTGGCACATTGCTGGCAGGTCTACCAGTAGCTACTGCTACCAGAACACCCTTTTGTTGTAAGGCTCTTAGAGCCTTAATAGTGTTTTCAGTTGGATTTTTATGATGGAAACGAAGTAGGGTTCCATCCATATCAAAAAAAGCTATTTTATACATACTATCCCCTGTTTCTTAATGAATCCAAATAACGCTTATAATCCTTGGAATGATAAACATTATTGATAAAAGTAATAACCTCTTGGCTGTCAGCAGAACTGATTACATAATCAGCCTTATCCAGTATTTCCTTATCGGCATTATTTAAACAAACCTTATAGTCCGCATGATTAAAGATATCTTCATCATAGTCCTTAGAACCAACATAGACTACATAGTCAAAGTTAATATATTCCTTTAACTTCTTTAAAGAAATATGCTTACCAGCATCATTCTCATGAACTATCATCATTGAATAACCCTCTAATAAGTCATACTTGGAAACTGTAATAATTAACTCATCGTGATCTTTAAGATTACTGTACAAGTCATTAATTACTTCATTCTTATTAACGATGATATACATTGAAATATCAAGATCTTCTGGCACTTTAGCCTTAACCATCTTAAGATCTATTTCCTTATTATGGTCAAAGTAAGTTCTTGAACCAGTTTCGCTTAAATCATCATAGTAACAGATGAAATCACCCTCACTGTAGACAAATCTGAAGGCATTGTTCTCCTTTAACAGGTTATCAATTAAAATGCGGTCTTTATTTTCAATCGTAACGATATCACTATATTTCTTAGTCTTTGGATGATAAATAGCAGAACCATACATCACTATCATTGGATCACTTGGCTCAGCCGGCTTAATAGCCTTTAGGAAGTGATCAGCAGTATATAAAGACATATAAGTAAGATTCAGTTCATTATTACAGATGTCTCTGATCTTATGGACATTATGTGGCTTAACCCCAATGTCCCTGCTGTATAAGACTTCATCAAGAGCACATAAGAATAAGATATTCTTATTCTCGGTCTTGAAATGTGGAAATGAATGAATATATAGAGCTAAAAGAACACCAATGATAGTAGAAAGAACACGATTATTGGTATAAATAAAAGCTCCCAAACCACCATTTCTAACGGATATTGTTACTGATAAATAAGTTAATAAAGAAATAAACTCAACATGTCCTATATTAGTCCTCTTTATAAACAGCATCAGTATCCCAGCCCCACAGGTAACCAGAATATACATTAAGGCATTATAGGGAATAGTACCCTTATATAAAGAAAGATACTTTACTAATGGTCCCTCAAATATCGAAATTAACAGATAGCCCCAATAGCCACCAACAATAGAACCCAGAATTCTGGACTTGGCCTGAGCCTTGGAATGCTCATAAGATTCCTGGGAAGCATAACAGACCGCAATACCTGCAAAGAAAGGTGTATATAAATTAGTTGGTACATACCACTGCTTTGTCACATAGTAGGAAGGCACTTCATTAAAGCCCAATAGCTTATTTAAATACATCAAAAACAGATAAATCATTAAAGAAATTATTAAGGCTATACAGGTCTTAGTGGTCTTATTCTTGTTTCTCATCAATACAAGGATAACATGTTTTTTAGAAATTACTTAAAGCCTGCATTGGCAAAAACAGCACCTGATAAATAAAGACAATTACCAGCCCTACGCCAACATAGGAAGATATCTGAACTAGACTTGTAAGCTGCTGAATCGTTCTTTTATTCTTTCTTTTACTCAAAGTTACATAATCACTTAAGATGCGATTAAAATCTCTACTCAATAAGGCAATATTTAAATACTTGGTCAAGGTAGAATCATAATACTTTTGGACACTGGCCTCCTTTAAAGTAGCTCCCTTTAAAAGCTTCTCTTCCATATGAAATGAAAGTAAGGAAACAATGGGCTTGGTATGAAGACTGTTAAGTATTTCAATTGACTCCTTAGTCTTATAACCTAATCGATAACATATCAGAAACATACTGATAAACTGTTCACAGAAATAGACCTGAACTATAGAATCAGGGAAGTATTTAGACATTAGGATATAAAACAGAGAAATATTCTTGTCATTTAAAAAATATAAAGCCAAGACAAACATTATCAGCATGCCATAGTAAAAGATATAGACAATAATTCTAAGTATTACCCTCATCACCGTAAAAGACTTAATATCACTATCAAAGCTTTTCAGCATTTCCATAATCGCATCAAGACCATAGGCATCAAACAGATAAATGGCACTTAAAGTAATAAACAAAAGTATTAAGGGATACAGCAAGGCCTTGCTTAAGTCATCACTGTTTTCCTTACTCTCCTTATAAAAAGACAAAGACAGTTTAATACTTTCTTCAAAAGACATATTCATGATTAATGCCTTCATATAAGGATTAATCTCTCTTGGCAGATACATAAAGATGAATTCTTCTATTAATAAACCTCTATCAAGTTTATCGATGATTTCATCAATTACTTCCTTATTAGAACTGTTCTCAATAATCCTAAACGCATCCTTAATAGGAATACCCGAATTAAGAAGTTCATTAATTGAAGAAAGATCATCAATACTGATTATTTTCTTATTTAAAGTAAACACCCTTATTCTCCAGCTGTTTATCAATACTTAGAAAAGAAGGACTATTCTTCTTTTCTTTTCTAAAGTATTCAATTTCCTCTTTATCCATAATTTCATAGACCACATATTTATCTTCTTCATTAATCATTCTTTGATTAATAAGACAGACCAGCATTTCATAAAGATAAGCCTCGCTTACCCCTAAATCCACCATCCTGCTGATACATGAAGAAGCATTAGACGCATGAATTGTTGCCAGTACCAGATGCCCAGTATTAGCCGCCCTAAGCGCCATTTTAGCTGCCTTGTCATCTCTTATTTCCCCAATCATAATAATGTCAGGATCATGCCTTAAAATCTGTTTAATGCCCTCTTCATAATCAAAGCCAATCTTCTCATTGATCTGTAATTGAATAAGGTTATCATTGTAGACCTCAATTGGATCTTCAATGGTATAAATGACCTTATTAGGAGCATTCTTTAATAAGGCGTAGAGGCTTGTTGTCTTACCAGAACCCGTTGCCCCCGATATCATAATCAAACCATTAGGCATATCCAGCAGTTTACTTAAATAAGCATTCTGTTCACTGTTTCTTGATAGGCTTTTAGCCTCTACCCTGAGTCTATTATTAAGTATTCTTAATACCGCATTGGCATTATTTAAGCTGTTAACTATCGCAAAACGCAAAGACAATATATTGTTGTCAATTTCCATTTCAAACTGCCCGGTTTGAGGAACAGTCATATTACCAATATCCAGATTAGCCTTATACTGCAGGTATCTGATCAGCTTATTGTCACCGCTCAGACTTTTAACCTTGCGCATCCCTCCATTAATACGCATATAAATGTTCACATCATCATAATTCATTCCAAAGTGAATGTCACTGGCATTATGCTTAATTGCCAGTCGTAATAAAGCTTTTAATCTCTTTTCCATAGGAAACCTCCTATATAGTTATTGTGAAAATGTGATTAAAAATCCTCACTTTATACCAAATTTTTTAAATAATATTTATTCCAGCAGATGCTATAATAATGACAGCCAGGAACCTAAAAATTCCTTTTCCTTTCTTGCTTACATATTCAAAGTTCAAAAGTAAGACAAATTATTTTTTCAATAATTAATTCTTTTTAATAAATATTAAATGAGTTGGTATAATATGTATGCACTCAGAATCTAAAAGGTTCCTTAAATTAAAAAGCAGCTCTGCGAAAGCTGCTTTTTTCATGACTTAGGTTCCTTCTCCTTTCTTACAACATATACAGATCAAAAAGAGTTGACTACTTTTTCAAATACATATAAAGTGTCAAAATTGAAACAGATACTTGAAGAATGGTAATAACCACCATCAACATGTTGCTCACACCCAAAACCTAAACCATGAAGAGAATAATTCATAAGAATCACTTCCTATATAGTTATTGTGATTTTTGTTTCAAAATTCCTCGCTTTTCCAATAAAAAAAGATGAAATTA
>JAUNCS010000052.1 GCA_030526485.1 Erysipelotrichaceae bacterium | reverse complement strand
TTATGACAGTTATTGAATTACTATGTGTAATTGAATTTACATTAGCTATTTTTACAGCTGGAGTATCTATCGGCAAGTATATGGCCGATAAAAAGAAAAAATGATCGCCAACACTTCCAATGAACGCGATCATTTGATCAATCATTAAGGAACTAACCGCTTATCGGTACATCCTTTTTACATTTCTAGTATAGCATGTTTCAAAAGACTTATTATTCAAATTATGAATAAATATAAGCTATAAAAAGAAAAAATGATCGCCACTCTTCCTAAACGTGCGATCATTTGATCAATCATTAAGGAACTAACCGCTTATCGGTACATCCTTGTATCTTAATTATAAGTGCTATTAGTCTTCGATGTATACTCTCTTGATTACTGGAGGTACGATTGGTTTATCGTTGAAGCCAGTCTTGCGATTAGCGATTTCATCTAAGACATCAAAGCCTTCTACCATATCACCAAAGGCAGCGTATTCACCATCTAGGAATGGAGTATCTACATGGCAGATAAAGAACTGAGAAGAAGCAGAGTCCTTAATCTGAGTACGAGCCATAGAGATAGTACCTCTTTTATGCTTATGAGTATTGTTTACACCATTAGACTTGAATTCACCCTTGATTTCATCTTTTGAACCACCCATACCAGTTCCTGTTGGGTCGCCACCCTGAATCATGAAGTCTTTAATGATTCTGTGGAAAATGATTCCTTCATAGAAGTTTTCATTAGCCAGCTTCTTAATATTTGCACAAGTGATAGGAGCGTTTTCTTCATCTAGTTCAAACTTCATCACCTGTCCAGATTCCATTTCAATTACTAACATTGTTTAATTTCTCCTTTTTACCCATCTATTATAACTTATGAAATTTTGTGTTTATGATAAAATTATCACATGGAAACTTTTTATGAAGATGAGATAGATTTACTTGAACTGTTCAAGGCACTTCTATCTAAAGTTCACATTATAATCTTATGTTCACTGATAGGCTGTCTGTCTTTATTTGCCTATAGTAAATTAACCATGGAACCGACATATGAATCACATGTCTATATCTATGTCAATAACTCCAATATTAATTTAAATGGGACAGAATTTTCAGTGAGCAGCGGTGACTTAACAGCTTCCAAGAGTCTGGTTGATACCTACATCGTTATTCTAAAGACCAGAAACACTCTGTAAACCGTTATTGCGAAAACTGGTCTAAGTCTTACTTATGAAGAACTCAGTAAGATGATTACTGCCAAAAGTGTAAATAATACCGAAATCTTTTCGGTTACTGTAACCTCACCAATACCGGAAGAAGCCAGTCTTTTGGCCAATGCGATAGCAGCCATCTTCCCGGATAAGGTAGCCAATATTGTAAATGGTACTAGTGCCAAGATTGTAGAATATGGTGTAACCAACCGCAATAAGGTAGGTCCTAACTATACCAAGTATGCACTATTAGGTGCAGCTGCCGGCTTCATCTTATCTTGTGCAGTAATCCTATTGTTGCATTTCTTAGATGACACTATCAGAAGTGAAGACCAGCTTAATAACCTGGTTAAGGTACCAGTACTGGCGGTTATTCCTAACTTAAAAGAAACTGATAATAAGACCTATGAGTCAACATACAAAAAGAAGGGAGAAAACTAATGAAAAATTTATTTTCTCTTTCTAAAAAAGATGTCAAGAAAGCTCCTTTGGAAGATGTAACAACTCTTTGCGAAAACATGCATTTTACCGCCAAGGAAGCTTATAAATTATTAAGAACTAATCTGTCATTTACTTTAGTAAGTGATAAGCCATGCAAAGTAATTGGTGTAACCTCAGCTAATCGTGGCGAGGGTAAATCAACTACTTCCATCAACATGGCCTATACCTTTGCCCAAAGTGGCAAGAAAGTCCTTCTAATTGACGCTGATATGCGTTTACCAAGTATCGCCAATAAACTTAATCTCAAAAACAAGAAGGGCTTAAGTGACTATATTGTAGGTAGTGCTCCTAAAAAAGATGTCACCCTCCAATACAAGAATATGGAAAACTTCCATATCATTCTAAGTGGCTCCTTACCACCAAATCCAAGTGAACTGCTTGGAAGTGAAAAGATGGTATCAGTCGTTGAAAGACTAAACCGCTACTATGACTACATCATCCTGGATCTGCCACCAGTTAATATCGTTACCGATGCTCTGGTTGCCAAGGAACTGGTAGATGGCTTAGTGCTGGTTGTAAGAGAAAACTATTCAAATAAGCGCTCACTAAATGCCTGTATCAAGGCCATCGGATTTTTGGAAATACCTTTACTGGGACTGGTCTTAACTGACTCAACTTCCAATGAAGTCTATCGCCATAAAAAGGTAGGCATCTATCCATACGATAAATATGTAGGCTATAAGGGCCACTACAAGAAAGAAAGTGAGCAATAATGCTGGATTTTCACAGTCACATCTTATATGACATGGATGATGGTGCCAAGACCATTGAAGAAAGTCTAAAACTATTAAATAAACAGGAAGAAGAAGGAGTTGATACTTTGGTGTTAACTCCTCATTTCTATGCGCTATATGAGGACATGGAGAGCTTTCTTAAAAGAAGGGAACTTAGATACAGGGAACTTAAAGAAAGCTATAAGGGAAGCATTAAAATGCTTCTAGGTAGTGAAGTATACTACTTCCCCAATATTGAAAGAAATGAAGATGTCGATAAGTTATGTATAGAGGGCACTGATTTATTACTGCTGGAATTACCATATTCTAATCGTATTGATTTAAATAAAGTCCTGATACTTAATCAGCGACTACAGGTAGTATTGGCCCATATTGAAAGATATCTGCACTTTTACAGTGAAGAAGAAATACTGAAACTGGTAAATAATGGTATTTACTTACAGATGAATATTGAAGATCTGGTATATGAAGATGAATTTATGAAGTCTTTAATTGAAAAGGGCTATATTCATTTCTTGGGTAGTGACTCTCATAATCTTACTTATCGCATTCCTAATATGAGTGTGGCCAAAAGATATTTTGAACTGAATTATTCGCAAAGATTCTTAAATGAACTGGATACAAGAGCTAAGGAGTTATTAGGCATATGAAGAAACTATTAATACTCTTACTTACATGTATATTACTGATTACTAATGGTTTAAGTGTAATGGCAGTTAATGTGCCAAGTGTGCAAAAACCAGCTGATATTATTAATCCTGATGGTGATTTAAACAGCAATGGTCAGACTGTTGACTATGCCAAGGATAATGCTGGTAATCAGTTAAGCAGTGGTGGCTTAAATATCATCATTGTTTTAACACCATATCAAAGCAGAGATTCTATTGCCGTAAGCGAAGTTAAAGATAAACTGGTAGAAGCTAGAGATGATATTGTAAAGGGAACTGATTATCTTGATGTCTTAGAAGAAGTATCAACTATTAAACATATTCCTAAGGAAGAACTGGCTGCTTCCAATGTCTTTGACATCACTTTATATATTGAAGGAACCACAACCATTGTTCACAATGTTGACTATGCAATGAAACTGCAGGCTGAGACTTTAAAGAACTTTGTAGCTTTAATTCACTATAAGGATGATGGTTCATGGGAAATAGTCGATAATGCCCATATTGTTGGCGAATATCTTCATTTCTCATTTAATTCAGCTTCACCATTTGCGATAGTAACTAAAATAGTTGGTGAAGGAAATACCAGCAGTGATAGACCGGTAGTTAATACAAGTGTTAAATAAAAAATGATTAATAAGCTAAGAAAGAAATCTTTAATCATATTGGCGATACTGTTGATGGTATCGCTTCTTTATGCTTGTCAAAAAAAGGAAGAAACTGTAATTGATTATGACTTCTATTACAATGACAAATACTATGCCATCGATAGGAGTAAGGAAACAGTTTTGGTAGTAGGACTAGATACCTATGCAACTGAAATGGTTGATGATTATCGAAACAATCAGCTAGCAGACTTTGTAATGCTACTGGTAATCGATGACTATGATAAGACAATTACGCCGATACAAATCAATAGAGACACTATGCTTGATATTAATGTCTTGGGTATGCGCAATGAAATAGTCAGTACAACTTATGGCCAGCTATCACTAAGTCATTCCTATGGTGATGGGGGTTTAGTATCTTTACTCAATGTAAAAGATGCGGTAAGTAAATTATTCTTTAATATTCATATCAATTATTCTTTAGCCTACAGTATGGACTCGGTGGCTATCGTTAATGACCTGCTTGGTGGAGTTACTGTTTATCTAGAAGATGATTTAAGCATTCTTGATGAAGACTTTGTACAAGGGACATATCTAAAACTAAATGGTGAACAGGCCTTAAAGTTTGTAAGAAACAGATATGACTTAGAAGATGCGACCAATATCAATCGTATGAAAAGACAAAGAGAATATATCAAGGAAATATCTAAACTTTTAAGCGAAAAAAGCAGTGATAATGCCTTTATTAAAGAACTGCTGAATAAAATGAGTGGTTCCATGACTTCTTCAGCCAACTTTGAAGATTTGAACCGTCTTTTAGAAAAAATAAAAAATTTCAAGTTAAATGATACTTTAGTAGTTGACGGAGAAGCCAAATTAGGTGAAAAATATATAGAGTATTATGCTTATAAAGATTCCCTATTGGAAATCGCTGCAAATACATTATTTAAAGAGGTGAAATAGTATGTTTTATAAACAAGGAAAAGAAGTTGTTCGTTTCGTAGATGGCGTATTCGCAATCTCCAATGCAGCTAAAGCTGATAAAGACCCAAGTACTGTAAATGCATCTGTTGGATCATTATTTAATGAAGACGGTGTACTAGCAACCTTTAATACTGTATTTGACAGTTACAACAAAGTAGACAACAGAACAAGAGCTGCCTACGCTAAGTCTCCGGCTGGAAACCCAGAATTCAGAAAAGTATATCGTGACTATGTCCTAGAAGGAAGATGTCAGGGTGAAGCCGTAGCCGTAGCCGGTGGTACAGCTGCTTTATCATTAGCGGTGGAAATGTGTCTAAATGAAGGTGAAACAGTTATCGCACCAGCCATTGCCTGGGGTAACTACCAGCAGATCATTAAGGAACATGGCTTAAAGTCAGTTACTTATGATATCTATGACGTTGACGATCTTGTAAACAAGATTGAAAGTGCTGAAAGAGCCTTTGTTATTGTAAACTCACCATGTCAGAACCCTACAGGCCATTCATATACCTATGAAGAATGGCAAAAGATTACTAAGGCTCTAAACTCTAAGAAAGAAGCTATCTTGCTAAATGACGTAGCATACTTAGACTATGCCTTTGATAAAGATGCCAAGAAGTATATGGAACTGTTCAATGAATTAAATGAAACAGTCCTGGTACTAATGGCTTGCTCATGTTCAAAGACTTTCTCATACTATGGTCAAAGACTTGGTGCCTTAATGGTAATCCACAAGGATGCTGAACTTGTTGACTTATTTGTTAACCAGTGTGAAAAACATATCAGAACTACTTATGCAAGCTGCAATAATGCCTGCATGACAAATATTACTGATGTTCTTGAAAATCACTTGGAAGAATTCAATGAAGAAAAGAACTTCTATAAAGACTTATTAGAAAAAAGAGCTAAGATGTTTATTGCAGAATGTGATGAACAGGGCATTGAATACTACCCATACAAAGAAGGTTTCTTTGTAACACTAAAAATGCCAAACAACGAATACCGTGATCAGCTTCATCAGAGAATGCTAGATAATCATATCTACTGCATCAAGCTAAATATGGGTATTAGAGTTGGCATCTGTGCTACTCCATTCAAGAAGCTTGAAGGCTTAGCTAAACGTATAAAAGACTTAATGTAATGAAAAGATGAGATTGTTTCTCATCTTTTTTAAACAAGCAAAGTTCCAATTAATAGAGCTAATTGCGCGAAAGTATTAGTTATCTGTTCTATCCAGTTGGACTTAAGATCACTATTATCAAGTTTCAGGGCAAAATAACCCATTAGGCACATACCGATAATTCCAATTAGAAAGAAGACACAGGCAGGAAACCTTAAGACAACAGACAGATTAATTCGCTTGTAGTTAAAGATTAGACTTAATAGAATAATCAGAAAGCCAAGAGGCATTGTTATACGCATCTGGATAAATAGAAACCAGATGTTTTTCTTTTTTAGAGCTACTATTATTTTCCAGAAGACCTTAGCTAAACCAGCAAAGGTACAAAGCAGGGCGCCAAAGACAAATAAGAAACTCTTAAACTTGATTCCAATAATTATCATATTTATCGCAAAGAAGATTACTGGCAAGCCATCAACCAGAGCTAGGGCAAGTGTAAAATCTTCAGGTATTGTATTTTTGTTCATAAATTTATTTTAGCTCAAAGCAATGAATAATAATTGTCATAAAATATGATAAAATAGTAATGGAAATATGACAAATTTTTGTGATGGTGATTTATGAAAAATACGGTGCTCGGTGATAATTTAAAACGTTTAAGAGAAAACATGAAATTAAATCAAAATAATCTAGCTGAATTTCTGGGTGTTGACCAAAGCCTGATTTCAAAACTAGAAAAAGGAGAAAGAAGCATTAGCGCGGATATGCTGGAAAAGCTTTCTTCACTTTTTGGTGTATCCATTTCGGAAATGGAAAACCCTGAAATGAAACAAGGGAACTTATCGTTTGCGTTTAGAGCCAGTGAACTTAATCTGGAAGATCTAAAGGCTATCAGCGATATCAATCGTATAGCTTTAAACCTGGACTTTATGGAAGAACTATTGGAGGAAGGCGAAAATGATTGATTATACGGATTTGATGTCTAAGGCTGAAATACTTAGAAATGAATTTGGTGAAGACAACAGATCACCTGTTGATATCTTTGCAATTGCACAAAATATAAAAAATCTCAGTTTGGTTTTTTATCCATTCAACAACAATATTTCCGGAATGTGCATTAAAAGAAAAAATGGCAATAATCTGATTGCTGTTAATTCAACCATGACTCTAGGCCGTCAGAGATTTACCCTGGCGCATGAGTTCTATCATTTATATTTCGAAAATAATGAACTTTCTTTGTGTTCAAAAACTATTGGCAACGGAAATGAAAACGAAAGGAAAGCTGATTCATTTGCTTTATATTTTCTAATGCCAAGAACTGCTTTTGTTCAGAAAGTAGAAAAGTATATAAAAGACAACAACAGAAAACTATCTATCGAAGATATTGTTCGCCTTGAACAGTACTTTGGTATTAGCCACCAGGCTATGGTGTACCAGCTAGTTGATTGTCATTTTATTGATAAAAAGGAAGTTGATAAGCTTTTGAATAAAGGCGTTAAAAATATAGCCAGCAGTATTGGCTTTGATACAAAACTGTATGAAAAACTTCCTGTTGATAAACAGTATGCAACTTATGGTTATTACATCGATTTAACAAACAAGATCTATAAAAACAATCTTATTTCTGATGGTAAATATGAAGAATTATTACTAGAAGGATTTAGAGATGATCTTGTTTATGGAACGACTGAAAGCGGTGAAATAATTGACTAAAACTGTTTTTATAGATACTGATTGCATTTCTGCGTTTTTGTGGGTGGATGAAGAAAACATCTTAACTAAATTGTTTTCTGACATAATAATTCCCAAAGAAGTGTATGATGAGTTATCTCATCCCGGTTTAAATCGTCTAAAGGGAATGAAGGAACAGATTGATGTCCTGATATCTCAAAATCAGATTCAATTAATGCACATTGAATATGGAAGCGAAGCCTATAGGCTTTATGAACAATTAAGCAGATATCCTAAAAAGGGGCATAAAGTTATCGGCAAGGGTGAGGCTTCCGCCATTTCTTTAGCTAAAACAAATAATGGAATTATTGCCAGCAACAATCTAAAAGACATTATGTCTTATGTTGATGAGTATAATCTGGAATATCTTACTACCGGAGACATAATGAAAATGGCTTTGGAAAAAGGATATATTAACATTGAACAAGGTGAGAAAATCTGGAGTGATATGCTAAACAAAAGAAGAAAACTAGGATATCCAACATTTAGTGATTTTCTTAAAAAGAATACAAAATGAAACATCTTTCATAAAAAAGATGTTTTCTTTCATTTTTATACTTTACAACTTTAGCGAACTAAAGTAAGATAGAGACAGATAGAAAAGAAGGTAGAAATATATGAAAAAATTATTAGTCACTTTATTAGCTGTATTGATGTGTTTATCACTGGCAGCATGTGGAAAGAAAGAAGAAACAGTTAAGACTGATTCTGAGTATGTTAAAGCTAATGGCAAATTGGTAGTTGGTATTACTGATTTCGCTCCAATGGATTATCAGGATGGTAATGGTGAATGGATTGGCTTTGATGCTGATATGGGTAAGGCCTTTGCGAAAGAATTAGGTGTTGATGTTGAATTCGTGGAAATTGACTGGGACAACAAAATTATGGAACTTAATTCTAAATCAATCGACTGTATCTGGAATGGTATGACTCTTACTGATGAAGTTAAGTCTTCTACTGCAACAAGTAATCCTTATTCAAATAACTCACAGGTTATCGTTGTTAAAAAGGAAAATGCTGAAAAGTTTAAAGATGCTGATGGTTTAGCTGGTTACTTGGTAGCTGTTGAAGCTGGTTCTGCTGGTCAGGAAGTATTTGAAGAAACTGGTGTTGCTGCTAAGGAAGTTATCTATAAGGATACACAGGCTAATGCCTTACTGGAAGTTGCTTCTGGTACAGTTGATGCATGTATCATTGACTACGCTATGGCTGCTGCTATGACAGGTGAAGGTACTTCTTATGCAGATTTAGTAAGTACTGCTTCTTTAAACTCTGAACTATATGGTGTAGCTTTCAGAACTGGTTCTGATTTAGCTGATAAATTAAATGATTTCTTCAAGAAGACATATGCTGATGGCACTATGATGACAATTGCCACAACATATGGTATTGAAAATACAATCATCGCTCAATAATGTTACAAACAGTGCTAAGCTCCCTGAATGAAGGGTTTGTCAAGACATTAGAATTGTTTTGTATAACCCTTCTGGGAGCTATACCACTTGGACTTGTTATCTGTTTTCTTTCAATGTCCAAGTTCAAACCAATTAAATATTTAAGTAAAACTATCATCTGGATCGTTAGAGGAACTCCTCTAATGCTTCAGCTTCTAGTCATCTATTATGGACCAGGCTTATTCTTTGGTTCTAATATCTGGGGTGGCGGTTCAGGTGGTAGATTTTTAGCTGTTAGTATCGCCTTTATTTTCAACTACGCCTGCTATTTCTCAGAAATCTACAGGGGTGGTATTGAATCAATATCCAAGTCTCAATATGAAGCGGGCCAGGTACTGGGTATGAGTAATAGACAGATTTTCTTTAGAATCATCCTTCTGCAGGTTGTAAAAAGAATCATCCCTCCTATGTCAAACGAAATTATTACACTTGTAAAGGATACTTCTTTATCAAGAACAATTTCTGTCTACGAAATTATCTGGTCTGGTCAGGCCTTCATTAAGTCATCAGGAATTATTTGGCCATTATTTTTCACTGGTGTCTACTATCTTCTATTCAATGGCCTATTAACAATAGCTTTTGCCCGGTTGGAAAAGAATCTGGACTATTTCAGGAGTTAAGCATGTTTCTAGAAGTAAAAAATATTTCAAAAAAATTTAATGAAACCAGTGTTCTAAGCGATGCTTCTTTTGGAATTGAAAAAGGGGAAGTAGTTGCCTTACTTGGTTCTTCAGGAGCGGGCAAAACAACCCTTCTAAGATGCCTAAACTTCTTAGAAACACCTGACAGTGGTCAGTTTGTAATTGATGGAGAAATCGTCTTTGACGCCCTTAAAGACAAGAATATGAATGAGAATGAGATTATGGCCAAAAGAAAACACTTTGGCCTGGTCTTCCAGTCATTTAATCTTTTTCCTCAATATACAGTAAAACAAAATGTTACATTGGCGCCTTCTTTACAGGGTGAAGATAAAAAAGTACTATCAGAAAAAGCTGATCAGTTATTAAAACAGGTTGGACTATCTGATAGAGCAAACTATTATCCTTGTCAGCTATCTGGTGGCCAGCAGCAGCGTGTAGCTATTGCCAGAGCACTTATCATGAATCCTGATGTCTTATGTTTTGATGAACCAACCAGTGCTTTAGATCCTGCTTTAGTAGGTGAAGTAGTAAAAGTGGTAAAAGAACTAAAAGAACAGGGTAGAGCAATCCTTGTTGTAACCCATGATATGAACTTCGCCAAAAGAGCAGCTGACCGTATAGTATTTATAGCCGATGGTGAAATTGTTGAAGACTCCAAGACTGAAGACTTCTTCAATAATCCAAGATCTAGCAAGTCTAAAGAATTCATTGACGCTGTAGCGTTATACTAGAAATATGAAAAAAGATTTAAAAGTCGATAATAAAATGATTGAAGACTTATACGAAGTCTTGTTGAGTCTTGAAAGTAAAGAAGAATGCGCTAAACTGCTGGAAGATCTTTGTACCAAACAGGAAGTGGAACAGATGGCATGTCGTATTAAAGCAGCCAGACTTCTGATGGAAAACAAGACTTATAACGAAGTCATTGAAAAAACCAATATCTCCAGTGCTACGCTATCCAGGATTTCCAGATGTGTAAAATATGGAGAAGGCTATAACTATACATTAAACAAATCTAATAAGACCGCAAAGTAATGCGGTTTTATTTATGTCTAGGCATTAAAAAAACAGCCCAGAGGCTGTATTGGCTTTTAGGAAAGGAGGGATGTTTATGACAGTTATTGAATTACTATGTGTAATTGAATTTA